>CALXVX010000022.1 GCA_944392215.1 uncultured Alphaproteobacteria bacterium | reverse complement strand
TGACGGTGACAATTTCTCCCGGCGTGAACTGCCGATTAGCATCATCGCTGATTTCTATGACTTTGGCTTGACTATTTATAAGCCCGCAGCTATCTTTGGCCACACATTGGCTGCAAGCCGACTGTCTGGATATCTTGACGCCGATGATGTTGCCTTTTTGAAAAACGACTTCTCCTTCGTGCTTAATCGTTTCCATGTCCTAATCCTATCAGTTGTTGGGCCTGCTTGGAGCTTTCCATATCAAAACCTCTTTTGGGGTTATGCGTAAACAAAATTATCGGTAGTTTTATTTTGTTTGCCAGCTCTAAGCCTTTTTGCTTTCCCATGGCCATAATTGCCGTGGCATAGGCATCTGCCTCCATGCAAGTGGGGGCAAAAACCGTGACTGAGGCTAAATCGTTTTTTACCGGTTGTCCGGTTTGCGGCGAGATTGTGTGCGAGAATACTTTTCCGTCTTCTTCTATAAAATTTCGATAATCTCCTGAGGTGGCAACCGCGTAGTCTGAAATCTCCATGACCAAGGCATTGCCTTTATAGTGTCTTAGAGGAACGCCAATGCCGATATTCCAGAGGTTGCCCTCCTCATCTCTCTTGCCTGATAAGCGTAGCTCTCCGCCGATTTCTACAATATAGTCCCTAAAGCCAAGATTATCCAGGCTTTCTGCAACCTTATCTACCGCGTAGCCTTTGGCTATGGCAGATAAATTTAGCGAAGTTCTGCCGTCTTTTTTAATAACGTTTTTATAGTCTTTTGAAAAGTTAAGCTTTCTGAAATCACTGTAGGCTTTAACGGCGGATAATTCTTGTTTGCTCGGAGCTCTAAATTCATGTCCTGGGCCAAATCCCCACAAGTCAATCAACGGAGCAACGGCGGGGTCAAAAGCACCATTGCTTTCTTTATTTATTCTTTTTGCTGTTTTTAGAACTTTTGATAAATCATCAGAGAGTGCAAAATCTTCTCCGGCGCTGGCTCTGTTTAGTCTGCTTATTTCCGAATCCTCTCTAAAAACAGACATCTTGGCATCAACATCTTGCAGTATCTTTGCAACTTGCTCCGGCAGGCTTTTGTCTGCAACGGAAGTGCGAATCTTTATTTTGTAATAGGTATTAAAAGCTTTGCCGCCGAATTCCTGGTAGTCTGAAAAGGTGCTGCGCAGAAATACGGCCAGTGCCACCAACAGAAAGATTATTGAAATATATTTTAAAATACGCATATTCTTCTTTATAAGTTGAAGTTAGTTCTTACATCTGATGAAAAATACGTTATGATACGTATAAAGTCAATCATAAGAGGGATTATAATATGCAAAACAAATTCGAATCAATCGTTAATCGTCTTCGCTCACAATATAATAAAACACATCTCTGTTCAGGTGTGGCTTGCTTTAGATCTTTTGTGGCTGACAGCGGCAGAAAACTGGCCAAAGCCGGTGTATCTGCCAATGTTATCAGCATTGCCGGTTTTATCATAGGTATGTTTGCCGTTAATTTCTTGGCTCTCAACATGTATTTCTGGGCGCTTGTATGCATTCTTCTCAACCGTTGGTGCGATGCTTTGGACGGCGCTGTTGCAAAAATCAACGGCAAAACAGAATTTGGCGTGTTTCTGGATGCTTGTCTTGATTATATCTTCTATGCCGCGGTTATTTTCGGCTTTGCTTTGGCGCAGCCGCAAAATGCAACCTCGGCCGCTTTTTTGTTGTTTGGTTTTACGGCCTCGGCTGCGGCTATGCTTGCTTATGCCGTTGTAGCCTACGGGAAAGGCAAAAACTCTGATGAGATGTTGCAAGAATCTCCCTTCTATTTGGGCGGTTTGGCTCAGGGTGCCGAAACACTGGCCGCTTTGGTTATCTTATGTCTGGTGCCGGTCTGGTTTGTACCGATTGCTCTTATTTTGGGGTGTTGGTGCATTGTTAAATCTTTGGTTGTTATCTCTACGGCTTATTATGCCTTTGTTATTGCTAAAAAAGGTTCCAGGTAATGCCAAAATTTAAGCTTGCGGCACTGTTATTTATCTTTTCTGTTCTTTTTGCTGTCCCAAATTCTTTTGCCTTGGTGCAAGAGCAGCTTACAGACAAGGTAAAAGTCAGTTTTCATACCCAATATGATGCTGTTCATCCAAACCAAAATCTTGGCGTGTTGCTCAAATTCAAAATGGCGCCGGGGTGGCATATCTTTAGCCAAAATCCCGGCGAAATCGGTATGCCGACCAAGGTGGAGTGGAAACTACCACTGGGCTATGAAGTCAGCGAGCTTGGTTGGAGCCGTGATGAGGAGTTCAAAAGTGATGACATCATCCAAAGAGGTTATGGTGACACGGCCTATTATCAGGCGATTATTCACCCGGATACAACAACTTTGGAACGCGCAGAATTGGAAGTGAAAATCAAATGGCTTGCCTGCTGTGACGAATGTGTGCCCGAGCAGAGAACCTTTGTTTTGAAGCTCCCGGTTTCTGCCATGGAGCAGTTGCCAACATCTGATTGGAATATAACGCTTAAGGAAGCTGAAAGTTGGTTTTTGCCTGAAGTTGAGACTCTACCCCAGCCAAGTCTATGGCTGGTTCTCTTGACGGCTTTTGCCGGCGGAGTTATCATGAATGCCATGCCTTGCATATTTCCGATTTTGGCAATTAAGGTTATCTCTCTTTCTCAGACTTCTTATAATAAAAAGAAAAATAGAATGGAGGCTTTGTTCTACACGCTCGGCGTGGTTGTTTCTTTTCTGATTGCCGCGACTATTTTGCTGTTGTTGAGGCAAAACGGTGAAAATATCGGCTGGGGATTTCAGCTCCAGTCACCTTGGTTTGTGGCGGCAATGGCTGTCTTGTTTTTGATTATCGGATTGATGCTTTTTGACCTTGTTTCCATTCCCAATCCTTTGGCTAACAAGGCGGGCAGAATGTCTTTTAGGAATCATCTGATAAACTCTTTTATGACCGGCTTTTTGGCTGTGTTGATAGCCAGCCCCTGCACTGCTCCCTTTATGGGAATCGCCATTGGTTATACTTTGAGCGCCCCCGTTTACGCCTATTATCCAATCTTTTTGGCTCTTGGTTTGGGATATGCTCTGCCCTTTGCCTTGGCCGGGTTGTTTCCGAAGGCTATTCATAAAATTTTACCCAAACCCGGAAAATGGATGGATATTTTGAAAAAAATCTTTGCCATTCCTGTGTTTTTGACCGCTTTGTGGCTTTCTTGGATACTTTATCACCAAATAAAGCCCGAACAAATCTCAGAGGTGAATTGGCGTCCCTATAATGCCGCTGAAGTATCTTCTCTGGTTGAAAACCAAAAGCCTGTGTTTATTGATTTTACTGCCAAGTGGTGCCTTACGTGTTTGATGAATAAGCGTTCAACACTGGAAACATCTGATTTTGCCGCTCTGGCCTCAGAAAAAGGAATTGTCTTGTTTAGGGCTGATTGGACCAATAATGATCAGATGATTGCCAAGGCCTTGGAAAGTTATGGGCGCAACTCTATTCCGCTTTATGTTTACTATGATGGCAAAAGTTCCGACTATAAGATATTGCCGCAGATTTTAACGCCGGGAATCACTCAAAAATATTTGAGATAGAAAAAAGCCCCGCTTTCTAAAAAACGGGGCTTTAACTTGGTAAGTATCTTTAGTTTCCGAAAATTCCAAAGCTTTTTACTTTGTCTTTGACGCCACCGACAACATTATCGAGGTTCTTCTTGGCGACGTTTTTCAGGTCACTTAGGCCGCTTTTGACAACTGTTTGAGAAGCGGTTGAGAGTATTTTGTTTAATACTTTGGAGATGGAGGCGACAATGCTTTCACCCTTGTCTTGTCCACCAATGTCGGTGAGGACAATTTCTGGCAAGACAACGTCTATAGAGTTTTCTTCTCCACCGACATTAGCTGCGGCTTTTAACTCCCCGGCCTTAACCGTGAGTTTTTTAATGATGACTTTTTTGGCTGAAGCTGAGTTGTCTTTTTCTCCTTTTTCATCCTTGGCAGTTTGAGCTTTTTCTGCTGAGGCGGTGTTTTTGCTGATGTTGCTTTGGAGCTGTTTGATGTTGTTTTGGCTGATAGACAACATTTCATAGGTGATAACCGGTTTATCTACGGTGATATCTTCAATGACGATTGTGTCACTCATCAGGCTTTTAACATCTAATTTGACCGAGATGCCATTCAGAGAAAGCAAGTATGGATTTTTGTAGTTTTCGGGGTTTGCAACCGTCAAGCCTTTGATTGATGCGGTGCCGTCAAAGGGAGAGAGATTAAAGCCCTCGAGTTTGACTTCAGTGCCGGTAACTTGTGAACCAAATTTATTAACAACACCTTTAACAATAGACTCTAAAGACATCCAAGTAATTGCCACGGCAATGACGATTATTGCCAACAGGCTTAAGAAAATACGTTTTTTCATACTTATTTCTCCTTTGGTTAATACTGTTTACGAGTTTATATCATTTATATACTTTGGCAAGGTTATTTTTTTAGTAAAAAAGTTGTTGCAATTAAAAAAAATAGAGTCTATATTCCCCACTGTCAAGGTTATGGGTGCGTAGCTCAGTTGGTAGAGCAACTGACTCTTAATCAGTGGGTCTGGGGTTCGAACCCCCACGCGCCTACCAATAAAGAAGGGTCTCCTTTATGGAGGCCTTTTTTTTATTGGTTTAGGTAATGTCGGGTTCGAACCAAGGTTCGTCTAGCTTACTAAGCTTCCTTCGGTTCGCTAAGTGCGCGTCGGTCACTCGGTTTGTAACGCTTGCCAAGAGGCGCTCACGCTTGCTTGGCTCGCTAACAAACTGTCGCCTGTCGTTGAAAAACAACCGGAGCAACGGTTGTTTTTCTTCCTCCAGCCTCCACCAATTAAACAACAAGACCGCAGCCTGTTTTCAGGACGCGGTTTTTTTGTTTATTCTCTTTACATTAGCAAACTTTTATTTTACCCTATCGCTATCTCAACAACTTTTACGAGGGGTGTTTCATGGAAAATTCAAAAACTATCTTGCGCGCTTATGGTGGCGCTTTTAAAAATTATTTTAAATTCTCCGGCCGTGCAACGCGTTATGATTTCTGGGGTTTTAAGCTTATTGATTTGGCTGTTACTTTTGTCTTATCAATTTTTGCCGCACTATGGAGCCCAATATCCATCTTGAGCGGCTTGTATGGTTTGGCAACTATATTTCCTTCTCTTGCCCTGACCTCTCGCAGACTGCATGATGTGGGCAGAAGTTTTTGGTGGTTTTGGGGGGCAATTCTCCTTATTGTTCTTTCTTTTGTTTGTGCGGCTATGAGTGGTTATGCCGGAAAAGATGTTGTTTTGCTCTCTGTTCTTTATATCCTTGCCGTTATGACTACTGTAATTTATTCTTTTTATCTTCTTTATCTTACTTGTAAAAAAAGCAGCGATGACACGAAGTTTGGAGAGCCTGTAAGCGAAGATCCCACTTATGTAAAACAAGGAAAATGGTTCCTTATTGCATATTTTGGCATTATAGTTGCTTCAATCTTGAGTATTGCCCTTATTTCTGGCTATTCTAAGGCTATGGAAAAATATAAAGCCAACAAGACTGTCGACCAAATTGCTATGTTGCAAGCAAATATTCACGAACTTTTTAAAAATTCAGCTTCTTATGATGGGCTTTCTGCTGCGTTTGTTGTGGAAGCCGATGCTGTTCCCGATGACATGCTCGCAGAGGCGCAAATCGTTAATCCTTTTGGAGGTGTTGTCGGTGTTATGGGGTATGCAAAAATGTTTATGATTGTTTATTCTGACGTGCCTTTAGATGCCTGTAAATATCTTTCTGAGCAAAACTGGGGAAATTCTTTACTCGAAATTACCTATAACTTCGGAGAAGCTGAAAACTGCCAAGAATGTGTTGCTCAAGGTTGCGAACTCGGCTGGGTTTTCAAATAAATTCTCTGCCTTTTACAAAATCCGCCCATGATGGGCGGATTTTTTATTGTTCTCCTATCTTCTTCCGTGATTGACATTAATTTGTTTTTGTGACACCCTGAGAGCACTTGGAGATTTTGATGACTAAGCTGATAATAAAAAATATTTTTTGGGATGTGGACGGTGTTTTAGCCAATCTCAATTTTGCCTATTTTAACTTTCTGACCAAGCACCCGAAATATGCAGAATCTTACAAAGGCCTCAAATGGGAGGATCTTCCTAAAGTTTTGCCTATCGACCCTAAATATGGGGCTTTAGAACTCAAAACCCACCCAACTCTAGGTGTGCAGATGGATAAAGATTTTTGTGAGGACTTTAGCTTTTTTAGCAATCGGCCGCTTTATGACGGCGTGGTTGATACCTTAAAAGAACTCAACCGTTTAGGATATCGCCAATTTACCATGTCTGCTACTTTTGATGTGGAAACAAAGAAAAAACTCTTGAACACTCTGCTTGCCGAAGTAACCGATTTTCTGACTATTGAATGTGTGCGGCACGGAAAATTTATGCATGACACCGCGAAAGAGGATATGCTAAAAAAATGTTTTGAAAAATACGGTCTTGCGGCAGAAGAAACTCTGCTCGTAGATGACCGCATTTATAATCAATATGCAGCTATTAATGTCGGGGCTCACCCTTTGCGGATGCGTTGCCCGTTTACCACTGATTTGCCGCCGGAGCTTTCTTGGATTCCGGAAGTTAAAACTGTTCCGCAGGTCAAAGATTGGCTGCTTGAAAATACAACACAAGGATAATTTGATGAGTGATGAATTTAAATTGGTTCCGGCTTTGGCGCAAAAGGATTTTATCCTTAACCTCAAGCTTTGCTCGGTCTTGTTTGAGGATAATCAATATTATCCCTGGATATTCCTTGTTCCCCGCAGGGCAAATGTTAAAAACATGCTAAACCTTACCATGGATGAGCGTTTGCAATTGATGAGAGAAATTGCTTTGGCGGAAAAAATTATGAATGACCTTTTTTCTCCTGAACAAACCAATGTGGCTATGATCGGCAATATGACGCCGCAGCTCCATGTCCATGTTTTATGCCGCAAAGAAGGCGACCCAGACTGGCCCGGAACTGTTTGGAACAATGCCTCAAAACCCTATTCTCCTCAGCAGAAAGAAGATGTCATCTTAAAAATCAAAAACGCTTTTTTACAAAACAAAAACAAACCTGAATTTAACCAATAAAGGATGAAAAAACATGAGTAGAGTAATTACCTTGATGCCGGTGCGTATGGCGGCCACTCGTTTGCCTAACAAGCCCCTTTTGGATGTAAACGGAAAATCTATTATTCAACGTGTTTGCGAAAACGTTAAGGCTACCATTGATACAGACATTGCTGTTGCCGCCGGCGACCAGGCTATTGTTGATGAATGCAAAAAAATCGGTGTAACTGCGGTTTTGACAGACCCCAACCTGCCTTCCGGCACCGACAGAATCGCCGCCGCGCTTAAAGTTCTTGACCCTGATGGCAGCAAATATGATATCGTGGTCGACTTTCAGGGCGACAATCTCAATGTTGACCCCAAGGTCAACCTACCTTTAATCGAAATGGTTGAACGTACGGGCTGTGATATTGCCACCTGTGGTATGGTTATTAAAAATGAAGAGGACAAAACTAATCCTGCCGTAGTTAAAATCATCATGGGCTTAAAGCCCGGTGAGGATGAGGCTCGTTGTCTTTACTTTACCAGGGCAACGGCCCCCTTCACTCGCAACCCGGAAAAATGTCCTAACCAAGATCTTTATCACCATATCGGAATTTATGTCTTTAAGGCTGCGTCTTTGCACAAAATGGTTGCTTTGCCGCCAAGTGTGTTGGAACAACGCGAATCCTTGGAGCAACTGCGCGCTCTTGAAAACGGTATGGAAATCAGAGCGAAATTGGTTGGAGATATCCGTCTCAACAAAAACGCTCCGGCGGACATCAATACGCCGGAAGATTATGAAATTTGCAAAAAGTACATTTTCTAATCTGTTTTGCATACAAAAAAGCCGCTCACCAAAGAGCGGTTTTTCTTTTTCTTAAGAAACCTTATTGTATTTTGGTTCCAGAAGCTCTTCTCTGCTTAATCTGAAGCCACTGTTTATCCACGCCTGCTCTCTTTCTTTTAAAATTCGGCCGATTTGAGCTGTTTCTACGCCCCTATCCACCAAATCTTGGCCTCGCAGAGGAAAAGTGGGAACCTCCATATGCTCTATTGCGTCATACAGCCCCCAAAAATTAGGCAGAGGCTCTTTGTTGCGCGCCGTTATTAAAAGTAGCTTCTCCAAGCAAAACTCTTTGCCATATTCATAAGCCAAATGCAGTCTGCTTTTATCATCCAAAAGCTGATTTAGAGCGACATCTTCTTCTGCCCAGCTTACAAATTTTTGGCGTTCTTTCTTACTAAACTTCAGCCTTTGTGCCAAATTCTCCGCAAACGAAACATCAGGCTGGTACATCGTGAACAAGTAAAGCAAAGCTTTGTTGGCTAAGGCTCTTCCGTTTACAAGTTTTTTTATAAAATCAAGACTGTCTAAGTATTTGGCCTGCGGCATGATATAACTCATGATGTTGTTTTCTTGCATTATCTCTATGGTTTTTACCGCATTCTTGGTCAGCAAGATTTTCAACATCTCATCTTTTATCCGCTCCATAGGCAGATTTTTTAAGTTTTCGGCGTTTTCCGCGCAAGCCTCAACCGCCTTTTTATCGGGCTCGCCAACACCAAACATCGAATAGAATCGGAAAAAACGCAAAATACGTAAATAGTCTTCTTTTACTCTTTGAGTGGCTGAGCCGATAAAACGCACCACCCCTTTTTCCAAATCATCTATGCCGTTGTAGTAGTCAAAAACATTTCCTTTTTCATCGGCGTAAACGGCGTTTATGGTCAAGTCACGGCGAGAGGCGTCTTCCTCCCAATTATCCGTAAACTCAACTTCTGCATGACGACCATCTGTTTTTATATCCTTGCGCAGCGATGTCACCTCAACCAGAGAATCGTCTATCATCACCCCAACGGTTCCGTATTTTATTCCGATGGCAACGGTCTTTAGTCCTTCTTCTGTACAGGCCTCTACCAACTCATCGGGCGAAAGGTTGGTGGCAAAATCCAAGTCTGAACCTTCTATCCCCTTTAGAGCATCGCGCACGGCACCGCCAACAAAGCGGACAACGCCTCCGTGTTTTTCAACAACCTTAAACAACCGGAAGATTTTTTTGTTTTTTACAAGTTTATTTATATCAAGGTAATTATCGCGTATCATGCATCTTTCCTAAAATTTTTCTTGAAATTAACAGTTTTTATATATTTTTCAATTATTATTATGTTAATTTTAACGAAAATTGTGGGTAGTTTAGGATGAAAAAGTTTTTATTTTTTATTGCATTAGCTCTTGTTCTTAATATTTCTTCTGCTCAGGCTGCAGCTCCGCAAGTCTTGGGAGAGTATGGTGATTGGGTCGCTTATTACTACCGCGATAGTGCCGGGCCTGTTTGCTATATGGCCTCAACACCCAAAAAAGATGAAGGCAAATATACCAAACGTGGCGATATCTATGCCGTGGTTACCCACCGCCCCAACGAGAAAAGCTTTGACGTGGTTAACTTTAATGCCGGATATACCTACAAAAGCGGCACAAAAGTTATTGTGAAAATCGGCGCGAAAACATTTGAAAACCTTTTCACCAGCGGAGATAAAGCTTGGGCCACCAGCGAAAAAACAGACAAAGAGATTGTGGCCGCTATGAAGAGAGGCAGCCGCATGGTTGTGCATGGAACATCTTCCAGGGGGACAAAAACAAAAGATACATACTCTCTTTCCGGTTTCTCCAGCGCCTACCGAGCAATCTCTAATAAATGCAAGGTTAAGTAGACATGGAAAAAATTGAGCTTGTCGGCCTTTCTAAAGAAGAATTGGCCGAGCAAATTGCCAAAATCGGGGAAAAACCTTTCCGCGCTAAGCAGCTTTGGCAATGGATTTATTTCCGCGGCGAAACCGACTTTGAAAAGATGACCAATCTTTCTAAGGATTTGCGCCAGAAGCTTGCCTCTTGCTTTTCCATTTCTCGTCCTAAAATCGTTACCGAACAAATTTCTAAAGACAAAACACACAAATGGCTGTTGGAATTTGCCGACGGGCAGAGAATCGAGACTGTTTATATTCCCGAAGATGACCGTGGTGCCGTTTGTATATCCACTCAAGTTGGCTGCGCTGTTGGTTGCAAATTTTGCCATACCGGAAGCCAAAAAATTACCCGAAACCTAACCGCCGGGGAAATTGTCTCCCAATTTATGGTGGCGCGTGATGCCTATGGCGAATGGCCTTCTCCGGTTAATGAAACTCGTTATCTCTCAAATATCGTGGTGATGGGAATGGGAGAGCCTTTGCATAATCCGGAAAATGTTTTTAAGGCCTTAAAAATTCTTTCCGATGGAGACGGAATCGCCATCTCTAAACGTAAAATCACCCTTTCAACGTCCGGAATTGCTCCCAAAATTCCGTTGGTAGCAACCGAACTCGGCTGCAAATTGGCCATCAGCCTCCATGCGCCAAACAACGAGAAACGCTCACAGATTATGCCGATTAACGACCGCTACCCAATTGAAGAGGTTTTGGCCGGCTGTGTCGAATATCAACGCCTCATGAGCCCCGGGCGCTATGTGACGTTTGAATACCTGATGCTTAAAGATTTTAATGACTCACCTGAAGATGCCAGAGCCTTAATCGCGCTCATGAAAAAATTTAAGCTCGGTGCCAAATTTAATCTCATTCCCTTTAATCCATGGCCGGGTTGTGACTTTCAACCAAGCTCCGGAAACAAGGTTAAGGCTTTTTCTAAAATTCTTGAAGATGCCGGCTATGAAGCTCCTATCCGCGTGGCCAGAGGGCAAGATATTTTGGCCGCCTGCGGACAGCTTAAATCAAAAAAATCTTAAAAACTAAAACGCGTTTTCAAGATGGCAAACAGAAAATGGCCATGTGACTAAAACCGCATCAAAGCGGATATCATATCCTCTGTATTTTTCATTAGCCGCCAAAAAAGCTTTTGCGGCCTGGCGAATCCGCTTTTGTTGGCGCGCTTCAATAGCATAGGCGGCATTTTCTATTGAGGTTCTTTTTTTGACCTCTACAAAAACAAGGGTTTTGCCCTTTTTTACAATCAAATCCACCTCTCCGGCGCCTGTGCCGCGGCCGGTAACATAGTTTTTGGCAACCTTATGGTAGCCTTTTAGGCGCAAGTACCATAACGTAACGTCTTCCGCAAAATGTCCGAAATAGTAGTTATTCATTATTTTTCAATTTCAGCGCAAGGTTGTAAACTTCATTCTTATTTAATCCATAAGCCTCGACAATGTTCTTTACCGCGGTTTTCAGGGTTTCTTTTTTCATTTGTTCTTTCAGCAACTTTTCAATATCCAAACCCGCTGTTTTTATATCTTCCGGCGGAGGAGAAACCATCAGCACCATCTCTCCTTTGGGCTCTTTGGCTGCAAAGTGAGCAAGCAACTCTTGAGCGGTACCGTTAACGCATTCCTCATAAACCTTGGTAATCTCTCTTGCCACCGCTAATTCTCTGTCACCAAAAACCTCTGCCGCCATCTCTAAACTTTTGACTATGCGGTTGGCGGTCTCGTAAAAAATAAGCGTGGTGTTTATGTCTTTCAGCTTCTTAAACAAATCTTTGCGAGCTTTTTCTTTGTTGGGAATAAAACCGGCAAACATAAAACTATTAGTGGGCAGGCCGGATAATTGCAAAGCACAGATTAGCGCGCAAGCTCCGGGAATCGCAAAAACATCTACCCCTGTCTCTCGGCAACGGCGGACAAGTTTGTAGCCGGGATCTGAAATCAGCGGGCTGCCAGCATCGCTGATTTGAGCAATAATCTTGCCTTTTTGCACCTCTGATATTAACATCTCGGTTTGCTCGGCCTCATTGTGATCCTCTAGTCGGATAAACTCTTTGTGAGCCGGTAACCCTAAAAGTGAAAACAATTTTCTTGCCACTCTTGTATCTTCACAGGCAATGATATCTGCCGCTCTCAACACCTCTTTGGCGCGCTCGGAGATATCTTTGAGATTGCCTATGGGAGTGGCAACAATGTATATGCCGTTTTTCAAAAGACCTCTCTTTACATTAAGTAAAATATCCGTTACAACTTGATAGAGATTGTTTTATATTTTGGGGTAAATTGCAAGTGCTAAAAAAACTTAATTTAATTCTGTTCTGCTTAGGTCTGGTTGCCTGCTCTACCACTCCTAAAGCCCCGGTCTTGGAGCGCAGCGGAATCGATGATTTTAATACCGATATTTCTGAGATAAACATTACCGATGCCGCAAGTTTTAGGGTCGGTGTGTTGCTGCCTTTGAGCGGAAAAGCCGCCACACATGGGCAAGGGCTTAAAAACGCCTCTATGATCGCTTTGGAAGATATCAACAACCCCAACCTTATCTTGCAATATTATGATACCCAAAGTACACCGAGCGGCGCCAGAATTGCTGCCGAAAACGCCATCCGCCAACGCTCGAATTTGATTATCGGCCCCTTGATGAGCTCTGAGGTACAAGCTATTGCCGGTGAGACAATTTACCAGGGAATCCCGGTTATTGCTTTTTCTACCGCCCAAGAGGTTTTGCAGCCAACCGTTTATACCATGGGTTTGCTGATTGAAGAACAGGTTAATCGGGTGGTCTCTTATGCCGCCACACAGGGACGCAAACGCCTTGCTCTGCTTGTCCCTGATAACTCAACCGGAAATGCGGTGGCCAAGGCCGCGGTTAAGTCTGCCCAGAAAAACGGTATGACTGTTACCGTTATCGGATACTATCAACCACAAAATTCCGATTTTTCCTCTATTGCTAAAGAAATGACAAATTACGGCGGAAGACATGCTCAGGTAGTGCGCCTTAAGGCAAACCTCAAGGCAAGAGCTGATGCCGGTGATGCTCAAGCAGCCCGCGAGCTTGCAACCCTAAAAACCAAAGAGGGTATCGGAGATCTTGGGTTTGACACGCTCTTGATTCCTGAAAGCGGAGCTAAGCTAACTTCTGCCATTTCTATGTTTGCTTACTATGATGCAGCTTATCCAGATGTCCAATTCCTTGGTACTTCTGTTTGGGAAAACGGACGCTTTAACAAAGAAAGCGTAATGCAAAAAAGTTGGTATCCGGCTATTTCAAGAGCTCATTCAAACTATTTTGCCGGCAAGTATTACCAAATCTTCAACGAGCGTCCCAGCAGTCTTTATTCCTTTGCTTATGATGCTGTTGCTTTGGCCAATGAAATCTCTCGCAAAGGCTCCGAAAACATCAACCAGGTAATCACCAACGCTGATGGCTACAGCGGAATTAACGGAGCTTTTAGATTTTTTGAGGATGGAACCAATCAACACAGTCTTGATATTGTGGAAATTCGCTCTGACGGCGATGTGGTGGTTGATGCCGGACCAAGACGCTTTGACGATGATGGATCTTCGCAGCATTTGGATCCCGTCGATGTCTCTTACAACTTCAGCGCGCCCAAGATTTTCGGCAAAGATCCTCAGGCCGCTCAGATTGCCATCTATGGCTCTTTGTTGCCGCAAGAAAATGGTGTTTTAAGCGGAGAATAAAGCTAAATTTTACTTGAAAATTAACGCCAATCTGCTAACTATACCAAAGGAGAGCGGCGGGTTGACCTTTCGCCAACCCGGTCAGGTCCGGAAGGAAGCAGCCGTAACGAATCCGGTTGAGGTCGCTTGCTCTCCACTTTTTGAACTCTTTCTTGATTGATGTTTTTTATGGCTGAAGATACTCAAAATAAACAAGATTATGTGGTTTTGGCTCGCAAATATCGCCCGCAGAATTTTAACGAGCTTCTGGGGCAAGATGCTCTGGTGCAAACCCTCACTAACGCCATTAAAAACAATCGGCTTCACCATGCATATATCCTGACCGGAATCCGCGGTGTGGGCAAGACCACCACCGCCAGAATCATTGCCAAGGCGCTTAACTGCACAGGCAAAGACGGATATGGCGGACCGACAATCAATCCCTGCGGTATTTGCGAAAACTGCCGCGCTATCTCTGAGTCCAGACATATTGATGTTTTGGAGCTTGATGCCGCGTCCAGAACCGGTGTTGACGATATGCGCGAAATCTTAGACGGTGTGCGCTATAAACCAACTAATGCCCGCTACAAAATATACATCATCGACGAAGTGCATATGCTTTCAAAAAGTGCATTTAATGCCTTGCTTAAGACTTTGGAAGAACCTCCTTCTCATGTTATATTTATCTTTGCCACAACCGAAATTCGCAAAGTGCCCGTTACTGTTTTATCTCGGTGCCAAAGATTTGACTTGCAGCGGTTGACTATTGATACCTTGTTTAACCATTTCAAAAATATTATCGCCAAAGAAGGCTTGAGCGCCGAAGATGAGGCTTTGCGCCTGATTGCCAAAGCTGCCGACGGCTCTTGCCGTGATGGCTTGTCTCTTTTGGACCAGGCCATATCTTTGGGCGGCGGCGTAGTTAAGACCGATGTCGTCAAAAACATGATCGGTCTTGCTGATCGTACTCAAACTTTTGATTTGTTTGAAAAGCTTTTGGCCGGTAAGGTTGATGCCGTGGTGCAGAGCTTGGCGGAAATGTATAAAAACGGTGCCACTCCTTTAACTGTTTTGCAGGATCTGATTAACATTACCCATTTATTGGCCAAGGTTAAGATTATTCCGGCCTTTGCCAATGATGACAGCCTCTCGGAAAGCGAAAAAGAGTTTTGTGCCAAAGTGGCGCCAAATGCTCCGATTGCCATTCTTTCTAAAATCTGGCAGATGATGATTAAGGGTTTGTCCGAACTTTCTTTGGCGCCGGTCCAGATAGACGCGCTTGAGATGATACTCATCAGGATTGCATATTCCGCCAGCTTGCCAACGCCGCTTGAGATTCTCAACGACGTAAAAAAAAAATCTGAATTAGCCCCAACTATCGGTGTGGCGCCTAAGCCAGTACAGGTTCAGCCTGCCGCAGCACCTTCTGCTAAACAGGCGGAGGTTGCTCCTGAAGGAAAAGGTTTGGTTTTTAATTCACCAGAGGAACTTGCCGCTTATTTGGAAAGCTCTAAAAAAGTTTTGATGGCATATACCTTTAAGCACGATATCTCTTTTAGTGAATTTGCTCCGGGCAAAATGAAAATTACCGCGTCTGATAAAATCAACAACGATTTTTTGCTAAATTTACAAAATATTCTTATTGAGGCAACCGGAAGCAAATGGGATATTGAGGTTTTGCGAGGGCATTTAGGCGAAACAATTGCTAACAAAGAAGAAGCCGCCGACAACGCCAACAAAAAAAGTGTTTCTGACCTGCCGCTGGTCAAGGCTATTTTGGCTGAGTTTAAGGGCGCTAAGATTGAAACTCTGACACGCAAAATCAGCTCAACCGATGAAGAAGAGCCTGAAGAGACAACAAGCTCGTTTAACAGCTATGAAGACAATGATAACTATTTTGATGAGGATGCATAAAGATGATGAATATTCAAGGCATTATGAAGCAAGCACAAATGATGCAAAAGAAAATGGAAGAAGAGCAAGCCAAGCTCGCACAGGAAGAGGTTGAAGGATCTTCCGGCGGCGGCATGGTTAAGGTTACCTTAAACGGCAAATTTGAGATGAAAAAGCTCTCTATTGACAACAGTCTTGTTGATCCTCAGGATGTGGAGGTTTTGGAAGATTTGATTGTGGCTGCCTATAATGATGCCAAAAACAAGGTTGATGCCAAAATGCAAGACAGCATGAATGCCTTGAGCGGCGGGCTTAACCTCGGTGGTTTGAAACTTCCGTTCTAGTGCTTTATTTCTGGTGAAAAAAGAGAAAAACAATGGCCGGAAACGAAATTGAAAAACTGGTTAAGCAAATTGCCAAACTGCCCTCTCTGGGCACCCGCTCGGCCAGAAGAATCGTCTTACATTTGCTTAAGAAAAAAGAGACATCTCTTTTGCCGTTGATTGAGGCCTTAAACGAGGTGGCAACAAATATTCAAACCTGTGAAATTTGTGGTAATTTTGATACAGTTTCGCCCTGCTCGGTTTGTACATCTACAACCAGAGATTCTAAAATCCTTTGCGTGGTACAAGATGTGGCTGATTTGTGGGCAATGGAACGCGTCTCCCAATTTAAGGGCAAATATCATGTGTTGGGAGGGGTTTTATCGGCTCTGGAGGGGGTTGTGCCCGAGGACTTGAATATTGAGCCACTGCTCAAGAGAATCGCCTCTGAGGGCGTGCAAGAGGTTATTTTGGCCCTGCCGGCAACGGTGGATGGGCAAATTACCGCTCACTACCTTTCTTCTCGCCTCAAGGACTTTAATGTTAAGATAACAACCCTTGCGCAAGGAATTCCCATGGGAGCCGAGCTGGACTATATGGATGAAGGCACCCTGCAACTGGCGCTTAACTCTAGAAAAGCTTTGTAATTCCGAACCCTGATAAATTTCTCAGGGTTCGGAAATTCTTCTTAATCCTGCAACAAAATCCAGACTTTTTTGCCATAGTATTTGGCCAGGGCATAGACTGCGCCCATATTTATGCCGCCTCGGCCCAGCTCCAAATTATCTAAAATATACATCGGAACGCCGGTTTCGGCACAGACCCTTTCCATGCTCAGCTGCTTGGAGCTGCGTATCTGGTGAAGCTGCTGGGCAAGACTGCCCTGCAAGCGTATTAACTCTTTTATTTCCTTATTTCTCATTTTGAAACTCCTTTATTTTGTTACTTAAAACAAAACCGCCTTTTTAGTAAAAAAGGCGGGGAGTTCACAACTGCTCAAGAACAGTCCGGGTTCTTCGAGCATAGCCTTATTCCCCCGGCTCCCCATAAAAGGAGTTGTTCTTTTTCTTGAGAGGAGCTGTGACACTCCGCAGGCGCAACTCGCACCTGCAGAGCAAATATTAAAACATTTTGCTTAAATTACAATTAAAATTATTCGGCGCTTGGCTTATTCCACATTCTCAATCAGCCTATCAAGGTTATCTCTTTCTGATTCCTTGTAGCCTTCAAATCCTTCTTTTATGCCCACCAAATTCTTTTTCTTCTTTAGGGCTTTTTTGATTTGCGGTTGCGCTAATTTTTCAAACAACTCTTCGGTATCTGAATCGCTTGCCTCTTCCTCAACAGCTTCCGGTTCTTCTTCAACCGTTTCTTCATCACTCATACCTTGAGTCTTCTCTTTTATCAGCTTTAAGGTTTCTTCAGGGATCATCTCCTCTAAGGGTGCCGCAAATTTACCGGCCAACTGAAAATACCTTGATTCTGTCAGGGTTTCTGATTGTTTCTCAGGCGGAATCATCCAGCTTACCAAAATATAAAACAATATGACCAGCAAGCACGCTCTGGCAACTCCAAAAAACAACCCTAACATCCTGTCCATACCATTCAACTTGCTTGAGCGAATCTTGCCAACAACCCCGGCTGTTGCATATATCCAAATAATGAAAAACAATATCAATATGCATAAAGCCGATACCGCTCCGGCAATATAACCGTTGGAAATATAGTTTTTGGCAAAGGGCATTACTACCGGCAAAATGTATATGATGGCAAAAGTGGCCAAAACCCATCCGATGATGGATAAAACCTCTTTTACCAATCCTCTGGATAAGGCTATCAGCGCCGAAATGGCCACAACAATCAATATGATAATGTCCAGATTATTTAATGAAGACATTCTTTTTTCCCTTCTAATTAAACCAGTTTATCAGTCGCTGAACATTGCCGATTTCATAAATATTCATTTCTACCCGGTTCTTCTTTTCTTTAGCGTGAGTCGGCGGGGTGATGGCGCTGGTAAAGCCCAATTTATGCGCCTCCTTCAGCCTCAGCGTTGGCTGTGAAACCGCTCTTATCTCTCCGGAAAGCCCTATCTCGCCAAAGACAACCATGTCTGCCGGCAGGGGTTTGTTGGTGAGTGATGATATCACCGCCATCGCTACCGCCAAATCTGCCGCTGGCTCCGATATCTTTAAGCCTCCCGCAATGTTCAAGTATATATCTTGCGAGCTTAAGTTCATGCCGCAACGAGCCTCTAACACCGCTAAAACCATGGATAAGCGGTTGGAATCCCAACCAACAACGGCTCTTTTGGGGCTGGCATAACTGGTGGGACTGACTAGCGCCTGAATCTCCACCAACACCGGCCTTGATCCTTCTACCCCGGCAAAAACACAAGACCCCGATATGTTCCCTTGGCGCTCTGCCAGAAACAAAGCCGAGGGGTTTTCAACCTCTACCAAGCCTTGATCCTGCATCTCAAAAACGCCAATCTCATCTGTGGCGCCGTAGCGGTTCTTTACCGCCCGCAGAATTCTGAAATGGTGCCCTCTCTCGCCTTCAAAATACAAAACCGTATCAACCATATGCTCAAGCACTCTGGGGCCGGCTATGGCTCCCTGTTTGGTAACGTGGCCCACCAAAAACAGTGTAAAGCCTTTTCTTTTGGCAAGTTTTATCAGCTCATAACTGCAGGCCCTGACTTGGGTAACACTGCCGGGGGTTGATTCAACCTCGTCCAAATACATGGTTTGAATCGAATCTATCACCACCACCGCGGCATTTGATTTCTCAAGCGTGGTGACAATGTCTTTTATCTCGGTGGAGCTGGCCAACTTAACCGGTGATTGTTCCAAGCCCAATCTTTTGGCTCTCAGTCTAACCTGATCTATTGCCTCTTCTCCGGATATGTAGTAAACCTCTTTTCCGCTCGGAGAATCCGCTATCTTGGCACAAGCCTGCAATAAGAGCGTGGATTTACCAATGCCGGGGTCGCCGCCAACCAAGATGACCGAGCCTGCCACTAAGCCACCGCCGGAGACACGGTCTAATTCCTTAATTCCGGTGCTGAGTCGGCTCAAATGCTCTTGCGCACCGCTTAGGGGCACAAATTCTAACATACGCCCTTTTGATTTCTTCGAATTAAAGTTTGAAAAACCTTCTCCGCCAAGAAGCTCCTCTTCTATACAGTTCCACTCCCCACACGCATCGCATTTGCCCTGCCATTTCGGATAAACCGCACCACAGTTCTGGCAAACATATTGCTTATTGTCTTTTTTTGCCAAAGCCTAAACCTCCACTTTTATCGGGCCTTGCGATCTGCCGTTGATAAACTGGCGCACATATGGATTATCAGTCTTATCCATCTCTTTGACTGTGCCTTGCCATACTATCTTGCCCTGGTACAGCATGGCTATTCTGTCAGCAATTTTACGAGCCGAGGTCATATCGTGCGTAATCGTCAAGGCTGTTGCTCCCAAGCCTTTTACCGACTCAATAATCAGGTCATTAATAACGTCTGACATTATCGGGTCCAGCCCCGTGGTGGGTTCATCAAAAAAGATTATCTCCGGCTTGGAGGCTATAGCCCTGGCCAGGCCTACGCGTTTTTGCATACCGCCAGATAATTCCGAGGGCGACAGGTCTGCAACATCCGGTGCCAAGCCGACAGAGCGCAAAACCCTTATAGCCTCGTTCTTGGCATCTTTTTTGTTCATGCCCCGATTTTCAAGCAAGTCAAACGCTACGTTTTCCCACACGCTCAAGCTGTCAAATAATGCGCCGCCCTGAAAAAGCATGCCCATTTTGGAGTGCAGAGCCTCTTTTTCTTCCTCGTCTATCCCGACAACCTCTTGGTCATCTACCAAGATTGATCCTTCATCAGGCACCAAAAGTCCTTGTATACACTTAATCAAAACCGATTTTCCGGTACCGGAACCGCCGATTACAACCAGAGATTCTCCCTTGGCTATCTCTAAGTCTACTCCCGAAAGAACGATTTTTTTGCCAAAAGCTTTATGAAGATTGGTTATTTTTATTTTAGTTTCACTCATCTCTTATTCTCCATAAAACTATTTTGAGAAAAACAGCTCGGTAATAACATAGTTGAAAATCAAAATCAAAATGGAAGCGGAAACAACCGCATTGGTGGTGGCCGTACCAACACCCTGGGCGCCGCCTTTTGATTTATAGCCGTTGTAGCAGCCCATAATGGAAATAATAAATCCAAACACCGCCGCTTTTACCAAACCGGTGGTGATATCTATGGCCTGCAAATTCTGCAAAGTTGAGTTGACGTAGTTGGCCGGGTTGAAACCAAGCTTGTAAACACCAACAACATAGCCGCCAAAAATACCGATTACATCACCCAACAAAACTAACAGAGGCATAACAATCAGCCCCGCCCAAATTCTTGGTGTAACCAAATACTTAAAAGGATTGGTTGACAAGGTGACTAGAGCATCTATTTGTTCAGTCACACGCATGGTGCCAATTTCTGCCGCCATGGCCGCGCCTATACGACCGGCAACCATTAAGGCTGACAAAACCGGCGCCAACTCTCTGGTTACGGAAATCAGAACAACAGAAGCAACAGCACCCTCAGCGCCAAAACGCATAAAACCTGAATAGCTCTGCAGAGCAATGACCATTCCGGCAAAGATTGTGGTCAACCCCACAACCGGCAGCGAATAAAAGCCCATATCCACAATCTGGCGCCACAAATTACGCCAATATACCGGCGGCGTAAAGCAGTTATAAACTGCCTGGGCAACAAAAAGTGAAAATTCTCCCAAGCTGGAGAAAAACTTAACCAGCGGCTGGCCCTGCCGCCGCAAAAAATTCTCAATTGACTTCAGACACATATTGTTTCTCTCTAAACAGAATTAAATTTGCTTTATTTTAGAACCAAGATTATAAAGAATCAACCGCTAAGAATTTGTTCCTCACAGCATTATCAAGGCTGCTAAAATTTTTGCCGGGGTTGAGGCATCAAAAGCATAAAGATTGAGTTGCGGAATTTTTACCCCGCTAAATTCATAGGTATCGCTTTCTGGAAGACGCTCAACCAACTCTCTTTTTTCAACCAGCCTGATTGCTAAGAACAAATCTGCATTAACGGAGGAAAGTTTCACTATACCGACCCCTCTTACCTCCAAAAGCCCTTTTAGAATTGTCGGTGCTGTTGCCTTTATCTTGCCTTTTAGCTCTTGTAAATTCACCCTATCATCTGCTACAAGCTTGGCGCCATTTTCCATAATTAACCGCAGAGCAAGATCTGATTTGCCGCTCCCTGAAGGGCCGTAGATTAAAACGCCTTTTTTGTTATACTCCACACAAGAAGCGTGCACGTTAGCTCTCATTTTTTGTCTCCAACGCGGATAAGCGCGAATGTTTTTCGTCTGAACGTGTTTCTATGGTTAACTTGCGCCCTTCCCCTAACGGAGAGATTTCCAGCTTGAAGATATCTCGCGGCAAGTAAGAGGCCATTCTTTCGGGCCATTCTATCAGGCTCACACCCGAATACAAAGCCTCCTCGACCCCAATCTCAAAAATCTCTTCGGCTGATTTTAGGCGGTATAAATCAAAATGATAGATTTCAAATTCTGGCGCCTCATAGGTCTGTAGCAGAGTAAAAGTCGGGCTCGGAACTTCTCCTAATCCGCACAACTCCTGCACAAAGGCTCTGGCCAATACACTTTTGCCCACACCAAGTGTTCCGTATAGCGCAAATACGTCTCCCTTGCGGGCGAGACGCGCAAGCTTTCTTCCCACCCTTTTGGTGTCTTCTTCCGTCGCCAGATTTATTTCTATTTTGTTGTTCATTTTAACCTAAGGGATTCATCAGTGTTCTTTTGCGTTTTGGCTTTTGATTGATTACTTTTATTTTGGGTTTGCGAGCTTGAATTTTGCGCCAATCCCAGGGCATATAAAATTCTCCCTGCCACAAACCTCTGCCATTATTTTGGGCTTGTGTCTGGTAAGGCATATAGATATCTGTATGTTTGCTGTAAACAACGGCCCATCCGGCATTTACCAATGCCGCGCCTATGTCATAAGCCCCTAGTGAGCAAACGCCTACCATGTTGCCATTCTTGTCTTGCTGGATAATCCTGCATTCTAACTCGTTGTCTTGCAACCAACTCTTTAGCCATGCTGCTGCCTGCTGGCCACAGTGGTATGGACGGCCGTTTCCATCCGCACAAGTTTGGTTGCTTTCGGGGGCATCTATACCAAAAAGCCTCAGATAGCGTCCTCCTACAATCAGAGTATCTCCACTGATAACTCGCGCTGTGGAATAAATTGCAGGATATTCTTGTGGATTAAAAGCTGCCCGCCTGTCCTTTTGAGAACTTCCACCAAATAATTTGTCAAAAAAACTTTCTTCCTGAACTTGCTGAGGTTGTCGATTTTGTTGTGGTTGAGCTATTTGTTCCTCTCTTGTCATATCTTCTGCTGCCGGAGAAAAACCCTCAGAAATAGGAACGTCAAAATCTTCTTCATCAAGCAAATCTACTTTGGCTGAGGCAATGTTGCTTTGAGATGATATATTGCTTTGCCCCAAAAAACTTTTGACATTTTTACCAACACCCCCAAGACCGTCTCTAAAAGCCCCTATGGCGTAAAGAATAAAAAGAATAATTGCCGCAATTAAAAGTAATGAAGGTAAGCATCCCATGGCTCGCCAGGCCATCTTGGCAAAAATGTATAGAACAACCAGCCCGATGATAAGCCCCAAAAAACCGCCTCCCTGCATCAAAACACTGCTGCTTCTGGTTCCCGCTCCACCTAAAAAAATCAAGAACAAAGCTCCCAGACCCAACAATACTCTCTTCAAGAAAACCATGGCAGACCTCTATTGGTTGTTTTAGCTGTTATAAAATAAGCGCATATATGCTTATTTAATCAAATCTTTCCTTGTTACAATAATCCCTTTTAGTAAATATTCTCTTAAAAAGAAACCCCGTGAACCGGGGCTTTCTTTCGCTTAAGCAATGTCTTTTTTGCAATAGCAGTGGCAATGGCACTCACCGTCTCTTTCTATATCCTGGCGGCAAGTTTCTGATATGCAGTAACGTGCCGGATTGTTGCCGTCACATGGACAGCGCTGCCATTCAGCCTCACCAAACATCATCTGTTTGGCATTGGCAATTTTCTTTACGTTTTTAGTTGTGGCATAGCCTGCTTTTTCACAGTTTTCCAACATCTTATCTAGTATAGTCATTTTAGTTTGTCCTTAGTCTACAATTTTTATTGAAAACTTATCCTTTGACGACATGGGCTCCTCAGCTTTAAATACAGTGTTCTGAGAAGTTTCCCCACGGCGTTTTTGCTCCAATGTTTCTATAATCATATCTAACTCTGCTACCGATGAATACTGCAGAACAACTTTGCCGCCGCCTTGTTTGTTGGGGCTAATCTTAATTCTTAGGCCTAGGCTTTTTACAAGTTGTCTTTCTATGTCGGCAACATCAGAATTTCTTTCTGTTTTTTCTTTAGCCGGTTTAGGAGCTTTTTGGCGCGAAACCAAATCTTCTACCTGACGAACATTGAGGTCTTTGGCAATTATCTGTTTGGCTAAAGAACTTGCGTTTTCCAACCCAACCAGAGCTCTGGCATGGCCGGCGGAGAGTTTACCTTCTTTTACAAGCTCTTGAACATCTGCCGGTAAAGACAACAGGCGCAAAGTATTAGCTATGTGGCTGCGAGATTTGCCTACAATCTGAGACAAAGCCTCTTGGGTATGGGCAAACTCATTTATGAGCCGCTGGTAACCTTCTGCCTCTTCTATGGCTGATAAATTCTCGCGCAAGATGTTTTCAACCAGAGCTGCCTCTAAAACCTCTTGATCATTCAAATCTTTGATGACAACCGGAACTTCTCGTAATCCGGCTATTTTTGCCGCCCGCCAACGGCGTTCTCCAGCTATCAGTTCATATTTATCTCCTTGGTGGCGTACCAAAAGGGGTTGTAGGACACCCTTTTCTTTGATTGAATCTGCCAGAGACTGCAGAGCTTCTTTATCAAACTCCGTGCGTGGCTGATATTTTCCGGGAATAATATCATCAACACTTATGCTGTCAGTTGGTTTTATTTCTGTGTTGATTTCGGTTTCCAAATCATCGCCCAGTAGAGCTCCCAACCCTCTTCCCAAACTTTTTCTTTTGTGAGAGGCTTGGTTGGAGTGAACAGAATCATCGTTCAACAGCTCATCTAAATCATTATCTAACATGCAATTAATTCCTTTTCTCTCTTCAATACTTCTCCGGTGAGGCTGATATAGGCCTGAGAACCCGGACATTTGAAATCATACAACAATACCGGCTTGCCGTGTGAGGGAGCTTCAGAAATTCTGACATTCCGAGGAATAACCGTATTGTAAACCTTTTTACCAAAGAAATGACGTACATCATCTTCTACCATCTGGCTTAGATTGTTGCGCTTGTCATACATTGTCAGCACAACGCCATGTAAAGCCAAAGACGGGTTAAACTTCTTCTTTATTTGATTTATGTTGCGAATTAAGTCCGTCACGCCCTCTAAGGCCAAAAACTCACATTGTAGCGGCACGATAACAGCATCTGCGGCAACAAGTGCATTAATTGTCACCAAGCTCAATGAGGGGGGACAATCTATCAAAATATAGTCGTAGTTAACCGCATCTCTTTTCAAAGCTTTTTTGAGGGCAAACTCTCTTTTTTCCATATCAACAAGCTCAACCTCCGCGCCGGCCAAGTCAGGAGAAGAAGGAACCAGCGAAAATTTGGGAATCTCTGTCCAGACAACAGCATCCGTTAATCTTTTTTCGCCCAACAATACTTCATAACTTGAGGCCATACGACCTTTTTTGTTTATTCCCATTGAAGTTGAAGCGTTGCCTTGAGGATCCAAATCTACCACCAAAACTTTTTTACCGGCAGCGGCCATGGCTGTGGCAACATTAACCGTTGTCGTTGTTTTTCCGACTCCTCCCTTGCGGTTGGCAACAGCTAAAATTCTCGGCATCTACTTTTCTCCTTTAATTTTGCTTAACTTGGTTATAACTAAAATTCTTCCCTCTTGGCTTTGCTCACTGGGCAAAATTTGGCACTTAAATTTCCAGTGGCGGTGAGCTTCTGCCAATTCCTCGGCATATTTTTTACCTTTAGGAAAAATACAAATTGTTTCTTCTTTACAAAAGCGAAGAGCATAACCCAACAAATCGTTTAACGAGGCCATGGCTCTTGAGGTAATGACGTCAGCCTTTTGGGCGGGAATTTTTTCGATTCTCTCATTCATGATATTTACTTTTGTGTTGGTCTGCACCTTAACCTCGTTTAAATACAGTGTTTTCTTTCCTGTACTTTCAACCAAATTAACTTCTAAATCCGGCAATTTTTCATTGGCCACAATTGCTAATACCATCCCGGGAAACCCAGCTCCAGAGCCAAAATCATACAAAACTTTGGCACCTTCAGGAATCAAAGAAAAAAGCTGAACAGAGTCCAAAAAATGACGGCTCCAAGCATCTTCCAGTGTGGCCGAACCGACCAAATTAAATTTTTGCTGCCAAGACAAAAGAAGCTCTTGGTAGTTTTTTAACTTGTCAAATGTTTCACGTGAAACATTGTATTTTTCGCAGAAATTTTTCATAAGATATTTTTATAATTTTTATGAAAAATTTAAAACACAAAAAATCAAGTTATAAACACATTATTCTGGTATTTATAAAATAGACTCTTATTTCAACCACTTAGACACCGTTTTTTGAATCAAATTATCAAAATTTAAATCTCTTTTTACAGCCAAGTTCTGCAAGTTTGGATTCTGCCTCGGCAAAATATTGTCCCAAACAATTAGTATTGTGTGCATCGTCACTGATGAGAGTCGGAACACCTGCACTCACTAACTCTTTTACAATCCACCAATCTGGGCTTGGAATTCCACAGCGTCTGATGCCGTTGGTATTTATTTCAAATGGGGTTTTTGTTTGCTTGAAGGCCTCTATTACTTTCCACTTCCACTCATCCCACTCCGATTCTGTGCAGAGACCTAAATTTGATGCTAAGTCAAAATGAGCTATAAAAGTAAAATAGCCGCTAGTTATGCAATCTATGATGTTTTGCCAATGGTTTCTAAGATATTCTTTCGTGCTTTCGTCTTTTATCGGCTTTCCACCTAGCCGCCAAATATTGTAAATATTTTGCTCATCTTTGCTAAAGGCGTTGTGATTAGAACCGATAACATAATCCGGTTTTACCTCTTTTAACATCTTTTCAAAAGCATCTCTCCATATTTTTGATGGAAAAAAGTCAACCTCAAACCCTGCATAAACTTTTATCTTGTGGCGGCTGGTGGCTTCTCTTGTCTGCTCAATATCATTTTTGGCATAATCTAAAGCCTTGCTAAAGTTGTTGAAATCTTGAGAGTGCTCTATTTTTATATTTGGGTGATATATGAAATGGTTGCTAACACCAATCTCTGAAAAACCTATTTCCTCAGCCCTTGACAACATCTCATCACAAGTATTGTGACCATCTGCTATTCCTTGGCTGGAATTATGTGAGTGATAGGTAAAATCTTGCATTACTTTATCTCCAACAACTCATAAATATCTTGCTTGCAAAGCTTATCAAATCGTTCTTTTAACTTTTCTGCCGCTTTTTTCATATTCTCTGCCTCTTTGGAGCTTCTTTTATATTTGTTGACAATGTAAGCAATTCTTTCTTCCAGTTTTACAAACGTTCTGTGGCAACAAAGCATGTCACTTAGTTGGATTAAATAGTCATAGTCATCCAGCTCCATTTTTGATATTAGCATCCCTGCTCGCGCAACTTCTTTTTTATCATAAGAAAAATGCTCTGGGTCGTACACTCCTTCCCAGAAACTGTGAGTTAGGCACACTCTGGCGATTTCATCATAACCAAGCTTCATCATCTCATCATAACCGGCTGTGCCATGAAAGGTGCCGGGAACAGTTCTTTCTATATATTCACCATAGTCATGAAAAAGCCCTAAAATTTTGGCCTTATGGCTATCTAAACCACAATGTGAGGCTATCTTTTCTGCACACTGAGAAACATCTAAATAGTGGTAAACAGACTCGTCTGGTGTAAGCCCTCTTGCAATATTTGGCTCTTTTGTTTTTTCACAAATAAAATCAAAAAGATTTTTGACTGTCTTTTTATCCGGTAACATCTATGGCTCCCTTTTTGGGAGCCATTCTAGCATCTATATATTTAATATCTTGTAAACATCCATCCCGCAAAGAGTGTCAAAATATTTTTTATTTTTCTTTGCATATTCCTCTTGCTCTGCAGTTTGTTCTTTAGTCAAACCATAGCGTTTTCTTATGCCGGCAAAGCGCTCTTCAAAACCGACTTTTGACATCCCTTCAAAAAACATATCACAAAGCTGGATTAAGCGATCATAATCATTATATTCTTCTATTTCATTCAACTTTTGATGAGCCCAGCTTAACCACTCCGGTCGATATGAGGCATAATATTTATTGTTAAAATTTTTATTTGGAAAGCTATGAGTCAGACAGATACGCGCGCATTCATCATAGCCTAATTTTAGCAATTCTTCATAGCCTGTTTGGCCGTGAAATTTGCCAGTCAATTTTTCGTCGTATTTTTTGCCATAGTCATGCAACAAGCCAATAATATAAGCTTTTTCAGGGTTTAAATACGGTGTTTTTTTTGCTATTTTTTGAGCTGACTCTGCTACACCAGTGGTATGAAAAATGTATTCCTTGTGTGTTGGCCAAGCATAAGGCTGATTTAATCTAAAATCTATTCCCTCTTGCCATAGCTGTTTGGCTTTTTGCAGAGAAGGTATCATTTTTTTACATACCCCAAAATGGCTGTGATTGCGGCAGGTGTTACCCCTGGTATTCTTGAGGCCTCTCCTATAGTTGACGGGTGCACCTTAGAAAGTTTTGTCACCATCTCGCGCGACAAACCTCCTATCTTGCTATAATCTATATCTTCTTTTAAGCGCAGGTTTTCATCTTTTTTGAAAACTTCTATATCCGCCATTTGACGTTTGATATAGCCAGAATAACGCGCCTCTATCTCCACCTGCTCATAAATATCATCCGCAACATTTTTGAAATGTGGCCAGATATTATTGATGGTTTCACGTGAAACATCGTGATAAGACATAACATTAAAAGCACTTCTTCTGACGCCGTCTTGTTTGATGTTTATTCCCCTTTTTTCTAACTCAACAGGAAGAATATTTTCCGCCTCAGCTGCTTTTCTAAAGTCATTTATAGCCTTTTCTTTAGCTTTAAATACACTGTATCTATACTCCCCGACGCAGCCTATTTTATAGCCCTTCTCTGTCAAACGCTGATCTGCGTTATCGGCTCTCAAAAACAATCTATATTCAGAACGAGAAGTGAACATTCTATATGGCTCATCAACCCCTTTGGTGATTAAGTCATCAACCATCACACCCATATATCCCTCTGCTCTGTCTACAGTGAAAATATCATCTCTTTCCAAAGCTGATAAAGCGGCATTCACTCCAGCCAAAAGACCTTGTGCCGCGGCCTCCTCGTAGCCCGTTGTTCCATTAATCTGTCCAGCCAAAAACAACCCAGGAACTTTTTTTACAGCTAATCTACTGTCTAACTCTTGCGGGTCTACATAGTCATATTCTATGGCATAGGCCGGGCGCAAAATCTCCACATTCTCCAGCCCCTCCATGGTATGGATAAACTGATCTTGAACATCCGCCGGCAGTGATGTTGATATTCCGTTTGGGTAAACAACATCCGTATTTAACCCTTCCGGTTCCAAAAATATTTGGTGACTGGTGCGGTCTGCAAATTTGACCAGCTTATCTTCTATGCTAGGACAATATCTTGGCCCGATGCCGGTTATAAGCCCGGAAAACAGTGCGCATTTTGAAAAATTGTCTCTTATTATCTTATGTGTTCTCTCATTTGTGTGGGTGACGTAGCATTTTACCTGCGGATTTTCCAATTTCTTGGTTAAAAAAGAAAAAGGTTGCGGATTTTTATCTCCCTCTTGAGCTTCCAAAATATCCCAGTTAATTGTTTTGCCATTCAACCTCGCAGGGGTTCCTGTCTTCAGGCGTCCTACTTTTAGCCCCATATCCTTTAAATACGGTGTTATGCCTGTACAGCTAATATCATTTACCCTGCCCCCAACATATGTTTGGTGACCAATAAACATTATCCCGTTCAAAAAAGTACCGGAGGTTAACACTACTGCTTTGGCCCTCAATTCTCTTCCGTCTGCAAGTTTTACGCCGCAAACTTTTCCTTTCTCAACAATAAAACCTTCTGCTGAGGCTTCTACTAACTCTAATTTTTTTTGCTCCCTTAGCGCCTCTAGCATATATTTTTTATAAAGCTCTCTGTCTGCTTGAGCTCTGGGACCTCTTACTGCCGGACCCTTTGAGGCATTGAGCATTCTAAATTGTATGCCGGCTTTATCTATAACTCGTCCCATTAATCCATCTAGCGCATCAATCTCTCTTACTAAATGCCCTTTGCCCAGACCCCCTATGGCCGGGTTACAAGACATCTCTCCAATGGTTGAAATCTTGTGAGTTACCAAAGCTGTATCAGCCCCCATACGAGCCGCAGCTGCGCAGGCCTCGCATCCGGCGTGGCCGCCGCCGACAACAATTACGTCATATTCTGTTTTAGTCATAGAATTTTGCCTCTTTTCAATTGCCTAAGCTATAATACAGCCTTTCCTTTTTTGCAATAAAAAAATCCGCTTCTCTTTTTTTGAGAAACGGACTTTCTTTTGCTATTTCCCGCCTATCAGATATTCAAGTATTTTGTTGAAATAAGATACTTTTTCAATTACCAATCTTGGCTCTATGCGTGCACAATGGGCAAGAATGTTAAAAACAACAATATGCTCAAAGCTCCATCTACCTTCATGACGCTCTTTATCTAATAAATAAGCCTGGCGCTCAAAGTTCCCGGTTATATCATATACCTTCATGATATACCCTTTGTCATTATGATCTGAGGCCAAGAGGTTTAGAACTTTTTTTAGATTAGACACTTCTATCTTTTTGTTATGATAAAAGCGGTTCAATTGCTTTTGAAGCTCTGCCACATTATATTGCGGTTGGCCAGCAAGAAATTGTTCTAATAATTCATTTTTCATAGGCATAATATTTAAGTATTTTGATTAAGGCTAATCAGATAACACTTAAATGTCAAATTATTTTCCGATGCAAAATGAGCCAAATATCTTATCTAATATTTCTTCTACTTCTATTCTGCCGGTTATTTTGCCAAGTTCTCTGGCTGCCAGACGAATATCTTCCGCTGTTAGTTCTATTTCTTTGTCAAAACTAAACTGCTCCAAATTTTCTACTGTTTTTTGCAAGGCCTCTCTATAGCGTCGACGCGTTATCAGGGCTCCGGAACTTGAGCTGAAAACAGATTTTATACGCTCCTCTATGGCTCTAAGAAGTGTTCTGACACTTTCATAATCTTTGGCAGAGATAACCAAACATCCTTCTTTTTTAAGTTTTGAACATTGTTCAGATGTTAACTTATCACTTTTATTTGCTATAAATAACATTTTGTCTTTAAATGATTTTTTAATATTATCAAACAGTTGAACAGAGTCTTTACATCCATCAAACAAACATATTACCAAATCTGCTTCTGCTATTTTGCTTTGAGCTATTTCTATGCCTTTTTTCTCTATTATTTCCTCCGTTTCTCTCAAACCGGCGGTATCTGTGAAAATAACAGGATATCCACCTAAATCCAGATAAATATCTATGGCATCTCTGGTGGTGCCGGCAATATCTGATACGATAACAGCCTCTCTTTTGACTATTGTATTAATTAAGCTTGATTTTCCTGCGTTTGGCGGGCCTACAATAACTACCCTGAAGCCTTCTCTAAGCCTCTCCCCTGCTGAATTGTCAGACAAGTGTGTTTTGATGTTTTGTTTTAGTTTAAATACAGTGTTTTCCATATCAGAAATTATATTTTGAGGAATTTCTTCTTCAGGAAAATCTATATAAGCTTCTAAATGGGCAAGGATTTTTAACAATCCCTCTCGCCAACCTTCATATAAATTCTTTAAGCCGCCTTCCATCTGTCTAATAGCGTATTTTTGCTGCTCGGAGGTTTCGGCATCTATCAAATCTGCCAGTCCTTCAGCCTCTGTTAAATCCATTTTGCCGTTATAGAAAGCTCTCTTGGAAAATTCTCCGGGCTCTGCTAACCTAAAACCATCTATATAAGATAAACTATCCATGATTGACGATATAACGGCTCTGGAACCGTGAGTTTGAAATTCGATTATATCTTCACCGCTAAAAGAATTTGGTGCCTTAAAATACAACAAAAGGGCTTTATCTAACTCCCTCTTATCTTTTGCATGATGCAAAGATGCAAAATAAGCATATCTTGGTTTTATGTTTTCAACATCCAAATTGGTCATCGCCTTAACGGCTTCTAGAGCCTTATCTCCGGATATGCGTATCACCGCCACACCGGATTTACCAAAAACTGTTGATAGGGCATATATTGTTTGATTATCCATAAATTACCTCTCTTTTGTGTTTATAAAATCATTATTTCTCCCTGACAAGAGCAAAAAGCCGTTTTTTTGACTCTGGAGAGGTTTTTCAATCTTTCTTAATAAATTCATCATAGACTTATTGAAATTCTTTTCTGTAGGCTTTTAACGGACTCTCTTTTTTTAAACCGAAAGTTGATATATGAGTAAAAAATCTAATTTTCTTATTATTTGGGATTTTGACGGCGTTATTGCCGATACCGAAAAATTGTGGCTGCAAACCAGAATGGAACTCCTAAACAAAGTTTATGGTCTTAACTGGGACATAAATACCGTCAATAATTTTTTGGGAGGTATGAGCGATAAAACCAAACAAGATGTTCTTCTTAAACTCGGTATTGAAACAGATGAGGAATTTTGGAAAGAAGCTTTGCGCCTTGATATGGAAAAAATGCTAAAAGGCTTTGCTTTGACCGAAGGAATTAAAGATATTTTTGACCTCTCTTATATTGAGCAGTGCATAGCTACCGGCGGAATAGCTTCTAAAACTGAGCAAAAAATTAAAATGGTCGGAATTGAAAATTATTTTCCGCCACAAAAGGTGTTTACTGCTGATATGGTTGCTTACGGCAAACCAGAACCCGATTTGTTTTTGCTAGCTGCCGAATCTATGGGGTTTGAACCGCAAAATTGTATTGTGGTTGAAGATTCTATTGCCGGCCTCACCGCGGCTCAAAAAGCCAAAATGATCCCCGTTGCTTTTATCGGCAGTGACTTGTACGACAAAGCTGATTATACCTCTCGCATTAAAAATATGGGTATAAATAATATTTTTGATAAAATGTCTGATGTGAAAAGTTTTATTGAAAATCTGGTCTCTTAAAATAAAAAGCTTCCTTGTTAAAGGAAGCTTTTTATTTTAAGAATTCATATTGGCGAAGAAGTCATTATTATCCTTACTCACCCTCAATTTATCAAGCAAGAACTCCATGCCGTCCGTCATGCCCATTTGCATCAAAACACGGCGCAAAACCCACATCTTGGTTAAGCGTTCTTTATCTACCAAAAGTTCTTCTTTTCTGGTGCCTGAACGCGTGATATCTATGGTCGGGAATAAACGTTTATCAGTTAGTTTTCTGTCAAGAATAATTTCTGAGTTACCCGTTCCCTTAAATTCTTCAAAAATAACCTCATCCATGCGAGAACCGGTGTCTATCAACGCCGTGGCAATGATGGTCAGGGAACCGCCTTCTTCAACATTTCTGGCAGCACCAAGCAGGCGTTTTGGTCTTTGAAGAGCGTTGGCATCTACACCGCCGGTTAAAACCTTACCTGATGAAGGTATAACAGTATTATAGGCTCTGCCTAAACGAGTAATAGAATCCAACAAAATAACAACATCTTTTTTGGTTTCTACCAAACGTTTGGCTTTTTCTATCACCATTTCTGCAACCTGAACGTGGCGGCTGGCCGGCTCATCGAATGTTGATGATATAACCTCTCCTTTAACAGAGCGGGTCATATCCGTTACTTCTTCCGGGCGCTCATCTATCAGCAACACCATTAAATAGCATTCAGGATGATTGGTGGCTATGGCATGGGCAATGTTTTGCAACATTACAGTTTTACCGGTGCGAGGAGGGGCCACAATCAAGCCTCGCTGGCCTTTTCCCTGCGGAGCAATCAAGTCTATGACTCTTGTGGTATAATCTTTCTCTCCGCATATGATATCAAAATTGAGTTTTTCTGTAGGGTACAAAGGTGTTAAGTTATCGAAATTTACTCTCAATTTTGATTTTTCGGGGTCTTCAAAATTAATCTTATTTACCTTTACCAGAGCAAAGTAACGCTCATTGTCTTTCGGCGCTCTTATCTCTCCTTCTACCGTGTCTCCGGTTCTTAAACCGAATTTTTTTACTTGGGCGGGAGAGACATATATATCATCCGGGCCGGCTAGGTAATTTGATTGAGCTGAACGCAAAAAACCAAAGCCATCTTGCATAACCTCTATGGTTCCTTCGCCGCTGATGGTTTGATCTTCGCCTGCTACTTTTTTCAAAATAGCAAACATTAAGTCTTGTACACGCATGGAAGAAGCATCTTCTATGCCCAGATCCTCTGCCTGAGTTAATAACTCAGTCGGAGACTTTTGTTTTAAATCTTTTAAATTCATGGAAACCTTTTTGGAAATGATTAAATAGGAGGGATATTTGTGATTTTTTTATAAGAGTTTTTTTACCTTCTGTCAATTAATATTATAAGGCACTTTTATGAACAGCCCCGCAGGGCCAATAATATATTTTTAAAATGTTTTTGTTGTTTGTGAATCCCTGTGAGAGTTGTTGATTATTTTTTTATCTTTGAGTTATTCAGATTTTAACTCTTTGTTAATAAATTTGAGGAAATTTGTTAATAATTTATTAATATCTTAGTCTTTTCAATTGACTAATGTTGTGAAGCTTATTTTTTGTTGGTTGTTAGTAAGTTTTGTTATCCACATATTGTGAATCAAATTTAAGCCTGTGTGTAAGTTGTGAGATTAAATTTTACTTTACGGTGATAAAAAGTTATAAAAGGTAGGGTAGGGGTGAGTTATGCACAGAAAAAGATGCTTCTGTTTATAACTTATTTAACCTTCTGATAAAAGGATGTTTTTTATGTTGCTTGTGGCTATTACCGGTTCTATCGGGTGCGGAAAAACTACTTTGGCTAAAATTGCCAATTCTTTGGGGTATACCGTTTTTGATATTGACGGTTGGGTGAGGAGGCTCTACTTTTCCCGGGATTTTTTAAAAACACTGGAAAAACATTTTCCCGGAACTGTTCATAATGGAGTGGCTGATAAAAGAGCTTTGCGCAACTTAGTCTTTAATGATAAAGGTAAACTCAAACTCTTGGAAAGCCTTATTCATCCTTTTTTGCGTGAAAATTTAAAAAAAGTTATCAGAGAAAACGCCTGTTATTCGGATATATTTTTTGTTGATGTGGCTTTGTTGTTTGAAATGGGGTGGGATAAATATTGCGATTTGATTTTGGTGGCAGATGTTGATTATAATATCCAAAAACAACGTGTCATGAAAAGAGATAATATTTCTGCCGAGGATTTTGACAAGATAAATAACGTGCAAATGAGTAATGAACATAAAAAAATGTTGGCTGATGTGGTGATTAATACCGATAGGCCTAAAAATTTGCTCAAGGTTGAGCTTATTAACATTATTAGAGGATTGGAAGCTAATTTATGACAAGAGAAATTGTGTTTGATACCGAAACAACGGGTTTTGATTATGCAAAAGGCGACAGATTGGTTGAAATTGGCGCGGTTGAGCTTATTAATCATATGCCGACCGGCGTAACTTTTCATCAATATATTAATCCGGAAAGAGATGTGCCTGAAGAAGTTGTTAAAGTTCACGGATTAACTTATGATTTTTTGAAAGATTTTCCTACTTTTGAAAAAATTGCCGATGATTGGCTAGATTTTGTCGGTGACGCTACTTTAGTTGCTCATAATGCCTCTTTTGATATTAATTTTGTGAATTATGAGCTAAAACAAATAGGAAAGCCGGAATTTGAATGGAGCAGGGTGGTTGATACCTTGGAAATTGCCAGACTGCTGTTTCCAGGTGCTAGGTGCAGTTTGGATGCCTTGTGTAAAAGGTTTGAGGTTGATAACAGCAGCCGTACTTTTCACGGAGCACTACTTGATGCTCAACTGCTTTCGGAAGTTTATTTGGAGCTTTTGGGAGGAAAAGAACCAAGCTTGTTGCTTGATTCTAAAAAAACAAAAGTTGAAAAAAGCGTGGAGACAACTCAACAACAAAAAACTTTGCGGCCGGCCAGAAATTTTGCTTTGAGTGAAGATGAAATAAATGCTCATAACGCTTTTTTGCAAAGTAAAATAAAAGAGGCCGTCTGGAATAGCTGACAACCTCTTTATTACTCAGTTTTTAGTCGTTCTGAATAACTGTTTCATCTTCTTCTATATCCAGACTATCGGGAGTTTCTGTGTCGGTAATTTGTTCCATAACAGTTGCCGAATCGTCTGGCATGTTGGGGGACGTTTGATTGCCCGAATTTTCTTGCGGTGCGGCAGTTTGCACAACATATCCTTCTTCTACCATCATCATATTAGCGGAGCCGGGATTGCCGATTTCAGCTTGGGTTTGATCTTGTGCAGCGGCGTTAAAACAGCCCAAAAATATTGTTGCCAGTGCTAATGTGAAAATATTCTTTATCATTTCTTCCTCTCTGTTGGTTGTTGGGACTTTTTTGATATATTTAGGAATATCGTCTATTCAAGTATTTTGTTGACGAATTTATCTATTTGGGTAATATTACCAAGGTTGTGATACATTGAATAAAAGGAGTTTGTCGTGGTCTTTGGTAAAAATGTCATTATTTATGATTTAGATGACACGCTTTATAATAAAACCGAAGAATTTGCCGATTTATTGGATACTACAATGGCCCAGGCTTTGATAGAAGATTTGGGGCTTAAGCTTGATTTTGATACCACTAAAAAATTAGTAACGGAATCCTTTAAAATTTATCGTGATGGTGGTGAAATCTTCTTTAGAGACTATGGTATTAATCCCAGAGACTTGTTTATTGCTTATCATAGGCGTAAACCTGTTGAAAAAATAGTTCCCTATAAAAATCTTTTGGAAAAATTGAAAAAAATTCCCGCTGAGCAATATGTGTTTACTGCCAGCGACAGATATGCTTCTGAGAAAATTCTCAAACATTTGGGTTTGTGGGAATTTTTTAAAGACCGCTATTATTCCGTTGAGGACTTTGGTGTTTATAAGAAAAACGAAAGCGCCGATGTTTATATTCGCTATTGCCAGAAGATTGGTGTTAAGCCTCGGGATTGCGTATTTGTTGATGATAGTTATTCTAACCTTGAGTACGCTAAAGAAGCCGGTATGACGACGGTTAGAATCTATTATCATAATAATTCTGCCAAAGATAAAACTTACATTGATTATGCCTATAAAGGCTTAATGAGCTTTTTGGATTTTGTTTTGAAAGATGCCAAAAAGCTATCTGCATAAAATATTTTCATGCTGATAGTTGGCTTGATTATCTAATTTTAATTGCTCTTTTAGTAATTCTTGTTTGAAAAATTCAAGCAAAGGTGAGAATTTTTTATTGTATTCTTCCGTTAACTCTGCAGATGCCTTGTCTATCTCTGAGAGAGATTTGACATTTATCGGTTTTATAGAGAGTGCAATTTTTTTTGCTGCTTCATCAAACAAAGGAAGAAAATAGTCCAAGGCTGCTTTATTTATTTGTTGGTGGGTTTGTTCATGCCTCAAGACAACATTGTATTCGCAACTGTTGGGAATAAGTTGTTTTGATATATAAATAGTGGGATCGCTGAAATAAACAGAAAGTTTTATGGCTGTGGGATAAACACAAAAGTCATATTTGCCTATTATATCGCCTACGGTTTTTAGGGTAATGTCCATGTTTACATTGATTGTGGAAAGTCCAGAGGCAAAAAGGCCTTTTTCTATAATTCCTTGTCTTTCTGCCAATTTTGTTATTTCTTTGTTGTTTTGGCTGAAATCATATCTTAATTTTCCGTAGGAAGTGTATAACTCTATTTTTGGAGCAGAAGTGATTTTTGGACAGGCTCCGAAAGCCAAAGTCGGAAAAATCAGGAATATTAATATAAAAAAAATCTTTTTCATGTATTCTACTATAGAATTGATTGGTTAAATTATGGTTGATGGAGTTTATTTTATGCATAAAAAATTTACACTTTGGGCCATTTTATTGATAGTTTCTTTCGGGGTGAGTGTCACAGCTTATGGTCGATATATCAGAAAACAGCTTCAACCTGATTTTTTTATGCCTAAGGAGGTCCAATTTAATCAACCTGAAAAGTTACCGCCTTTGTCCAAAGAAGAGTTATTTAATGCTAAGTTGGAAAATATGGTTGCTACTGTTGATAAATCGGAATTTATAGGAAAAAAAACAGAAATTACTGTTCCCGATTATCAAAAAAAATTTGATGATTATAATCGCGATATCAGCTATATCAATCGTAGTGGGGAAATCCCCGTTAATTCTTCTCTCAAAGCAGATCTTGATCAAATGAATTCAAATGAGCTGTTTGAAGCACAAGAGAAAGAGCTCGGCCCTGAAACTCAGGTAAGCCGAGCTTTTATGAGGATTCTTGATAAATCTATAGCTGAAAATTAGATTTCTACGGCATATAAATCTTTTACAACCCAACGATTGTTTTGATAATCCATTACATAGATAATGTTGCCGTTGCACAGACCAAACCAGTTACCATTGCAGGTGCTTTGGGTGTAAACCTCCACAGTTCCATCAGGGAGAGGTTTTATTTTGGTTATCTTATATGACTGGGATGTGGGGCGCTGCAGGCTTTCATCGTCCATAAATATGAAATTTGGCATATAGGCTTTCATTTCTGCACATTCGGCAAAAGATGGATTGATGGTACATTTAATGCTGGCATTTATAGCACAAACAATCTGGCTTTCATTATCACAACCGGGCTTTAATGTATTTATGTCAAAAGAAAATACCGTTTCGCTGTCTATCCCAGCTGAAGCTTCCGGTTTGGCAGGGGCGCTTTGATTTTGCTCATCCGTTTTGGAGCAGGCGCTCAAGCTTAGCAGCAGAAGGAAAACATATAAAAATTTTTTCATTTTGAGATACCTTTTTATTTATATTTCTAAATATAATATAAATGGTTTGAATTTTTTTTCCACATCTTTTTACAAGAAAAAAGGAAGGATAATTTCCTTCCTTTTTTCTTGTAAACAAATACTTTTTGTTAGAAAGAGTATTTAACACCCAAAGAGTATTCGTTCATGTGGTCTAAATCACCAAGTTTGTCAGTGAATGTATAACGATACATTGCTCTAACAGCTACGTTGCTGGTGAGGTCATATTCAAAACCGGCACCCAAACGATAACCTAAACCATTCTCTGTTTTGCGGGTCTCGCCGGGGTTGGTGTATTTAAGGTCAATATTAGCAATACCGGCTGTTCCAACCAAAGCAAAGGTTTGGTCACAACCCAAAGGCAGATAGCCATTTACATCCAAGCCATAGCTTTGGAGAGAATATTCGTTGGTGCCATCTGCTGCGTGAACGCGGTCAGAACCAGTGCGTTGATAGAAAACTTCTGTACCGAAATATTTGTTATAGTCGGTACCAACAGAAACCTTACCACCATGTACTTCGGCAGCATTTTGGACGTCTGTATAGGTATAATCAGCGGCTACATAAGGGGTGTATTCCAAGGCGCTGGCATTGGCAGCAAAAGCAAATGCTGAAGCAGCGGCCATCAAAGCAATAGTATTCTTCATATTAGAAATTCCTTTATAAAGTTTAACTGTTTCCAGATACTTGCTTTCAAGTATCTATGACAGCAACTACTATAACCTATTTTTTTAAAAAAGAAAGTAAATTAATATTACAAAATTATTGTTTACTGAAACTTTTGGTGTTATCGTTATTACTAACGAATGTAAGGAGATTATATGATAAATTCAAATCAAAAGGGTGTAACAATGGTAGAGGCTATCGCCGCTATATCTGTTGTGACGGTTTTAACAATCTCCATTATCGGTTTGGTCGGAAATATGTTTGAGGTATTTCGACTTAATATGGTATCCCAAGAAGTGCAGGAAATTCAAAAAAATATTGTAACCAGATATAGACTGGAAGGAGATTTTTCTGAACTATCTTCTTCTAAGATGACACCAGCTAAATTTAAAGAAGACCTGCTCATTCCTTCTCAAATGTTGGTAAATGGAAAAATTGTTCATAGACTTAATGGGGAAGTTGAAATTAAGACATCTTCTTTAGGTGATGAATTTTTTGATATAACGTTCAAACAGCTTTCTTTGCGCGCTTGTATGAATTTGAGCCAATTGACTTGGAGCAATACTCAGGGGACAGATCTTTTTCAAATAAAAATAAATAATAAGCTATTTAAGTTGCCTATTGATGGTGTAAAATTTGGAGATGAAGATGCTTTGCCCATCACTCTTGAAAAAGCGGCGGATAGTTGTAAAGACGATGGGGATAATACTATTGTTTGGACTTTTCAATAGAGGAGTGTGGCATGATAAAAGTCAATGATATTGGCAAGACTAATGATATTAATGCCGGAAAAAATATAAAAAAAACGTCCGGTGGGGAGAGTTTTTCGACTTATCTTAATGAAACTATGAGTAAAAAATCTCAGCAAGTCGGTGCAACATCAGGTATATCAGTGACAGATGCCATATTTGCCACTCAGATGGTGGGTAGCGAAGAAGAAAGGGAAATCAGAAAAAAACTCATCAAAAGAGGCTATTCTCTTTTGGAAAAACTTGAAGAAATCAGAGATGCTTTGCTGCTTGGATATATGTCTAAGGATAATTTGATCGAAACAGCCAGAATGGTTAAGGAACATCAGGCAGAATCGAGCGACCCAAAACTGCAAGAAATTATGGCAGAAATAGAACTTAGAGTGGAGGTGGAACTAGCCAAACTCACATCTTAGTTCTAATAGGTGATAAAACGTGAATTTTACTTGCTTTTTTTATGGAATTTTATATTTTACCTGCTATATGTATCACAATTAAAAAATGTTCTGATGTTAAGGAGTTAAATTTATGGAAAACACAGTCATTCTTCCCCCGGATTATAAACCCTCTGCCGATGAAGAGTATATGAATGAAATGCAGTTGGAGTATTTCCGTCAGAAGCTCCTTAATTGGAAAAAATCGTTGATAGGGCAGGCTACCGATACCCTTAATGATCTGAGAGAGGGTGGGCTTAATCAGCCTGATCAGATTGATCGTGCCTCTCTGGAAGCTGATAAGGCTTTGGAACTCCGTACTCGTGATAGGGCTCGTAAGCTTATCTCTAAAATTGATGAAGCCTTAAAAAGAATCGAAGATGGTGTATATGGCTATTGCGAAGAAACCGGAGATCCTATCGGAATCGAGCGTTTGGAAGTTCGTCCGGTGGCAACTTTGTCGGTTGAAGCTCAGGAACGCCATGAGCGCATGGAAAAAACCTACGATGATGATGTAAAATAAACATTAAAGCGCTTGTCTTTTAAGCGCTTTTTTGCTTTTTAAGATTCCAAAATTGAGGTTAGTGAATGGCTAAGAATTTTATTTTGGCTTCCGGTTCGCCGCAACGGAAGCTGTTGCTTGAACAAATAGATATGGTGCCTTCTTTGATTGAGCCGGCAGATATTGATGAAACTCCTAAAAAAAATGAAAAGCCAACGGCTTATGTTAAGAGAATGGCTTTGGAAAAAGCTCAAAATGTTGCAAAAAAGTATCCCGGAAAAGTAGTTTTGGCTTGTGATACCATTATCGTTGCAGGGTCTCAAATCATTCAAAAGGCCCATAGTGATGAGGAACAAACGAGGGTTATGCGGCTTATTTCCGGAAAAGCTCATAAAGTTTTGAGTGCTGTTTGTGTTATTAGTTCTCATGGAAAAGCTTCTGTACGGCTTAATTCTACTAGGATATTAATGAAAAAAATGTCTGAGCAGGAAATTGAGGACTATGTGAAAAGTAAAGAATGGGTTGGTGCTGCGGGCTATAAGATAGAGGGTAAATTGGCCGCGTTGGTGCGCAAAATGATAGGTTCTTATTCGGGCGTTGTTGGGCTGCCTTTGTTTGAAACCCGCAACTTGCTTTTGGGTGCAGGTATAAAATAGTTTGGGAGAAAACATATGATGATAGATACTCTGGTTTATGAAAACAAAAATAATTTTGTTCGGGTGGCCGGGTTGGCTGACGGTAATTTGCAAAAGCTTGAAATTGTTGATCTTAGTAAGGCGTTGGAGGGAAACATCTATTTGGGCAGAATTACTAAAAAAATAGAGCTTGCAAATGGTAAAACAGGCTATTTCGTAAATATTGGAGATACGAGAGAAGCTTTTATTAATGCAGAAGAATACGGTAGAGATGACTTGAATGCAAACGAAGGGCAAGAGGTTGTGGTGCAGGTAGCTCAAGAACAAAGAGCCGAAAAAGGCGCAAGATTGGTGCGCTCTTTGCAATTTGTCGGACATAATTTGGTCTACTGTCCTTATCGAATGAATGTTGAGGTTTCTTCTAAGATTAGTGATAAACTGAAGGCTGAAGAACTGAAAAAGACAGTGCAAGACAATACAACTGGTCAGGAGGGATGGATTGTCAGGACATCGGCCGTTTATGCGGAACAGGATAGTATTGTCGAAGAAATGGAAGTTTTACGCAATAAGTTTGATGCCGTTCGCCAGAAAGCAAAGACATCAAAAGCGCCAACTTTGTTGTTGGAACGCAATAATATTTTGATGGAAACAATTAATCATCACGTTGAAACCCTTAAAACCATTGTGGTAAATGATCATAACCTTGAGAAAATTCTGGGGGAGGATTTTGAGGTTAAATACAGCGTCAATCCTTTTGAAGAATATGGCTTGGAGGATGCAATTTTAGAGGCTTTGCAAAAAGAAATAAAGCTTAAAAGCGGCGGTAGAATTACAATTGAAGAAACCAGAGCTTGCGTGGCAATAGATGTTGACAGTGGTGAAGATGACGGGCAGGGAAGCCTTGGTCGCTTAAATATTGAGGCAGCAGAAGAAATTGCCAGACAGATTATTCTTCGTAATTTGTCGGGCAAGATTGTTGTCGATTTTGCAGGATTTTCTGAATATAAATATCTTAAAAACGCAATTGATGTTTTGGAAGAAAACTTACATCACGACACAACAAGGGTGTTTGTTTATGGGCTAAGCCGTGCCGGGTTGGTTGAGGTTTCTCGGGCCAGAAGACGGCCGTCGCTGCTTGATGTTTTGAGTGTGGAATGCCCAACTTGTAAAGGGTGTGGAAGAGTTGAAAAATGAAATGCCCGATTTGTAGAAAAGAAGTGACAGACATGAAATATCGTCCGTTTTGTAGCAAAAGGTGTGCCGATATAGATCTTGGTAATTGGTTTAATGAAAAATACCGTTTTGAGGCAACGGAAATTGATGAAGAAGATTTGAAACAACTTGAAGATCAAGAGGATTCGTCTTCTGATTAAAGCCCTATTTCACAATGGCGCAGAAGGTAAGATAACAACTCCTCAAAAGAAGAAAATTCTATTTGGGAGCATAGGTTTATTCTGTCTGTGATGGCAAACAACTTGTTTTTGGAATCGTATATAATAAAGTTTTCAGACATGCTTCCAATGATGAGTTTCTGTGAGAAGAAGCTATATTCCGAAAAAGGCTTGTTAGCTTTTGTTATATTGGTAAAAATATATTCTTTGGTTGGGCGGGGGTGTTCTTTGGTGCCAAAAAGCTCTAATCCATCATAGTAAATTCCGTCGCACAAGCTCAAAAAATCGCAAAAATCCGATGGGAGAGGCGGGTTGCCGGAGCTTATGAGCTCTTGGTTTGTTTGCTCTATGGAATCTGACCCCATAGGTGAAAAACTGATAAAATGTTTTGTGTTTTGAGCTTTGGACAACAAAGAATTAATCATGGTAGATTTTTCCTTCAAACCAAGGAATGTAAATAAATTTATATTTTTGCAAAAAACCACAACTGATTTGAATTTCTATCAGATGATGAATTTGATCATGCAGGGGATGAGTTTTTATAAGGCAAAGGTTATCCATATCTAACTTTCCGCCAAACTCAAGCGGGATTTTTATGTGTGTGTTGTAGTTTTCCGGCGAGATTTTGTTTTTTAATAATTCTATATCTTCTTTGTTGAAACCAATTTTTTTGCATTCTTCTTGTGCGGAATAGCCTATTAGTTTGAGAAAGGTTTTTCTTATCTTCAGGTACTGTTTTGAACTGTTGGTCATTTCATCCCAAGTTTGTGGATGATAAGCGCATTTTTTTAGCTCTAGGCAAGAAAGGTTCTCTTTTTTTATCTCCGATACAAGATAATTTTTCATTTGTTCAGGAGATGGAATTTTCGGAGCGGAAGACGGTGTTTCAGGTGAAAAAAGAAGATTCCCCAAATGGCTTTTTAAGGATTTTTGGTCGGTATTCTTCTCTCGTGACTTAGACCATTCCCACATCTTTTGGTTCCTATTGAGATGTCTGTTCTGTCGGCTTGTTCTCGGAAGATTCATCGTATTCTTCATCTTCTGCAAATTCGGAATCATCAAAATCTTCGTTTGGGTCATAATCAATGCCCAGCTTGGCTAACATATCATCGTTAATATCTTCTCTTTGAGCAACAATCCAGTCAGGAACATTTGGTGCCGGCGGAAGGTTGCGCAGGGCTTTCATCTTTTTATCCAAATACCAACGAGGAGAATCTGCCATGATTGGTCTGTCGATGTAACTTTGCATCAAGACAACTTGTTTTAGCATTGGCAAGCTTAAGAGTTGTGTTGTAGATATAACCGAAACACCTTGCAATTGGTAGCTTACATTCTTTGCAAAGGGGTTTACGCCTTTACCGAATCCACCTTCGTTCTTTGAATAAGATGTTGTTTGAACAGTCTTGTTGCCAATCATCTTAGAGAAACGTTGGGCTGTTTGCTCGTTGTTTTGGGACAAGATAACTTTACAGGCTGTTGTGGAGATAACCGTTTCGAGATCATCTTTACCATATTTACCGGATATTTGGCCCAAATCTTGGCCAATCAGCAAGTATGATACTTTTTGGCCACGTCCGACTGCCGGCCCGTCGATAACGGCTCGTAGTTTGGGCATGGTCGGAAACTCGTCTAGTACAAATAGGCAGGAGTAGGGACCCATCTGGCCGTCGGTCGGATTCTTAAATTTTGGTGGATTTGCTATCAGATAAGAGGACATCAGGTCAATGAATGTTCCTGAAATTACACTCAAAGCTCTGGCATCTACCTGGTTTACCGAAAGATAAACGGAAATAGGCTTAAATTCTCCGGTAATGGGGTCTTTTAGTCCGCGTAAATCTTTGAAAGCTAAATCGCTGAAACTTGTGCGGGCCACTACGGCGGAGTTTTTGAAGATGTTGATGCCTGCAAAAGCGGTTGAAAGAACAGAACCTCTTTCTTTGTCGGGCATGGAGCTTAACTGGCTCAACTCAACGATACAGCGTTGCGTGTAGCCAAATTTACGAGCCTCTTCAATGGCTTCCTCCAACAAATCTCTCATGGGGTCTGCCATGGCCGCCATTTGGTCGCCTTCATCCATACGGCGTTTGATATCCTGAGATTGTTTAATTTGTGCCTCTGTAATCCACTCCAAAATCATGGCTATGCAGGCTTCTCGCCCAATCCATTTTTCCGGCAACAAAGCCCAGGTACCAATGGGTAAATAGTTGTCTATGTTTAGGGTGTTGTTTCTTAAATTTTGAAGAGCTCTGGCGGCTGCAGGATCATTCATTTCCAAATAGTAGCCTTCCAGAACCTTTTTATCTTCTTCGTCTAACTTGCCTTCATAAACTCGGCCGATAAAGTAGTCATTGGCTCGCGCTTTTTCACATTTGGAAACGATAAAGTGGATAAAGCCGGTTAGGGCCGCACGACCGGTGGTGGACCAGTGAGGGTCTGCTCCTCCTTTGGGGTCTTCTACTAAAACCTTGCACATGGAATCTACATACATATCTCTGGAAGGTCCAGGCGCCGGTACCGCACCGGGAGAAAGAGGATTCCAGCTTGGGTAATATATGCCTTCGGCTGGATTATCTTCCATACCCCAGTTGATGATAAAAACCGGACCAACCTTGGCTCTGGCACCGGAGGTTTGAAAACACAATTCCGGCTTGGGGTCGTTTACGATAATGCTCAAGGTCGGTGAATGAAAAATTGTGGGGACAACAACTCCCGCAGTTTTACCGGTTCCCGGAGGTGCGCAACAAAGCGTGGAAAGCGTTTCTTTCAACAGCAAAAGCTTGTTGTTGAATTTGCCGACAACTTGGCAAAAACCATCGAACCCCAAAAGCTCCATTTTTTTGATATCTTTTTCTGTCGCCAGGCGGGCAGAGCCATGAATGTTTGATTGAAATCTATAGGGATTGGTTACTGCTCCGATGATTAAACCTGTCGGAAAACTGAAAAAAGGTAAAATAGGAACCCATAAGCTCACTGAAAAAGGACCGTGGTAGCTAAAAAGTTGTTTCATCCAATTCCAGTAACGAGAGTAGAGATAGCCTGGCTTATTGAAAACAAGGTCAAAAAAGCGGGAAACATCCCCTAAGCTTTCTTTTGAAATACCTGTGCCGATAAGATATCCTAAAGGCATTGAAACCAACGCTAAAAATATGGTTATGAGAGTGGATATAATAACAGTTATTACCATCCAGCGAACGGCACTGTTATATTCTTCCCACTCTTCTCCTTTTTTTTCTACTGCCATCTATTCCTCTTTTTATGCAATACTACGAATTAGTTTTCTAACTTTGTCAAATTCGGCCTTATCAATCTTACCTTCGGCTTCTTCCAGGGCTTTATTAAATAATTTTATTTCTTTTGGGGTTCCTCTGTCAATTCTGGTGACATGAATGTTCATATCATCCCAAATATCAAACATGTCTTCTGCGTTGATTATATTGCCAATTTGCTCAATAACATAGGCTTCTACTTTGAAGGACATCTCTGCTTCGGCTAGTTTGTCGGTTAAAATTAAGCGAGCAATATCTATTTTTCTGACAGGAGAAATTCTGTGTGAACTTTCAGAAAACCACAAAGGCTCCTCATCGTTGAAACGCTCTTCATCAGCCAGCCAATCTCCCGGCTCCTTATCATTTAAGCAAAGGCAAATTTGGGTGCTGGAAACACCTATAAAATCTATAAGTGTACTTTTTATGGTGGCGCCAGTGATAACTTCATATCCTTTTTGTTTGAGAACTTCAAAAGTGGAGTTGGTACTGCCACGGGGGAGTGAAGGTCTCTTTAAATTATTTTTGTTGCGGCTGTCATCTTTCGGTTGTTTGGGCGCTGATTTAGAATCCGTTTTTTTGGTTTCTTTTGTCGGAACAGCTTCTTGTTTTGTTTCTTCTTTAGGAGAATCGTCAAATAAATCAAAATCAAATCCGCTGTTGTCGTCATCATCGAATTTGAATAGTGAGTGGCTAAATTCAACCGGGGCATCAACTTCTTTGGTGATGCTGGTTGCCGGTTTGGAAATAGGTGCGCTTTTAGGGGCAATACCGGATAATGCTGCTTTTCTGTCGGCTGGCAGGGTATACGCACTTTCCTCTAGGGGAGGGCGGATGCTGCGAGGCCTGATCTCTTTGTATGATTTTTTCTTTTTTACAACTTTGACGCTGGCTGTGGAGGCAATTTTTTTTACTTGTTTTTCAAATATTTTATTGAAAAGTTTAAGCGGGATCATCAAAATATTGGCAAAAATTTTTCCCCAATGTATAAGACTTAAGGCAGTCCATCCGGTTAGCCAAACAGGAATAAATGTCAAGATTATCAGGATAAAGGCCCATTCTTTAGGGTCATCAATAACCCAACCGGAAAGCCATAAATTCCAAGCATACAGCCAGTGGTCCAGACGTAAAATATCAAAATGCCAGTTGGTGAGCATAATAACACGAACGCCTTCTAAGAACAAAATGCTCCAGAAAACACCAACAAGGGCTATTCGTATTAAAATTAAAAGCGGTTTCAAATGCTTGGCTCTCCAATGTTTTTATTTTGCATTTTAGCACAAAATTGGTTAATAACTGTTTAGTGTTTGGATTGATTTAGTTTTTCTAATTGTTTTTGCACTTCTGCTCGAATGTTGCTAACCTCTTTGGTTTTGGCTGGTCTTATAGATTCTATTTTGCTTTTTATCTCTTCTATCATTTTTTGGCTGGACTTTAGGTTTTTCAAAACAATCCTTGAGGAATCGTGGCCATATTTATTGATTATGTAGTGGTTATAAGCATTAATTGGATAAAGAAAAATGCTTAAGTAGTCTATTTTTAAGACTTTTAACCAGCCTAAAATCCATAAGAAAGGCAGAGCAAAAAGCATTAGTAAAAAAATGTAATCATCTCTTGTTTTCAGTGCCCAATCTGTATGGAAAAAACCAAAAAACAGGTTCCAACTGCGAAATGACATAAAGTTAAAGTTCCACAACCGGAACATTATGTGGTTGGTTAAAACCAAAAACAGATAGGTCCAAACAAAACCGATGAGGGTAAACCTAAAAATTTTGTAGACTTTTTTCATCGAGAAGTTCCCTCATTTAACTTTGGTTTGATAGGGGGCTCCTGTTTTCTGCTGTCTTCGCTGGTTTTGCCTTTGTCTTTTGGCCTATTGGTGTTTTGCTCGTGGGCTTTTTGGGTCGCTTCAGCAACGGTTGCGGAATCTGTTGCAATTTCATAGCTTTTTTGTAGTTTCCTCATGGTTTCACTATATTGCAAAGCTTCTGTCATCATATCTTGAGGGTTTTCTTGGCATTGCGATGTGTTGAGGTTGTTGAGCAGAACTAAATCTGCATTGGCAAGAGGTATTTTACCTCTTTCAATATAATGACCTTTTTCTATATTTTTATATGCAGCTTGGACAGCTTTGCCGCTGGCTTCTAAGAATTCTTCAACAGTTTTGAATTGGCTTTGGCCATTCCGTATTTTTCTCAGTTCGGTAAAAAAGGTTATGGCGGCGCGGTTTTTCATCGTCTCAAGATCTTCTTTTGAGTATTTATAATCTTTATTTTCTGCTTTCATTTGCAAAAGTGTGGCGGTTGCCATGTTGGACATGAAGATGTTTTTTTGACTTTCAAGCAGGGTGTAATCTCCGACAATTATTGCCAATTCTTTTGCTCTTGTTTCTTTTAGGGAAGCTTTTTCTTCCGGAGTTTTGTCTGAAGCATCTATGGCTTTAGAAGTTTCTTGAGCCATTTTGACTATATTTTCTATGGACTTTCCTTCAAGCGGAATAGTGGTGCGGGTTTCTTTGTCAAACCAAACAAGATGACCATTTTGGGTGTATTTTCCTGCCTCAAAATTTCCGCCGAATACGGCTTCGGCAAAATGACCAAAAGCTTCAATCCTTTTGGGGCTTTTTAAGGCCTCATCTATAACTTTATTGTGTTCTTTTATTACCTCGTGAGCAAAATCAGTGGTATCGTCTTTGCCGTTTAGGGTATCTTTTACTTGGTATTGTTCTACTGTTCTAAAGGCTTCTTTGGTGTTTTTCTTTAAGTTATCCCAGGCTTCTGAGATTTCTTTTCCTGCCGGCGTAAATAGTTTATCATCTGCGGTGTGATACATCCAGGAAAGGCCGCGATAAGTCAAAAGCCCAATTTGGCCGGAAACTTTTTTGCCGGCCCAGGCGGCGGAGGCTAAAACAACGTCTTTCATTAAAAACTCGATAAAATCACCCTGTTGAATATCAAATTTATCGTCGTCTTCTTTTGGAGTATCGGGGTCATCTGTTTTCTTGATTTCTCCGGCTTCAGGTGCTTTGTTTTTTTGATCAATTAGTTCTTGATATTTTTGTCTTTCTTCTGGGTCTGTTGTTTTTTCCTGTCGTTCTTTCAGTTCTTCAACGGATAATTCGTTGAGAGGCTTGTTTTCATCTATGCTGATTTCTTTGTCGTCACTGTTTTGCGGTTCTTTTTCAGGTTGGGGATTTGCTTGATTAACAGTGACGGGTTTTTGCCCAGAATTTCCATCATTTTGCTGCGGGGTGGAACTGCCGCTTGCGCCGCTTTCTCCACTGCCGGCAGGCGTGCTTCCCGCGCCGGATGTTGGTGTAGAAGCAGAGATTCTATTGGCTTCTGTTCTTGTCCTTCTGGTGTTTTCTTCTCCGCTTTTTCTTCCGCCTCTGGCGGCTGTTTCTGCTTCTTTGCGGGGAGAGGTGGATTCTTTTGCCATGGTTAATTCCCTTCTTTGTGAAAGTATATTATTTATATCTTATCATAAATTTGAATTTTGTCTATATTTTTGTACCATTTAGACCTTCAAGTTCTTCAAAAACTTTCCGATTTCTTTATTTACCCTGATTCCATCTTCCGGTTTGGTTTTTATAAGCCCAAAAAAGCGTGGCGGAATCTTTTCTACCTGAATGGGCGCAAAGGTGGCAGGATTCGTTTCCAATATCTTTTGTGCGCCTTCGGGATCTTTACGCACGCTTTTGAAAAAGTTGTTGACCAGCCTTTCCGCATCTATCGGAAAATGCTGAGCCTCAATGGCTTCAATATACTTTTTCATTCGCTCTTTGCGGCGTTGGTGTTCCTCAAAAATCTCTTTTTCTATTTTGCGCTTTTCGGCTTTGGCTTTGCGCATATTGTAGGCAATTTCGCAACCATCCAGCTCTATTAAGATTTCGACATAAGAAATTAGAGCGCATTGCAAGTTCTCATCGGTTGTTTTTTCGGCAAAATTTAAAATTTGCTCATCCGAGGCGTTGGCCGGCAGAGATGACAGTCTGACCGGTTGCGCCATGGCTAATAGCTCCCAACCACTGAAAATATCTTGGTTGAGTTGTTTGGTTCTGGTGGGGCGAAAACGAGGGTAAATATATCTGGCGCCAAATTCAAAATGCGGCGGTTCCATGTTGGCATTTTTGGCAATAGCATTTATCGCGTTGCGAAAATTGTGGTAGGCGTCATATAGCTGGCGTTCTTCTTTATAGAGGTTTTGAATGATTTCGGCCTCATCTTCGGGGTATTGAGGAGCCGGTTTGCCGCTTTCTTTCAGCTCGGCAAGGTCCGTGAGATTGTCTTCCGCATCAGCCAATTGCTGAGAGATGAAGTCGTCTAAAAGCCTGTCAAATTCGTCTTGAGAATCTGCTTCTGCCATTTCAGCCTCCTTTTAATTAATTTTTATTTCTGCCGCTTTTTTGCCTGGTTCTATGACTAAAATACGGTCGTTTTCGCCGCCATATTTGACCAAAAGATAAAGCTTGCCGTTTTCTACCTTAAAATCTTCTATACTGCTGCCGGTTGGTTGTTGCAAATTGACATTTTCAATCTCTTTTGCCGGGGCTGATACTTTTTTGTAGACACTGCCTAATGCTGTCAGGATACCAAAAACCAGCAAAAAAGTTAAAACAACAACGACGGTTTTGATTAGTTTGAGTTTATCCATGCCTAAATCTCGCTTGCAAGTTTGTTTTTTGTCTCTATTATAAGCCTTAAGTTTTTAACTTTTTAGGCCTTAAAAATGTCTGATACGCTTATTTATACCACACCAATGGTTAATAAAGATTATAAGGGGAAAAGAATCGATAAGTTTTTAAGCGATTGTTTTGCCGATGTTTCCCGTTCCCAAGTGCAACGCCTTATTGCCTTGGGTAATGTTACGTGTGACGAAGATACCATTGGTGACAATTCTTTTAAGGTAAAAGAGGGGGATGTTTATCAAATTCTTATCCCCCCCGCGGTTGAGGCCGAACCCCAACCTCAGGATCTTCCGCTTGATATCGTTTATGAAGATGAAGATATTATCGTAGTGAATAAACCTGCCGGGATGACCGTGCATCCGGCTCCGGGTGCTCCAGATAAAACTTTGGTCAATGCCTTGTTGTATCACTGTAAGGATCTTTCGGGCATCGGCGGGGTTAAACGTCCCGGAATTGTCCATCGGATTGATAAGGACACCTCAGGCCTTCTGGTGGTGGCAAAAAATGATGCCGCACACCAACATTTATGCGCTCAGTTTGCCGAGCATTCCATTGAAAGGACCTATTTTGCCATTGTTTTTGGGGTGCCAAACCCGCTTAATGGTATAATTGACGCCGATATAGGTCGTAGTCCTTATGATCGCAAGAAAATGGCCGTTGTGCAAAAAAATGGCAAACATGCCGTGACGCACTATCAAACTATAAAAAATTACAAGAATGTTGCCTCTCTTGTTAAATGCAATCTTGAAACCGGACGAACCCACCAAATCAGGGTGCATATGAGCAGAATCGGGTGTAATCTTGTGGGTGACCAGCTCTATGTTAAAGCAAAAAAAATTACGGATAAGGCCATTCCTTCGGATAAAAGAGATTTTATTAATAATTTTCCACGGCAAGCCCTGCACGCTAAAAGCCTCGGCTTTATTCATCCAAAAACTCAAAAACAAATGTTTTTTGAATCTGATTTTCCAGCAGATTTCAAACAATTAATGGGTGTTTTAGATAGTATCTGAACAGCAACTCAAAATAGAAAATCTCAATACCTACCATACTAAAGGATAGGTTGCGCTTTTGCTAATTTAGCGCGACCCTATAAGCGTCGATTTTTTTAGGACCGGAACTCGTACGTTGAACGACTGAATGCTTAAACAGGAGTGAAACGAACATGGATGATGTCCAATATCTTGGTGGAGCGGACTTTTCTCCAGAGTTTAACATGGTTAGATATTTGCAAAAAATCAGGCAATATCCCATCTTGGCTCAGGATGAAGAATACAATCTGGCCGTCCAATATCAGAAAACAAAAAATCCAGAAATAGCTAAAGTTTTGGTCACCTCTCATTTACGCTTGGTAGTAAAAGTTGTTGCCAAATACAGAGGTTATGGTCTATCTGCGGCAGAGATGATTTCTGAGGGAAATATAGGCCTTCTTTATGCTATTGAAAAATTTGAACCGGATAAGGGGTTTAGGTTTTCAACTTATGCTTTGTGGTGGATTAAAGCTTCTATCCAAAAATATATCTTAAACTCGTGGTCGTTGGTTAAAATCGGGACGACTGCTGCACAAAAAAAATTGTTTTTTAATTTGCGAAAAATAAAAAATAAACTTAATGTTACCGATGATAGAGAGCTTTCTCCAAAGGTGCTAAATGGCATTGCCGAATCTTTGGATGTCAGCGTGCAAGATGTGACAGATATGAATATGCGCTTGAAATCTCATGATGGCTCACTTAATATTTTGATTGATTCATCTTCTGACAATGGCAGTGAGTGGATGGATTTTATTGCTGATACGAAGCCCAATCAAGAAGAGGTTTTGGCTTATGCCGAAACGATGAAATATCGCCGTGAACTTTTTAATAAGGCTCTTGTGTGCCTAAATAAACGCGAAAGAGATATCTTATTTAAGCGCAGATTATTCGAGAAAGCCGTGACACTTGATGATTTGAGCAAACTTTATAATATTTCTAAAGAGCGTGTGCGGCAAATAGAATTGAATTCAATTAAAAAAATTGCCAAAACAATTGAAGGCATGAAGGCTTGACGGAAGGCTGCGTTTTAAACGCGGCCTCTTCTATTTCTGTTCTACGTCCGCAATGCATTCTCTGCCCCACTCATCCGCTATTTTTTCGAGTTTGTTATCTATGTTGCGGAGACGTCTTTGGGCAAAAGCCTTTGAGATTAGGAGAAATAAGTTTGGTAGTTCATAATATAAAATCATTCCCAAAGCAGCTGCCCCCAGCATGATAATGATATTGAATACATTTCCTAATATGGTAATGGCATGGTTAAGATTGAATTGGTTAAAGATGTTCATCAAACAAATAAAAACACCTGCTAAATTGAAGCAGCCAACCATTGTTAATTTGGTTACGTTCTTAGAATCTATTAACAAAACCGTAATTGTTGGTAAAAGTCCAATAATTATAATAACAATAGCCGGCAATGCTGTGATGACAAGAATGATTAACCCAAGCAAAAGTAGTGCTTTTTGAAGAAAATTGAGTTTCTTTTTGGGGTGTTGTTGTGTTCTTAGTGGTTTTATCATTTGAATACCCAATAAATTATGCTGAGGACAAAAGAACCCAGCATGGTTAGTATAGAAAGAATTGAGCCAAATTTTATGGCCAGCTCTTTGGACTCTTCATCTAATTTTGGTCCTCCTTGTAATATTCGGTTGCGTTCGGTGACTAAAATGTTTACTTTTTTCAGAATGGAGGAGTATTCTGTTCGATCTTTCTTTTTTGCTTCATCGTTTTCAAGGATTTCGTAGAGTTCTATAATCTTTCCGCTTTTGGCTATTTTTATGGCTTCTTGTTCCAAAAATTTTCGATACTTTGTGTTGTGGTAGCTCATTATAATCGGTTTGGCTGCTTTTACCAGCCATTTGGTTAAGTTTAGAAGTTGAACCGGACCATTCTTATTTTGAATATTGGCATAAAGACGCATGACGGCAGATATTTGCAGAGCATCTTGATTTGCATTTATATCTGTTAAAACTCCGTCGATTTTTTTGCCCATTTTGCAACGCAGGTAGGCGATGATATTCTTGTCGTAGGGTTTTTCCTCTTTGTTTTCTGAATAATTTGAATCCAGTGCTTTTAAAAGCTTTGATGGTGTGTTGACAAATTCTTTACCTATTAGCGGACTGGTACATGGTAGATCATCATCAAAATCGTAGATGATTCTGTCAATTCCATAGCCGTAGGTGTTGCGATTCAAATATATTCTGAACTCATTGCTGTTGGCAGGCGTGTGTAAATAGGGTTGTTCTTGATACCAGATTTTTATCAGGTCTCCCGCCAAAATTTGGTAAAAAGGCTCAACGGATCTTCCGGTTTTTAAACAATGAAAAACTGCTTTCGGTAATCCGCTTGGAAAAATGTATATAGTATCACTTTTGAGAGGCAAACTATAGTCAAGGTAAATGCAGATTTGCGGTAAAAGCAAGCGGTTCGCCTCATGCTCTTTGTCGCTATTTATTACTCGCTCAATTTTGTTATGTAGTTTCTCGTTCTCTAGGCCGTTTTTTATCCAGTCTAAGAGTTTTCCATTTTTAATTATTGATAGGCCTTCAGATGGATTTTCAAGCATGGCTAAAGCTGCAGATTTTGCGGTATAGTATTTTTCTCCACCAATACTCAGCGCTCTCATTGACCGGTCAGAGGAATCGTTTGAAAAGGCTGGAGTCTTTCCCTCTAGGTAATTATAAATTTGAGAACTATTCCAACGACTTTCTGCATTATCATCCAGCATTCCTTTAAACAAGGGTAAAAAATGATTGGGAATTTTTTCTCCATTTAGCAAAACGGATAAGGAGCCTTTTTTTAGTTTTAGTCTTTGTAGTTCCGGTCCGGAATATTTTGAGGGTAATTCATGTTCTAAAACAATTCCAAGCAAAGTTACGCCTGCGGCATAAATATCATCGCTACTGCTTCCTTGGCCGCGGCCTTGTGGTAAGCACAAAATGTTTTCTAAGGTTTCATACACGTTGGGTTGATATAGTGCCGGAAAAGATGCAGCACAATCTCCCAAAACAAGTTCAGAGCAGTCTTCATCCTTAAAGAAAACGTTATCCATGCGGATGGCTCGATGTGTCAGGTTATAGCTTTTAAGAGCTTCACATCCGGAAATAAGAGATAAAACCAAGGATTTGAATCTTTCAAAACTGATTTTTTCTTTGATCCGTATTTGAGATGTTTTTGGACCTGTCGGACGGTTGTAAATTAATGCCATATTCATGGTTTTTTCTGGTATATAATCAACAACACTGTATTCTATTAATTTTAATAAATTTGGATGTTCTATGGATTTTAAGTAAGGCAGCATTGATAACCTGGGTGGAAAATTATTGTCACATAAAAGGGCAAACAATTCTCGTTGCGGGTTTATTTTGTCTTTTACAGCATAGGCTTTTGCTCCGTTTACATCCAAATCCGGAAGAGGTGAGTTGTAGTTTATTTCAAAACGTTCCTTAACCAAGTATGTCATGTCAAAGGAATTTTCTTTGCTATTATTGACACTAGGAACACTACCTGCTGAAACGGCATCTTCTTCAATCGGTTCTCTAATGTTTTGTTCTGTTTGAACTTCTTCTGCCATGTTTTCTTGCTTTCTTGTTTGATGGAGATAGTAGAACTATATTCTAAGATTATTAAAAAAATACAAAGATTTTTGGCATTGTGTTTTTAATAAATAGATTCTAAAATATATGGAAATGAGAAATAAAATGAGTGAAAATGTTTCTATTGATGTGGAGAATTTGGAGGGCAACGGTTTTTCTTCTTCCGTTGCAACGCCTAGCTTGTCTCTGCTTAATGATGCAAAACGTTATGCTATTTCGTTGGATGATTTGGAGAATCCTGACGCTCCGCTTCCTCAGCTTGAAATGCCAAAACAGCAAAAAAAAGTAAAAAAGGAAAAATATTTTTGGCAAGATTTGGATGTTAATCTTAACGATATTGTTAATTTGGTGATGAACACCTCAGAACGGCCGATTATTATGGTCTGTGATGATAAGGCGATATATTTTAATTTTACGGCAATGCAGATGCTTGATATTAAAGATATGCGATCCGCTTTTGGGGTGCCTTTCTTAACTTTTGTTGATAAACAAGATTGGAATCTTATGACTTCCAGTATTGGGGAGATGCTCACGTCTGCGCAAAAGCAAAAAATCAGGCTGCGTTCTTTGAAAGGACGGCAGATTCCTGTTGAATTTCAGGCTATCTATTTGCCGGATACTGAGCATTTTTCTTTTATTTTAGTTGGAAATCATCAAAATAAAGCGAATAAGCCGTTTTTTAACGGGTTGTATGATGATTTGACCGGATTGCCTAATTTTTTCTTGTTTGAAGACAGGGTGCAGATGGCCGTTAATAGTGAGAATTATAAAGATTCAAGACTTCCGAGAGATTTAATCGCCGTGATAGGTGTTCATATTGACAATATAGAGTCTTTTAGAAAGCTTCATCTGGAAGAATTTGTTATTAAAAAACTTGCTAATACTTTTGTTTTGAGCTTGAAGAAAAACTATACCGTAGCAAGGGGCTTGAAATATCATTTTTGGATTTTAATGCCAGATTTAATGAGCGGTTATGATCTTGATATGGAGATAAAAAAGCTTATGGCTCTGCTTAAAGAAGGGGTGAGCGATAATTTTACGACCCACGATTTAACCGTTAGCGTAGGGATGAGTGTTTTTCCAAATCCGGCAAGATCTGCTAAGAAGCTGATAGAACAAGCAATTGACGCTTTGAAGCAAGCTCAGGAGATGCAAGGAAGTTCTTTGGTGAAATTTCAAAAATAAACAAATCCCGCCAAATCGGCGGGATCTTTTTGTAATGATTGCTTATCTGCGGTCTCCGAAGAAACGCAATAAGTAAATGAACATGTTAATGAAGTCAAGATACAAGGACAAAGCACCGGAAATAGCTTTTTTGGTGGATATATCGCTACTATCTCCTTCATAATACATATCGCGGATTCTTTGAGTATCATAAGCAGTCAGGCCAACAAAAATACCAACGGCTAAAATGGAAATAGCATAGTCAACGCCGGGGCTTTTCATGAAGATATTAACAATCATGGCAATGATAATGCCAAATAAGCCCATCATCAAGAAAGAGCCCATCCCGCTTAAATCTTTTTTAGTGGTGTAGCCATAGAGACTCATGGCACCAAAAGTGCCGGCCGTGATTAGGAAAACCCTAGCAACACTGGCACCGGTATAAGCCAAGAGAATCGGAGTCAGAGATGCTCCCATAACTGCTGCATAGGCCCAAAACAAGCCCTGAACCTGAGCAGATGTTCCTCTATTTAGTACCCAGCCAAAGGCAAAAACCATTACCAACGGAGCGATAAACATCAACCAGCCGAATCCGGACATCCCGGTAACTTGGCCGAGCTGATTAACGTTAAAAAACAGTCCCAGTAAAGAGGTGTTGCCGATAATATAGGCACTCAAAGCGGTGAGGCACAATCCCGCCGCCATAAAGTTATAAACTTTTATCATATATTGGCGCAGACCTTCACTAATAGAGGCGGAGGCTGCTGTTTGTGAATATGATTTGTTTTCCATTCAATTTTCCTTTTTATGTTACGTTGTACTAAGATAAATATAGGGTATGAAGTTTGAAAAATCAACTTGCAAATTAAATGTAGCGGTAAAGCTCTTTGCCTTTTATTTTCAACCAGCGACGTCCATCTTGATAATCAGGACAAAGAGTGGCAACGCAATTCCAAAAGTTTGTAGAATGATCTTGATGTAAGAGGTGAGAAACCTCGTGGCAAACGAGATAGTCAATGACGTGTTTGGGGGCTAAAATTATCCGCCAATTATAGTTGATATTGTTTTTGCTGGAGCAGCTGCCCCAGCGGGATTTGGTGTCTTTAATGCTTATGTGATGAACGGTTTTGCCTAGTTGTTTTGCTTTGGCAATTGAAAGTTTTGACAGCTCTTTGGCGGCAAGTTTTTTTAAAAAATCGCTTACACGACGATGCAAAAACTCCGGTTCGCCGCCAACAACCAAAAAGCCATCTTTGAGAACAATTCCTCTTTGGCTGCGGTGGTGAGTGATGATAACTTTTTCTCCCATTATGGAGATGCTTTCTCCGTTTTCAAATTTTTCGGCTGTGGGTAAACGGGCCAGCATATTGCGAATCCAGTCGCGATGCTCTTCCACAAAGTTGATAGCTTTGCGAGATGTGCAATACTTGGGAATGGTTAGTACCGGAAGGTGATTCTTGTCGTCAATCCTTAGGGTTAGGCGTTTAGCTAAGGGAGATTTTATAATCTTTATCTCCATCCCTAAAGCTTCTGCAATATCAGAGGTCCGGCCAGTCAATAATGTAATCTTCATAGTCATTTACTCCGGTTTCTGATATTACGTCTCGTTTTTGCAGAGACATTCCAGCCTCATGGACAGAGGCTGCTTTTTTAGTCTTTAAGGGGTGCCAATCGGGCAAATCTTGGCCGTTGTCTAAGAGCCAGTAGGCGCAGGTTTTGGGCAGCCACCGTGGCGTTTCTCTCACTGCGGCTAAGTCTATATTGCGGCAATCCGGCACTTTTTTAAAACGGTGTTCATATATTTTGCAGAGGCAGGTTTGACAATCTAAAAATCGGCAAACCGTGCGAGTGAACCTGATGTGGCCGCGGATTTCAAGTTTGTTTAGGCAGCACTTTCCACAGCCGTCGCATAAAAGCTCCCATTCTTTTTGGGACATTTCTTCCAGTTTTTTCTTTTTCCAAAATTCTGGTTCAATATCTTCCAGGTGTTTATAGCGTTGCTCGGGGTCAAAGGGCGAATCCAGCCAATCATCAGTCATCGTCTGCATCCTCTATAATGTGGTCTTCAAGCTCTTCTTCCGGCACCAAAAGCTCGCTCACAACAGAGTTTGAGACTTTGAGTTCTTCAGGTAAAGGTTTCTTTGTTTTTAGCGGATGCCAGGCTGGCAGATCTCCGGTGCTGGCTAAAATATAGTAGGCGCAGGTTTCTGGAATCCATGAAATCTTGCCAATATTTTCCGGAGTGAGTTTTAGACAGGTAGGGACAAGCTTGCAGCGGTTGGCGTATTCTGTGCAGAGGTGTGTTTGGCAATCATGGTAACGGCAAATGACATCGGTTTCATAAACTTCATCCGAATCCTCATCTTGCAGTTTGATGAGGCAACACCTGCCGCAATGGGTGCAAATGGATTCCCATTCTTCAGGCGTATATTTGTTTAGTTTTTTTGTTTTCCAGAAGGTTTTTTGAGCCATGTCATCAAATATCCGAATTATTTATTTTGTCATTATATTATTTTATTTGTTAAGGATAAATGAAGATGGCTTTTTATTCATCATCCCTGAAATATTCTATCTTTTCTCTTTTAGAGAGTTGGTATTTCAACCATAACCAACGAATTCCCGCAATGAGGAAAAGCGGAATGAATACGTAGGTGAACACAACTGCAAAAATGGTGGCACCCAATGCAATTAGGGTAACAACTGCGGCAATACCCAGGGCAGTAGCCAAAACATATAGAAAAACACTCATAAAATTAACAGGCATTCTAATCTCCTATTCTCTCTGGTAGATATTCTTCTTTTGCCAAATTACCAAATTGCGCGTAATCTCCATTCCAAAACAGTTGGACTGTTCCGGTCGGGCCGTGGCGCTGTTTGCCAATGATGACCTCGGCAACATTTTGGGTGGCACGTTTTCTTGCCTCCCACTCTTCCATACGTTTTTGCAGATGTTCCGGTGTTTCAGAGGCTTTTTGTTGAGGCTCTTCGTTTTGGAGGTAGTAGTTTTCACGATAAACAAACATAACAATATCTGCATCTTGCTCAATGGAACCTGATTCACGCAAGTCTGACATAACGGGGCGCTTATCATCTCTTTGTTCAACACCACGGTTTAACTGAGACAGGGCAATTACCGGAAGATTTAATTCTTTGGCTAAAATTTTCAATCCACGAGAAATCTCAGAAAGTTCTTGAACACGGTTGCCCTCAGAGCGTTTGGAGCCGGTACCTGAAATCAGTTGGATATAGTCAATAACAATACATCCCAAGCCTTTGTTTCTTTTTAATCTTCTGGCGCGGGTGCGAATGGTGTTGATGTTTAGGCCCGGTGTGTCATCAATATAGAGCGGAATCTTCTCTAACTCTCTGACCGCTGCTGCAATTCGAGTGAATTCAGCGTTATCCAACTCGCCGGTACGCATTTTGTGACCGTTGGTTTGGGTTACGGTGGAAAGGATACGAGAGGCTAATTGGTCTGCCGACATTTCCAGTGAGAAGAAAGCAACACCTCTGGATTTTTCATCCAGATCTTTGGCGTGCAGCATATACTCGGCAACATTATAGGCAATGTTGGTGGCAAGAGCCGTTTTTCCCATAGCCGGACGGCCGGCAATGATGATTAAGTCAGAGTTATTTAGGCCTCCGGTTTTGTTATCAAGCGCATCAAGCCCGGTCGGAAGGCCGGAGATTTTACCATCTTTTTGATAGGCTTGTTCGATGTGTGTCAGAGAAGAAGTCAGAGCTTCAGAAAAATCTACAAAACCACCGTTTATATCTCCTTGGTTAGAGAGCTCAAACAAGCGTTTTTCGGCTTCTTCTATTTGTTCAGAGGCATCAGAATCAAGGTCCTCTTTATTGGCGTTGTTGACAATATCAAAACCGGTAGCTATCAACTCACGTCGAAGGTATTTATCATAAATAAATTGGGCATAGTATTCAGCATTTGTCAGCGGTGTGGCAGAATCGGCCAGTTTTACCAGGTATTTGGTGCCGCCGACATCGTTTAGGGTGCCGTCTTGCTCAAAGTAGTTTTTTAAGGTAATGACATCTGCTACGTGTCCGCGGGTGATGAGCTTGGAGATCACCTCGAATATTTTAGCGTGAGTGGAATCGGCAAAATGTTGGGGTTTCAAAAATTCAGAAACTTTTTCAAATGCTTTGTTGTTGGCCAAAATGGCGCCAAGCAAGGCTTGTTCGGCTTCAATGTTTTGCGGGAGTGTGCTGATATCTGGTGCTTCCATAGTTCTAAACTTTTTATAGGCGTTGTTTAATTTGATTTTGTTTATAGCAACAAAAATTTAAAACACCAACTATATTTCTTGTTTGATATTTTCAGCCCTGTGGATTGTGGGGATAATGGGGATAACTAAAAACCCTCGCCAATGACGAGGGTTTTTAAAGACCTTAACCTTTGATGGTTAATTGTTATTATTTAGGAGCTTTCTTTTTAGCGATTGATTTTTTGATTTTTTTAGCTTCATCTGTCAACTTGTTGTTGGATGTAGATTCGAGATAAGCATCCAAACCGCCGTTGTGCTCAATGCTGCGCAAAGTCTTGGAGCAAACTTTCAACTTGAAAATTTTGCCCAAAGTGTCGCTTAACAGAGAAACAACCTGCAAGTTAGGCAGGAAACGACGACGGGTCTTGTTATTGGCGTGGCTGACATTATTGCCGCTCTGAACGCCGGTGCCCGAAATATCACATTTTTTTGCCATTTTTTTAATCCTTTATCAAAAGTAGTTGCCTCTTAATACATATTATTTTGACATTAGTCAAGGGAAAAATCGATTTAAATGCTGATTTTGAAAGTTTTTGCTGGTATTTTTGTTTTATTTGGTATATGAAACTAAGCAGAATTTTGTACCCGTAGCTCAGTTGGATAGAGTATCAGCCTCCGACGCTGAGGGTCGTGGGTTCGAATCCCTCCGGGTACGCCATACGTTATGATTTGACGAATCTAACAGCAAATTAAACGGCGAATTGACCGTGTAGCTTAGTTTTCCGTCATTTAACTCTAAGTTCGAAAGTACGAGATTTAAAATTTCACGTTTTTGCTCTACTTTCGAACTTTTTAAGTATTCGAGGGCGTTATCAGCCAAAGAAAGTACTGTACTGACCGCAATTGAGAACTTTTCATCGGCCATGGTATGACCTTTTAATTTTTCCTCTATATTGTATTGTTCCGACTTTAATTGGGTGCTGATGGCGTTAAAATCGTCAACGGCTATTTTTTCATCAGCAAATTGCATTCTGATTTTGGTTAATTTTTCCTGAATGCGGTCATATTGTTGTCGCAGTTCCTTTATTTGTTGGATGTGGAATTCATTTTCGGCGTTTATACTGTTTTCAATATGTTCTTTAACAAAAGG
>CALXVX010000021.1 GCA_944392215.1 uncultured Alphaproteobacteria bacterium | reverse complement strand
TTACTAAAGTCAAGGCTTATGTGAAGATTATGTGAATATGAAAAATGGGTTGTGAATTTTCACAACCCATTGAAAATACAACATTTTCTCTTCTGTCAGATTAACGTTTAGAGAATTGGTAAGAACGGCGGGCCTTGGCCTTACCATATTTCTTACGCTCAACTGTTCTATCATCACGGGTCAAGAAGCCAGCTTTCTTCAAGCAAGCACGCAACTCCGGCTCATACTCATTTAGGGCCTTAGAGATACCGTGTTTGATGGCACCGGCCTGACCAGACAAACCACCACCTTTTACGGTGCAAACTACGTCAAACTCATTAACGCGGTTGGCAACCTCAAACGGTTGGTTGATAATCATCTTCAAAACCGGACGAGCAAAGTACTGATCAATTGATTTCTCATTGATGGTGATGTTGCCTTTGCCGGGCATAATCCATACACGAGCTACGGCATCTTTACGTTTGCCAGTGGCATATGAACGGCCTTGTTTGTCCTTTTTGGCTTTGCGAACAACGGCGGTTTCTACAGAAGCAGCTTCAGCTTTGACCGAGGCCTTTTTGAGGTCTTTTAATGATTCTAATTTCTCAGCCATGATTATTTGCTCCTCTTATTCTTGGGGTTCATTGCTTCCATATCCAAAACAATCGGGTTTTGGGCAGTGTGCGGATGCTCTGCTCCGGCATATACCTTCAGCTTGGTCATCTGCTGACGGCCCATCGGGTTGCGAGAAAGCATGCGCTCAACAGCTTTAATGATAACTCTCTCCGGGAATTGTCCGGCCAAAATCTTTGCCGGGGTGGTCTCTTTGATTCCACCAATCCAACCGGTGTGTTTGAAATATTTCTTTTCTGTCATCTTGCGGCCGGTCAATTTTACTTTGTCGGCGTTGATAACAACTACGTAGTCGCCACAATCAAGGTTGCTGACATAGTTGGGTTTGTTCTTGCCTTGCAAAATCTTGGCAATTTGAGCAGACAAACGACCCAATACGACGCCTTGAGCATCAACGACATACCATTTTCTCTCGATATCCGAGGGTTTGGTTGCATATGTGTTCATTGTTTTCTCTCTTTGTAACAAAAGTTAAATCATTCGGAGATGAATATACAGAAAAAAACTCTAAAGTCAACAACAAAATTTCATTGTTTTTCAATATGTTATTTTGCGGTATTAAAATACCTTTTATTAACACATTGTTTTTACTACAAAATATATCTTACCGGGAATTTAGACAAAATTAATTGTTTTTTTATCTTTTTTATGCTATTATTATCATAAATATAGCCACAAACATTATGGGAGCTAAAAATGGTGAAACCAAATGAAAACCAAAAAGAATTTTTGGATGAGATTATCAACGACCTTAATGAGTATAACAAAACCATTAAAACAGTTGCCACCCCATCTCCTAGTTTACCGGAAACACTGATTGAACGGGTTGACACCGTTGTCAAAGCAAAATTTCCAAACCTCTTGCAGGCTGATTTTGCAAAAGAATTGGCCGCCTTGCGCAGCCACTATATAGCTCAGGATATGATTGATGGCCGCGTTAATCTGCTCCAACCTGCAGATGTCATGACTTTTTTGAAAGAAGATAAGGCTAATATTTTTACACCTAAGATTATGACTGAAATAAGTGACGAAGCTCTGGAAAACCTTTTAAAATCAAACTCCCGCAATTATGCAATATCTCTTTCTGAAGCTCAAGAGTATGAAATTAGCGCCCGACGCTTGTTGATTAAAGGCAGAGACGATGGCTTTTATGAACAAATTGTCAAAAATGGCGTGATGAGTATGCGAGATGGCAAAAGAACAGAACCTGTTGCCGCTTCAAAGGCTGTTCAACACTTTCGCAAAGCAGTGGCCGCGCTGCAACAACATTATCAAAGCCGTACCGAAAAATTAGCCCAGCCGATTACTGAGGCTAAAAATGATGCAGAAGCATCTGCCGCACGGGTAAAAGAACTCTTTGCTCATGCTTCTGATGCCAGAGGGCTTAATGATATCGTGACACACATGGCCCTTGTTGTACAGTCTATTCCTTTTGCATCTTCAAAAGAAACGGAACAGTTCACGTTGGAGATTGAAAAATATATTGGAGAATTTGCCAAATCAGACGGCAAAATTGAGCCATTAAAGCCTAAAACACCTAAATTGCCTCTGCTCTTTGGGCGTAAACAAGCAAAAGAGTTGGCTGCAAAACAAGCTAAGACCATCGATATTGTTAATGAAAGTCTACAATCTTTAACCCCCTACCAGCTTGAGCTGTTGTCCGATATCAATTCTCCGATAAAGGCAACAAAAGGCAGCGATGGAAACCCCCAAATAAAATCTGAATACAATAAGATTTGCAAGCTCCACCAAACTGCCGATATTGAGCACCAACGAAACAAACGAAATTATGAACAATTGGTGGCTAGCTCTTCCGGTATGGCTGAGTTTTTGACTGAAAGCTTACAAAAAATTGATAGATATGTGACGGATGCTCAAAAAGCTCAGAAAGATAAGGCTCAGAAAAAGACAGCAGAACTAACAGGAATTGCCCCGGGCGAGAAATCAGGCGCAACAAAAGTCGGCCAGCGACGCTCCATCGAACGTTAGAAAAAAAGCTGTGCAATTAGCACAGCTTTTTTAATTCATAAAGCTTTTCTAAGGCCTCTTTGGGGCTTAGATCATCCGGGTTTATCTCTTTTAGAGCATCCAAGGCCGGCGAGGATATTTCTTTTGGCTCCTCTTTCTCCCTTAGAGCCGCAAACAAAGGCAAGTCATCAGCCAAATCTTGCATGGAGTTACCCTTGCCGTTTTTCTCCAAATGGTGCAAAACCTGCTCAGCACGCTTCAAAACCGCTTTGGGCAGCCCTGCCAGCTTGGCAACGTGAATACCATAGCTTCTATCGGCCGCGCCGTCTATCACCTCATGCAGGAAAATGACTTCATCGTTAAATTCTTTTATCTTCATGCAATGCAGGGTCATATGCGGCAATTTTGAGGTCAGCGCTGTCAACTCATGATAGTGAGTGGCAAACAAAGTGCGGCACTTATTAACCTCGTGCAAATGCTCCACCACCGCCCAGGCTATTGATAAGCCATCAAAAGTGGCGGTGCCGCGCCCAATCTCATCCAAAATCACAAAAGAACGCTCGTCGGCCTGATTCAAAATACTTGCGGTTTCCACCATCTCAACCATAAAAGTTGAGCGGCCTCTGGCCAAATCATCGCTGGCGCCGACGCGTGAGAATATCTTGTCTATCACCCCAATCTTGGCATAAGAGCACGGAACAAACGAACCCATTTGCGCCATAACTGCAATAATTGCATTTTGCCGCAAAAATGTTGACTTACCTGCCATATTGGGGCCGGTTAAGAGCCATAGCCTGCCACTTTCTTCATCTAACGCGCAATCATTGCCGACAAAGGTGCCGTTGCCGCTCTTGTTAATTGAGGCCTCAACCACCGGGTGGTGGCCGTCTTTGATATCAAAAGAAAGAGAATCATCTATTATCGGCCGGCAATAGTTCTTCTCCACCGCCAAATCCGCCAAAGCCGCTGCCACATCCAAGCGCGCCAACGCTTTGGCTGTTTTCAAAATGTTGTCTGAAGCCAAGCGAATATCTCTGACCATACGCGCAAAAATCTCCAGCTCCATCGCCAAAGCTTTATCTGAGGCGCCGCGGATTTTATCTTCCAACTCACTCAACTCAACGGTGGTAAAGCGCGAAGCATTCAAAACCGACTGGCGGTGAATAAACTGCTTGTCTTCTAACATCTGCGGCGCAAACTTACTCGGAACCTCAATAAAATAACCTATCACATTGTTAAACTTGATTTTAAGGTTTGGGATACCCGTTGCTTCCGCATAGCGCGATTGCAGTTCCACAATCAGGCCATGGCTATCGGTTTTGAGGCGTTTTATCTCATCCAAGGCCGCCGAATATCCTTCTTTGATAAAATCTCCGTCTCTGGCCAACAGCGGCAAATCTTCCTTTAAGGCAGACTGCAAATCTGCCACCAACTGTGTGTGTTCACCCAGATCAGCAGCCACATTGCGCACCGAATCCGGCAGGCCCGATAACGCCGCCTCTCCGCCCAAAAGCAAATTGCGCAACGCGGGAACCAAACCCAAAGCCTGTTTGATTGCGGACAAATCTCTCGGACCGCCACGGCCAAGGCACAATCTTGAAACCGCACGCTCAATATCCGGACAAGCTTTCAGCACCTGCCGCAGATCTTCTCTGACATTGTGAAAAGTTGCAAAAAATTCAACCGCATCCAAGCGCTCATTTATCGCTACCACATCCTTCAGGGGATTGGCTATTCTTGAGGCCAGCAAGCGCCCTCCGGCACCGGTTACCGTGCAATCTATCACACCTAAAAGCGATGAACTCTTGTCCCCGCTTAAAGAATCTATCAACTCCAGCGAGCGGCGGGTGGCACCGTCTATCTCCAAAACCTGGCTCTCGGTTACTTTTTGCGGGCGGCTAATGAGCGGCATTTTGCCTTTTTGAGTGGTTTCCACATAATCCATCAAAACACCGGCGGCGCTAATCTCTGCGCGGCTAAAACTCCCAAAAGCATCCAGTGTGTCAACATGAAAGACATCGCACAAGCGCTTGGCGGCATTCTCACTGTTAAACCTTGCCGCCGGCAAGACCGAAAGCAGCTCCCGACAAGTGTTGAGCACACCAAATACGGCCGGATTTTGCAAATAGGTATCTGAGACTAAAATTTCTACTGGGCTTAGTTTTGAGAGCAAGTTAGAAAGTACGACGGCCTCATCTTTCCCTTTCAGTGCAATTTCTTGCAAGAAGAAATCTCCGGTTGAGATATCAAGCCAAGCAACACCCAACGTGTCTCCCAATTTGGAAAGCGTGAGCAAAAAGTTGTTTTTCTTGGCGTCTAAAAGCGGGTCTTCCGTTAGGGTTCCCGGCGTTACCAAGCGGACAACTTCTCTTTTGACAATTGACTTATAGCCACGCTTTTTGGCCTCTTGCGGGTCTTCCATTTGCTCACAGATGGCAACTTTATAGCCCTGACGTATCAGCTTGGCCAGATAGCTCTCATAGGCGTGGAACGGCACACCGCACATGGGAATATCCTGCCCCTTGTCTTTACCTCTTTTGGTCAGGGCTATGTCTAGCGCGCGGGATGCTGTTATGGCATCATCAAAAAACAATTCATAAAAATCGCCCATGCGGTAAAAAAGCAAATAATCTTTATGCTCGCTCTTTATTTGCAGGTATTGGGCCATAACCGGCGTCGGGTTAGCAGAAGTTTCAGTCATTTTCTCTCAAAAATTTAATATTTTTAAACTTGTTATATAATAATATAATTAAAAGTTCCGTCTAGTTTTTTTTGCAAGATATAGGACACAAGATGTTTGAAAGAGCCAGAAATTCTCTAGGTATTGAAAAAAACACAAAATTTGTCGAACGTGTTTTGTTTTTGAGTTTCCCTACCGCCTTGGTGTTTATTGTTTTGGCGGCCTTTAGATTGGTTGACCCCCTGCTTGCCGTTATTTCTTTGGCGGCGGTTGTCTTGTTTAATATTGTCCTTTTGTTTCCTCTGACATTTGAACTCCAACAAATCAAGCGCTATATCACCTCTATGGCTCAAAGCGAAAATTTTGATGAAAAAGCCATGACTCTTTCTGAGCAAGATGCCAAAGAAATTGTTGAGGCCGTTAACGCCATGCACCGCTTCTGGGCACAAAAAACAGATATTTTGGAGGCGCAAACTATCTCTGATACTGCCGTCTTAGACAGCCTGCCGGACCCCATCATCGTTATTGACCGTGCCGGAAATATCTTGGGCGCGAACCTGTCTGCTCGCACCAGCTTTGGCAAGAACATCACCAACAAAAATATTGATAAGCTCTTTCGCTCCAACAATTTTATCAATGCCGTCAGCAAGGTCCTAAACAAAGAAAGCAAGTCTGAAAACCTCATCTTTTATACCGACCCGCCGGAATCCCAAAAGCTTTATGCCCATATCAAACAGCTCCCCTGGCTCTCAAAAGGCAAAGCCGTCGCTGTTATCTCTATCTATGATATGACCAAGTCCATGAAGATTGAAAAAATGCAATCTGACTTTGTCGCCAATGCCAGCCACGAGCTCAGAACGCCGCTTTCCATCATCTCCGGCTTCATCGAAACTCTGCAAACTTCTGCCAAAGATGATGCCGATGCGCGTGATAAATTCCTTAAAATCATGGCTGAACAAGCCGAATATATGTCTTCGCTTATTGAAAACCTGCTTTCGCTCTCCAGAATCGAGCTCAATCAAGACCAGCAGCCAACCGATAAGGTCGAGGTTCTTGATATTGCCGAAGAAGTGGCTCAGGCTCTTTCAATAAAAGCTACTGAACGGGAAATGAAAATTCGGATTTTCAGCGATGATAATCTCCCCCCCGTCATTGGCGATAAGGCTCAAATCAAACAAGTCATTCAAAATCTCACCGACAATGCCGTCAAATACGGTATATCCGGCACAGATGTCACTATTCGTCTCAAAAACGCAGAAAAAATCCCTGCCTCCAAGAGCCTCAAAGTTTCAAAAGGCGCAGCCGTTGCCATCTCGGTTAACAACAAAGGCCCCAAAATAGAGCCGGAGCAACTCGCGCGGTTGACAGAGAGGTTCTACCGCATGCAGGAGCATAAAGACCTCAACATCAAGGGAACCGGACTTGGACTTGCCATTGCCAAGCACATCATCATCAGGCATCGCGGCAACCTAACCGTTAACTCCAACGGCTATAATGGAACAACTTTCACTATTTATCTCCCGACAGAGGCTTAAAAATGAGGTTAGAAGTTTTAGGAACAAATTCCGCTTTTGTTAAAGATGGTGTTACAAACTCTTTCATCTTGTGGAAAGATGATGATAACGGCATTTTGCTTGATTGCGGCTATAGCGTTTTTCAAGAACTGCTCAGAAAAAACTATGCCGACAAAATAAAAACCATTCTTCTTTCTCACCAACACCAAGACCATGCCGGTTCTGCCGTCACACTTCTTGAATATCGCTACAATGTCTTGCACCAAAAAACCGCCATCGGCGGCGCTTGGGACAATCTTATTCGCTCTGCTGATGGTGCCGATCCGCAAGAAATGGTTTGTCCGCTTAACATCAAGTGTGAGTTAATTGAGGTTCCCCATGCCAAGAACATGACCTGTTTTGCCTTGTTTGTTGAGGACTATCTGCTCTATAGCGGCGATAGCGCCATCTCTCTTTTAGATACGCCGCAAGCCCGCAAGGCTAAAATAATTATTCATGATATCAGCCTCAGTGGTGGCGCCATTGTTAACATCAATGAGCTGGGCAAGGCTCCGGCTGAGATTAAGGCCAAGACCTATGTCTCTCACTACCGGCCGGAAGATTTTGAAAAAATCTCCCGACTCACTCAGAAACTCGCCCTCGCCGGCCCTGCCGAAGCCGGCAGTGGCTTAACTCCGCTGTGATTCTCTCAACTCACAAAGTTCGTTTCGCTGGCGCAAGTGCCATATTCAAACAAACACTGCCCTCTTGCATAATTTAATTGCAGTGCGAGCGCGCACGGCGATAATCCCGCTGTAATCCGCTCAACTCACAAAGTTCGTTTCGCTGGCGCTCATGCCATAAACAAATTAATTGCAAATTAATCTTTATGCGTTAATATCATTTCCGCAAGGGCGAGTTGCCCCTGCGGAGTATGACAACTCCTTGCAAGAAAAGAACAACTCCTTTCACGGGGAGCTGGGGATATAAGGCATTGCACGAATAACCCGGACTGTTCTTGCACAGTTGTCAACTCCCCTCCTTGATTTTTCAAGGAGGTTTCTTTTTTTTCAAGAAATTTAGGAGTTGAAACGATGAATAATTTTTCTTCCATATTGCGAAATCAAATCGCCTCACAGCTTAGGCAATTGAGGGTTGATAAAAATTTATCTATCAGCAATATTGCCTGCAACTGTGATTTGTCCGTCAACAACATTGATGCCATTGAGCGTGGAGAAGCTCTCTCTTTTAAGAAATATTTTCGCCTCATCAGATACTATCGCAAAAAAATCCATATCCAGTTGATTGATTAAATAAAAAGCCCCGCTTTTTCTTGGCGGGGCTTTTTATTATTCTTCGGCTTTTTTGCGGTGGTACATGTGCATAAACACTACAGGTTTGATATCTGTTTCCTTATATATCTTTTTGCGTATTTTGGCGCTTAAATACTCTTTTATCTGCGCTTCTTTATAATCGTGTTTTATCACCATCTCGGGGATTTCTTGTTTCATCTCCTCAATTATTCTGTCCCTTAGCTCTAAAAATGCATTCTCCTCCAAAATATCTATGGACGATATTTGCAAATCTTCCAAACGCCAGTCATAATCAAAAACAACACTGATAAATAAGCTGCAGTTATACGCTATTCTCCGACGATTTTTTATTAATTGTGAATTCAAATCCGTTAATTGTTTGCGGTCAACACCCAACATCCCGGTCGGCACTTCTCCGCAAATTTCGGCATGGCCGTCTTTTATCTTCACTATCTCTCCGTTGCGGGCAACAACAACCTCTTTAATCCCGTTTTCCAATGCGTAGCGTTTTTGCGCCCTGATGTTTCTCTTGTCTCCGTGCACCGGCAACACTATCTTGGGCTTGAGAATCTTATACATCTTGCGGATTGAATCTTTGCAGGCATGCCCTGAGGTGTGCACCAGGTATTCCTCGCTTGAGATAACATCTACCCCCATATCTCTCAGTTTTTCCTGCATGCGCTCTATCTTTTCCTCGTTGCCGGGAATAATCTGCGAGGAAAATATAATGGCATCGCCCTTGCCGAGTTTTATCTCCTTGTTCTCGCCATTGACAATGCGGCTCAACCCGCTCCGATAATTGGCCTGCGAACCGGCGCAAATATAAAGCATTTTATCCAGCGGGATATCCATCGCCTGCTTGGCCTCCGCATAGGTCGGCAAGTTTGGCAAATAACCGCACTCCTTGGCAATATTTAAATTTTGTATCATGCTCATGCCGGCAATGACCGGGGTGCGGTCTGCCGCGTGCGCCGCCAAAATCAAGCTCTCCAACCTTGCTATGTTCGAGGCAAAGCAAGTAGCAACAAGCGTGTTTTTATACTTTGGAACCAACTCCAACAAGCTCTCACGAATCTCACTTTCTGACGGTCCGCTTTTATCGTGTGCCATGTTGGTCGAATCGCCGACATAAACATCCACGCCTTCTTTGGCTATTTCTTCCAGGCGTTTATAATCCGTCGGCATAAAGCTCATTTTGCCGTCATCCAACCGCCAATCCGTGGCGTGCACGGCATTGCCATACGCTGTTCTGATCATCAGCATGGCGTTGCCCGGCAGAGAGTGTACAACCGGCACAAACTCGACCTCAAAATTTTCAAGTTTTACTTTCTCTCCCGGCTTTATGACATTAACTTTTGCCAATTCCTCAAGCTTATACTCTGCCAAGCGGCGGCGGATATGCCCGGCTGTGAACTCTCCGGCATATATCGGGCACTGCAATCTTGGCCATATGTGTGCCACCGCACCAAAATGGTCCTCATGCGCATGGGTTACAAACAAGCCCTCTATTCTATCCTGATAGTTCTCCAAAAAGCTTGCATCGGCCAGGCCTAAGTCTATCCCCGGAAAGTCATCATTCAAGAAACCATAGCCGCAATCAACCACCAAAATCTTGCCGTTGACAATATAGGCATACATATTAAAACCGACTTCTTCTGCCCCGCCTAAGGCTACAAAATACAATCCATCTTCTTTAAAAGGCGGCAAATTTTCTTCAATCTTTTCTTCCATTAACTTCTTTTTTCCTTTGTTATAAAAACATCTCCGGCATAAATCTTTTCAACTCGTCCGTCTTTCTCCACCAGCAAACCACCGTTTTCATCCAAGCCCTTAAAAATACCTTGGAAACTTTCATGCTCCAAATTAACTTTTATCTCTTGCCCCAAGTTAGCTGCGTTTGCCAGCCACTCCTTGCGAATAGCCTCAAAACCTGCCGACCTTAAGGCCAACATAGTCTTATCAAACTCTTTGAGATATAGTTCTAAAAAACGGCAACGGTCTATCTCTATGCCGTAATCTCTTAACCCCGCCACCGGATAAAGCAACTCTTGCTCATTCTTCGGTGCCGCGGCTATGTTTACACCAATGCCCAGGACTATATACTCATTTTCTGGTTTTTCAAGCAAAATTCCTGATATTTTTCCGCCTGCAACCAAAACATCATTGGGCCATTTTAGTTTTACATCCAAATCAGGGGCTAGTCCCTTTATCACTTTCAGCAAGCTCAAGGACACCACAAACGGCATATGATTTAAATCCTGATAACTGCCGGGAACAACCAACGACATAAACAAATTTCCTGGCAAACCTAACCAACTTCTGCCTCTGCGGCCGCGGCCTGCCGTCTGCTCTTTGGCAGATACAACCATCTTCTTGGCCACCGGGTGTTGGCTTAATCTAATCCCTGCATCGTTGGTGCTGCCTGTTGTTTCTAAATCTTCCCAGTACCAATCTCCAAGTTTGGTCATTGCGAAACTCCACTCAGAACTATCTCTGCATCATGTAGCAAGTAAGAAGGATTAAGTATCGAAATCAGAATTAAAACCAAATTTATAAACAGACAAATATAAATTGATTTATCCGTGCGGTCAAAACCGTGGTGCAAAGGCTCAAAATAAATCTTTCGGATTATCTGCAAAAAGGCATTGGCCATCAGTACCAGAGCAAACATCAGCATCAAAACATCCAACCAGCGTTCTTCTGAAACCAGTGTGTTTATCAGTGACAACCGGCCCCAAAAGCCAAGTAGCGGCGGAATCCCTATCAACGAAATCATAAACACCAAAAATGCCGCCGCTATGTAGGGTTTGGCTTCTGAAAGGCCGGAGATATCATCTAAGTCGCCTACGTAATCTCCTTTACTTTTGAGGCCCAAGAAAACCGCATAAATACCCATCATCGCCAATACGTAAATGATTGTATAGACAAATGCACTGACAACAGAATTTGAGTGAAATGCCAATATCCCAAGCAACATAACACCAAGGTTATATGTTGTGCTAAAACCAAATAACCGTCTGACGTTGTTTTGGCGGTTGGCTGAAATAGCTCCTATAAACAAAGACACAACCGCAAAACTAAACAATAACGACTGTAGTGATTGCGCCAACGGAGCAAAAACTCCCGTCATCAACGTGATAAGGCAAGATAAATACACAAACGGCGGTATTAATGTCAGAAAACCGCAAACAGGCAAAATTGCGACACTCAATGCTCCCACAAACCAAAAATGGAACGGAGCCGCCGCCATCATAAACAACAGGGTTCCGATAATCGCCGCCACTGCCGCATAGGTCAGCCAGTTTACCTCACCTTCCAGCGCAAAAATATAGCGAATATCCGCATACTCAAAAGAGCCCGTCTGCCAACGCAAAACCAACACACCGCTCCATAGCAGTACCCAGAAGGCTAAAGAGAATCTAGTATAAAGCCTTGAGGTTTCTTCTATCTTTTCATCATCACAATATAGAGGAATCAACCGCCAAGTTAAAAGGCACAGCAGTGGAACCAAAACCGCCGGTACCAATAAATTTTGAGCCGAGAGCAAAATGCCAAAACTTAAAAGCATGCCCATGCAAATACTATAAAATTTGGCCGATGAGCGATTCTTGCTCAAAAACCACTTGGATGCAAAATAAAACCATACCAGTGCAACGGCATACACCGCGACCTTAAACAAAGTGGAATAACGGCTGTTTAGCCACCAGCCGCTCCAAACGCTCTTGTTGTAAAAAACAATCGTGAACACCAAGGCGGCGCCAAGAAAATATTTGCTCAGCGTGAAGAATGTCTTGGCCGTCTTGCTTTCTCGGTATAGGTTGACCAACCAGGCAACGGGAAGAAAACTAAGTAAGGACAATTCTGGCAACAATATCAGCCAATTTTGCAGCATTTTTCCTCCTATTCGCTAATGACAAACCACAACGGCTTTACAAAAGACATTAACAAAATAAACGTCATAAACAACATAAACCAAAACCAAGGCAACGAAATATCGTCGCTCTTACCCAGGCGGCAACTCTTATCATCGTCTTTTAATCTAAACAATTCCTGCAACAATGTCATCCCGGCGATAACTAAGGCAAATACCAAAAGCATTCCCATTTTGATGTTGGTGCCCAATAATTTTGACAATATCAAAAAATTATTTACGAACACGGCAGAAACCGGTAATCCTACTGCGGCTAATGTCATAAAAGAGTAAACAAAAGATAATTTTCGTGCCCGACACAAAAATCCTCTTGATGTACTTTCGGCCTCTTCCTCTTTGTGAATGATGTAGCCAGACAACACTTCCAAAGCTGAAATAACAATGATAAAACCAAATAATGAATACCCGATATTAAATACAATTACCTCATCATTGGTGAAAATGCCCAACAGATACATAATGTAGTATACCGTTATGTAGGAGAAAATTTTGTATTGCGCATCTTTATTAATAAACCCTATCAGAGCAATAAACACCATGGTGATAACACCGATGATGTTCATCCAAACCACATAATTATCAATGCCTGATGAAAAGTGCGGCGGCAAAAAGCGAATAAAGCCATAAATAGCCGTTAGCGGCATCAGCGCCGTGATCACAAATGCCAGCGGATTTCTTATCCCTGAATTGATGGATGATATCCAGTAATGAAAAGGCCAAATCGGTATCCTTGATAAAAAGGATAAACAAACCGCACCCCAAACATAAAAGCCTATTCCGCCTTTGAGCGGCAGGCGGCTTACGGCTTCCAAGGTGGTGCTGCCCTGGTGGTGATAAATCAACATCGTGGCGCTGAACAATATCAACGCGCCAATAAAATTATATAGGAAAAAGCGATATATCAGGTCTTGTTTTTTGACCTCGCCAAACATGCCGATAATCATAAACAAGGGAACTAACATGGCCTCAAAAAAGAGATAAAACGAGAAAATATCCGCCGCAACAAAAAATCCTGTCACCATGCTCAAAAACAACAGTGTAAAAACCATAAGCGATTTTTGCTTATATATATTGTTTCTTACCCCCGAAAGTCCGATTAAGACCGCTAAGTGAACCGCCAATATCAACAGTAGCGACAAGGTATCCACTCCCAAAACAATATTAATATTCGGAGTAGACAACCAGCTAAATTTTTCCAAGAGCTGAAGCTCTCGGCTCTTTTCGTTTAAAATCATGAAAATACGCCAAATTAAAATAATATTGGCTATAATTGTAAAAATACAGACATTAAAAGCATTGCGCCCCTTCACGGCCCCTTCATCTCTGGCGGTCAGCACAAACAACATGCCTAAGAAAGGCAAGGCCACAATCAATGACAATAAGGCAAAGGGGCTACTCATGGACATATATCCCTATATTTAATAACAACAAGGCTATTCCCACCAATGTTAGGATCAGGTAGTTTTTTCCGCTTTGGGTCTGAAGTTTGTTAAAACCGTTTTCTAGAAACTCCATGCTGCCGGAGAGGGTTCCGATGATGCTGCGCTCAATAACCACAAAATCTACTGCCAACCACAAAATCCGCCCCAAAAGTCTCAGCGGAGAAACAATAATCAGCCGGTATAACGTGCTCTGCCAGTCATTCTCCTGCAAACTTTCGTTCTCTGCAAAAAGGTTGACCAATTTTTGCGGCAACAAGAGCCAAAAACAAACAAAGCCGACCAACATTCCCCAAAACAAAGAGTCCTGCCATGTATTTAATGCGTAGAAACTCACCGCCGAGCCAACAAGAATCGGTATGGCATATAGCCATCCGGCATTGCGGAGCAGCGCAGTGACTTTTTCATCTGCATTGTTCTTTCCCAAATAAACGGCATGTAGAATCGCGGCCAACGCAAACAAAGACACACCGGCAAAGCTCCAAACTATCCAAGTGTTTTCTATTTGCAAAACGTTGCCGATAAAAACAGCGGTCACAAGCAGCGTAAGGAGCAGATTCCAGTGCAAAGCACGAGCAAACCCACCCATTTGCGAAACATATACTTCATCCGAGGCTGAAACAGATGCCAGCATCAATCCCCACCCCACCAATAGCACCGATGGCAGCATCGGCATCACTTGAGCCACGAAATTTTCGGGAGCCTGATGAATCTCAAATAATGCGAAGGCAAAAAATAACATATAAAAATATAATATTTTTGCCTTGATATTATCCTGAAACAACATTCCCATCAGGCTCAAAACAGCCGTGCAACACAAAATGCCATATAAAATCGGGGTCGTATACTGGGATATTAAAAACAACGGATGCAACTTGACATACACGACAAGACCAGAAAGCGGCGCCACAAACAATGCCCCGTATAACATACGGTTAAAGCTTAATTTTTGCAAATCAACTAATTGATTTTGAAACAAAAACATGCCGCTTTTCATCAAAACGCCGATGAGCAGCAGAATTGAGACTAAATCTTTATGCCAACCATTGCGCACAAACGCATCTAGCGTGTTTAATCTTACGTCGCCAGTTTTGGCATAAACAATCGCCAAGGCTGTAAATATTGCCATTTCCGCTATAAAATTATAAAAAATAAACTTGTTTTTGGCGGTGTTTTCATTAATCAGATAAAAGCCGAGAATGGAAAAACAGCAAGAACCCGCCGTCAGCTGGATAAAATCTTGGGAAGAGAACATCAGTATAAACGCGGCCAGGCACAATAACATGATGTTTCCCGCGTTGAGGGGATATTCTTCGCGTTTGCTTATCAGATTGAGGTACAGCATCGCCATTGTCAGCGGCAACAATATTTGCAGAGCCTTACCCAATAAAACATCTGAATTGATAATAAATCTTGCCTGCAACTCCTCATAGGAAAGCCATTGGTATGACATTGTCTTGTCCGAAAGCAGCCGATAATGCTCAAAAAAGAGCACGCTCATAACCACTAAAAGCCCCAACATCAAGATTGGCCAAAGGCGACGGCGTTTATTGCGGTTGACCAATAAAAAAACCATCGCGGCAATAAGTATTCCTAGAAAAAGTTGCAATACCATAGAATTATCTTTCTGATTTCGCCTGCTGCCAATATATCAAAAAATAAGGGCTTTTAAAGCCCTTATTGCGTAATATTACTTAGCTGTGTATATAAAATCAGTTCAGGACAGCCTTCAAATTACGAACAATGCGCACAGGAACAGTGTATTCTCTAGCAACCTCGTTACCGTCTATCTCCGCAACCAAAATTTCATCAACAGCCTTCAGTGGGTTGCGCGCATTTTCGTTAATTCCCCCCAAAAAGACTGAGCTCTCCCGACTCCTATATAACAACGCCGTATCCCCTCCATCATACACAAAACGTGGATTTTCCGGGCCTCCGCGGCGTTGTTGTATCATTATTAGAATCTCTCCGGCTCCGTTTTGCAAGATGTCGTAAGATCCCTCTTGGCTGTTCAATTCTTTATCCATAGCAACCTCTTTATCGTTAATCTATTCAGTTTTAATTGGAGGTTAACACATAATTCTTAACAAATATACTATATTTTTTATTTTTTTAACTTTTTTTATTTTTTTAGTTGACTTAACTTTTATTATCTTCTATACATAGCCTCGATATTTTGATGAGGGCTCGTAGCTCAGTCGGTAGAGCATTTGACTTTTAATCAAAGGGTCGGCGGTTCGAACCCGCCCGAGCTCACCATTAAAACATAAAACCTCGTACTTTTAAGTATGGGGTTTTTTATTGCTCTCCGTCAGAGTAAAGCCCTGCTTTATTCTGACGGGCGGGTTCAACCTCTAGCTTACTAAGCTCCCTTCGTTCGCTAACTGCGCGTCGGTCACTCGGTTTGTAACGCTGGCCAAGAGGCGCTCACGCTTGCTTGGCTCGCTAACAAACTGTCGCCTGTCGTTGAAAAACAACCGGAGCAACGGTTGTTTTTCTTCCTCCTCTAGCTTACTAAGCTTCCTTCGGTTCGCTAAGTGCGCGTCGGTCACTCGGTTTGTAACGCTTGCCAAGAGGCGCTCACGCTTGCTTGGCTCGCTAACAAACTGTCGCCTGTCGTTGAAAAACAAC
>CALXVX010000020.1 GCA_944392215.1 uncultured Alphaproteobacteria bacterium | reverse complement strand
TTCAGCCTTATATCCGAAACCGCTAGGAGATGATGCTAACTCTTACCAACTGGCCCAGAACAATAAGACAAATACAATGACCGATGCAAATAATAATCAAAATAAGCCTGCAGTTACCTTTAATGATGTACTACAAAAATCAAGTCTAAACAATATTTCCAACACGACTATTCCTGTAAAGTTGTATAATGTGGGGAAAACAGTGAATGATATATATAATTTATATAAAAATGATGGATTTTATGCAATCGGGAAAAAATACGGCACTCCTTCTGTTCAACAAGCAAGTCATTTGGCTGAAGAATTAGCTCCAGAAAAAATATCAGATACAAATAAACACAGTGCAGTTAGTTGTGTAGGTGCCTCCGGAGGAGCCTTATCTGCCTTAGAAACTTTAGGGGGAGGGGTTGCTAAAGAAGTAAAAGATATTTACGAAAAGAGTACCGATCCAAATCTCAGAAAACAATATGGTGGCATTGGAGGTATTTTATCGGATAGCTTCAAAGATCTAAAGAATGATTTTCAAGCAACTTGGACTGGATTTTGTGCTGAAAATCCACAAGTATGCAAGAAATACCTTCCTCCATATTTGCATAATAAAATTAAGTAAGCTCTAAATAGCCGGTTGACATACCGGCTATTTTTATTTTATATAACTGGAATAATTAACACCTTAAATTGTTAATAAAAGGATGCAAGGATGAAAAGAAAATATTTATGCTTGGGCCTACTTTTATCAACCCTTATTTTCCCCATCCAAATCGCTTTTGTATTTCTAATTTTTCCACCAATTTATGTAAGTTTTATTGTACCCTTTTTAATATGGAAATTTTCATTACAAGGAAGTATTAAAAACATTGATTTAGTGTCACTGGCGTGGAAACTTCCTTTTATCTTATGGCTAAGTTTATTATCTATGTTTCTTGGAGAATTTCTAGCTCTGTCTGTGTTTTACTTTATTCCCAATAATGGCATCCATTTTATTATCTTTGGAATAGTAATTCTTCTGATACGAAGTATAACCTATATATTGATAATTTTTATCTGGCAGCCTAGCATCTACCACCTTTCTAATAAGCTAAAAAATTTAACATTTATATGTACACTTATATTCTGTGTATCAGGGACATATATTCTCTACAAACTCAGCAGCCCATCTTCTCAAGAATCCTTTGATAGCTATTATATGCATTACCTGCAAAACGAGAAAGTTGCTGAAGATAAAGTATCCGGATAAAGGTAGAAAAATATTAATGGTTGGTATAATCGCGCTAAAAGCTATTATAGCAATCCTCAAGAATTTGAAGAATTATATAAACGTAGAGTTGACGATTATATAAAAAATAAATATCCTCAATATTATAATGGCCAATAAAAAGGAATATTAAAATGAAATTTGTTTTATCTTTAATAATAACATTATCGCTACCTATACTGACTTTAGCTGCGGAAGAAAAGACATCAACCTACACTGAGGAACAAGAAAAATGTTCGGGTGAAGAAGATGTTTTTCTTCAAAGTTTGGAGAAAGAGTTGGCTAATTGTAAAGTTCAAATGCCTGATGTTCCATCAACAGCAGATATGAACGAAGCCTATTACAAAGTTGGCGATTGCTCTATTGCTGTGGCTAATAAACTTTTTGACCGAAATTATAAAAAGTATAATGATCAGGTGAAAAAGAATTTTGATACACTCGTCAAGGCATATTATGCATGTGCTCATGATCTCGTACAACATAGTGATTACGGTTCTGCACGAGGCGGAACTATGTATAATACAGAAGCAATTGCAACAGCATCATTCTGGATACGGGATTTGGTTAAAGAATACCTTTACCAAGCAAGAATTGAATGTGATGATAAAGCAGGTTTTGATTCTGTAGAATAAAATTAAGTTCTTTTGGATAAACAAGATAAGGGAGAGGCTTCTAAAAACCTCTCCTTTTATATTGAAAATAAGGTTAAGTAAAGAAATCTGCTTGGACTTCGTTAATTGTTGGCCAAATCTCTCCTTCTTGAGCCAAAATAAAAACGGAAGTCTTAAAACCTCCGTTTTTATTTTGGCTCAATTGGTGTTTTTTAAGTACAAACACCAACATTTATCGCATCTTAGGCGAGTAGTGTCAGAGATTATTCGTCGTAGACCTTCCGGACATTCATCTCCACTTAAGAACTCTCCCCTTGCATCCACCAAGCAAAACAAGTTTTCAAATTTTGCCCTGATGGCGGACTGTTCGTCCTTATTGCTGTTTTCTTGCAAATCTGTCTGTCGCGCTTCTAAGATCGATTTGCTTGCCAACAGCAAATGTCTGGCATCTGACAAATCATAAACATTGTCCAAGGCCTTAATATTGACGCGAAAAACATCAATAATCTCCTTGAGCTCCCCTTCCCACCTGTCGGAGCGTTGAATTTCTGTTAGAAACTCGACATCAAAGGCAAATTTGCCGGGATGCGCGATTAAAAAAGCAGAATGTTCCATACTAATACATTTTTGTGATACAATAAGATTTTATTTTATCGGCATTGTAGAAGTTATTTCTCAAATAAGCAAGCAGATTTCTCCTTTTGGCGTGTTCTACCATTGTACTAATAAAATTTCTCTTGACTTAGACCTCACTCTAAAAACTATATTATTTATACAAGTTTTGTTATTGTATAATTTTTAGGAGGAAATACATGAAAGTTTTATTGGTTAACGGATCTCCGCATAAAAACGGCTGCACATATACAGCCTTAAAAGAAATTGCCGATGAGCTCAAGAAAAACGACATTGACTCTGAAATATACTATATCGGAACCGATGCCATCCGTCCTTGCATGGCTTGTTATGCCTGCGGGAAACTCGGTAAGTGTGTGATTGATGACAAAGTCAACGATTTTGTGAATAAAGCAGCAGAATTTGACGGGTATATCTTTGGCTCTCCGGTTCATTATGCATCTGCCTCCGGTGTTATTGTCCCCTTTTTGGACAGAGTGTTCTTCTCTGCAGCCATGTCCGGACGAGCTATCTTTCGCCACAAGCCGGGATCAGCCGTTGTCAGTGCCAGACGGGCCGGAACAACCTTTAGTATTGACCAACTAAACAAATATTTTCAGATTGCCGAAATGCCGGTGATTTCCGGGCGCTATTGGAATATGGTGCATGGATCCAACCCTGACCAAGTAAGGCAGGACAAAGAAGGAATGCAAAATATGCGAATTTTGGCAAGAAATATGGCTTATCACCTCAAGTGCAAAGAGCAAGCCGCCAAGGTTGGTATCTTGCCTCCGGAACCTGAGCCGGTAGAACAAACAAACTTTATTAGGTAAGTTTATTGGAATGAGGCGGCAGAACTAATGTAGCCGCCTCAATTTTCTTAATGGTTTATTTTGCTAACTTTTGTGTAAGTATATTACAAATTTGTTAGTATTGTATGTAAATAGACCTTCTGACATAATTTTCCGTGTTTTTATAAGGAGGTAAAATGGCAAAAAAAATTGTGATACTAAACGGCAGTCCGAGACCAAACGGAAACACTAAAAGCTTGATTGAGGCTTTCACTGCCGGGGCACAAGGCAAGGGACATAGCGTTGTTTGCTTTGATTTGCAAAAAATGAATATTCACGGCTGTCTGGGGTGTTTTGGCGGAGGAAAGGATAAACACAGCCCCTGTGTCCAAAAAGATGATATGAGCAAAATTTATCCGGCATATATGGAGGCAGATGTTGTGGTTTTGGCCTCTCCCATGTATTATTGGGGCTTCTCCGGGCAATTGAAATGTGCTTTTGATAGACTCTTTGCCGTGGCAGAATGCAATGAGAACTACCAAAATCCTAAAAAACAATGTATATTGTTGATGGCCTCTGAGGGTGATGACGCCGACAATGCTGAGCCGGTTATTCACTATTATGAGGATCTACTGAAGCATATGGAGTGGCAGAATCTTGGGCATATTATAGCCGGCGGCGTTCTTAAAGTCGGCGATATTTCCGGGCACAAGGCTCTGGCTGAAGCAGCTGCTTTGGGAGCCTCTTTATGAGGCTTTATCTTCTGCGTGGGGGCGGTTCTTATCGCCCCATTCGCATAAAGAAAACAACATGGGTATGAGCGATTTGCCTTTATCTGACAGGCTATATTCAACTTTGGGCGGCAGCTGCGGATAGACTTTGCGTATGATCAGGCCGTCTTTTTCAAGCTCCTTGAGACTTGAACTCAACATCTTGAATGAAATCTTACCAATCAGACGTTGCAACGCATTGTGGCGAAGAACCCCAAACTCCCCCAACCAGTACAAAATTATCATCTTATATTTGCCGCCGATAATTGACATGGTATAACCAAAACCAGTGTCTTTGATGTTTATATTTGGCTTTATGCAGTGTTCCATCTTTTTCTCCAATAAATTTTGCGTTGATTATAGAAAAAGTTTTATTCTCCTGCAAATTAATTTTCAAAAAGGTTAAAGACAGTTTATCTGATTTTACTTGACATATACCCATACATAGTATATGTATATTATATACCTCCATTGGGTATCAGAGTGTCTATTTAAGGAGAATAAAGATGAGTGATGAAAAAACTTGTAATTGCGGTTCCGGATGTCAGTGCGGTGAAAACTGCCAATGCACCGAAGATAACAAGTGCTGCCCTGAATGCAAATGTTGTGGCAAAAAAGAACAAAAGGCTTGCGATTAACTGAAATATTGTTTTTCTTGACTTGGTACTTACATTAAAAAGGATGCAAAATGGAAAATCACCCAAACCATATGGAAAATATTCCCAGATTAAATCGGATTGCCGGGCAAATTGAGGGGATAAAAAAAATGATACAAGACGGACGCTATTGTCCTGAAATTATCAGCCAATTGCGAGCCGTCCGCTCCGCGGTGAAAGCAGTTGAATCTAATATTTTGCAGAAACATTTGCAACAATGTGTGGCTCAATCTTTTGCCTCGGGAGAAGATCGAGACAAAAAAATCGCAGAGCTAAAAATGTTGTTTGATAAATTTGATGATTAACAAAAAGGATGACTCATGAAATTTCAACAAATCAGAGGTGCAACCATAAAAGTTTTCTATGGCAAAAAAACTTTTTTGATTGACCCGTTTTTTGCTCCCAAATATTTTTATCCACCTTTGGAAGTCTGCCATTTTCCCGATAGACGATGGCCTACTGTAGAACTTCCTGAAACGGCGGAAAAAATCGTTCAAGATGTTGATGCCGTCATTTTGACGCATTTGCATCCCGACCACTTTGATGAATTTGCAGCTAAATTGCTACCCAAAAATCTTCCGATTTTTGTTCAGGATGAGGCGGATGCGCTGCCGCTTAAAAACCTGTCTTTTTCTGATATCAGGCTACTCAAATATGAGGGAAGTGTTTTTGATGATGTTTCTTTGTATCGCGTCAATTGTTTGCACGGGAATCCGGAAACAACACAAAAATACTATGATGCAACCGGGCTGAGAGAAACAGCCAGCGGTGTTGTCTTCAAGGCTAAAGGTGAAAAGGTTTTCTATCTGGCCGGAGACACTATCTGGTTTGAAGATGTGGAAAAGGCCATCACAAAATATCAGCCAAGTATCATTGCTCTTAATGCGGCAGATGCCCAATTTACGGACAGCGGCTCCATCATTATGGGAATTGATGATATGCTGAAAGTAAAACAGGCGGCACCAACGGCCAAACTCATCATCACTCATTTGGACGCTGTTCCTCATGCAATGATCGGACGTAAGGAGGTCAGAGACTGCATTGACAGCCACAAACTCCAACGGCAAATTTTGGTTCCGGAAGATGGTGAATTATTAGAGTTTTAGTCATCAGTTTCTGAAGGGATTTTTTAGCGGTGGTGGATGCTGCCGCTTTTTTTATTTTTAGTATTGACTTAGAGTATACTCTAAAGATTAAGCTCTTATATGTATGTAACAAAAGAGCTCTCAACATGAAAAAATTTTTTAAGATTTTTACCCTTGGTCTTGCCCTTATATTTGCAACCGATGTATCTGCGGAGGAAAATACGATGAAAGTGAGATTAACCTTCTCCAACAATGAAGTGCTTATTAAGTTAGAAGAAAACGATGCGGTTTCGCAGCTGTTGCAAATGCTTCCGGCTGAATTTAATTTTACGGATTTTGCGGGAGAGGAAAAAATCACAAACTTTCCTCGCTCTATATCTTTGGAAAATGTTTCAGGCGGAATGATTGCCACCGCCGGAAAACTTTTTATCTATGCTCCATGGAAAAATATGGGCATTTTTTATAAAACCCATAGTTATCTGCCGGATAGGAATCTCATTGAGCTTGGAGAGGTGGAAAGCGGCCTCGAACTTCTTGCCAAACAAAGGGCTAACTTCACCGCTCGTATGGAAATTGTTAAATAACCGGAGATATCATGAAATTCTTAATAACTTTGTTGCTGATTTTATGTGGAGCTGCCGATATGACCTTTGCTGCCGGAAAATATGATCAAAATGGTAACATGATTGTACGAATCTCCGAAATTGAGGTATACCCCGAGTATCTTGATGACTATCTTGGTTTTGCAACCATGGTGGCCGAGACCTCCGTTAGAGAAGAAAAAGGCGTTATCTCTATTTATCCGATGATGAAAATTGAGGATAATTCGCAAATTCGTATCTTGGAAATTTATCAAGACAATGAGGCTTACCAAAAACATATTGCCTCAAAACATTTTCAAGAATATAAACAAAAAACATTGCACATGGTAAAATCTTTGGATTTGGTTGATATGTACCAAATATCACCGACAGCCTTTAAAAACGTGTTCAAAAAAGCAAAATAGTTGTTTTAGGCTGAATTTTAGTGTAAAATCGGAGTGACAAATGGAGGAAAATAAGATGCCTTTGGAATTGAAAAAAGATCCCACGCTTAAGGATTTTCAGGAATATGTCGCCAAAATGAAAAGAGAACGTGGGTTTAACACAACAGATAAGTTCTATGAATGCTGCTTGCTGGCAGAAGAATGCGGTGAAGTTATTTCCGCCGTACGTAAAAACTCTAAATCGGGCAGTATCGGATCAGGCTCAACGGCCGGTAATGTGGCCGAAGAATTAGCCGACGTTTTTATTTATCTTTGCTCTCTGGCCAACATGCACAACATCGATTTGGAACAGGCTTTCCGTGATAAGGAAGAAAAAAATAAGCAACGCACATGGAAACGCCTTTAACTTGTAGGCGAACAAGTCTGGCGAATACAGGCATCTGAGCAATGCAAATGCATTTTTGTTCACAAGCTTGTAGATATGCTTGCGTTAGCGTTGAAACAAGTAAACGCTGAATGTGTTATACATCGCCAGAAAAAGCAACAATCCTAAACTTAGAGGGGCAAAAATACGTAAGGTCACCAAAAAATAACGCGTAAATGATGACGTAACAACTGCCGAGCGGCGAATATTATGAATAATTGTTTTCATTGCCGAATATCCGACAAACAAGGCTATTGTCATTGAAACAATAGCTGCCGTAAACGTGGATGAAAGCCAGTCAAACAATTCAAATATGTTACGGCCTAAAATCTTAATCTCCCATATACCTGAAAATGATGCTGTTACCGCGGTAAAACCAAGCCCACTGATTAACATAACCAGTATCACCGCACCAAAACGTTGTATTTTGAACTTGTCCATAAACAAATTGGTCAATGCTTCAAAAATGGAAATCGTTGAAGTGATTGTAGCCAAAGCCAGCAAAAGATAAAAGGCTATTGACCAAATTTGTCCACCAGATAGTTGCTGAAAAACTATTGGCAATGATATAAATGTCAATCCCGGGCCAGATGTGGGAGGAAGCCCGGCCGCAAAAACAGCCGGAATAATGATAACTGCACTTAAAATTGCTGCCAAAGTATCAAAAATTTCAATGCTGCGAACAGAAGCGAATAAATTTTCTTTTGATGATAAGTATGAACCATATACAAGCAAAATTCCAAATCCTAGAGAAAGAGATAAGAATGCTTGCCCCAGGGCCGCTAAAAAAGTTTCAAACAAAATGCTCCAACTAAATCCATCTGCCATAAAACCCCAATATTTCCACTCCGGCGTCAGGAGAAATTTAACTCCCTGTTCTCCTCCTTCAAGAAAAATTGCTTGTAATGATAAAATTATAAATATTGCAAACAAAACAGGCATCAGAAAAATTCCTGCTTTTTCAATTCCTTTTTTTACCCCTGCTATAACTATTAACGCAGTTACAAACATAAAAATAAGTCCACAAGAATATTGGGTGGAAAAACTATAGCTTAATTTTTCGAACTCGGCGGATAAATTATTTGGTGCGATATTTATTAAGTGGCCTGATAAAGATTCCAATAAGTAATATAAAACCCAACCCGCCACCAAAAAATAAAAAGAAATAATCATGGAAATGCCAAAAAATGCTATCCACCCTCCAAAAAAAGACCATAGCTTTAGATGTTTCATTCCTATCTTTTGACCGATGATCTTATAAGCATCAACAAAGTTACTCCTTGAGGCTCTGCCAAGCGCAATTTCAGAGACCATTAGCGGGTTACAAATAAATACTATAATCAAGAGGTAAAGGAGGATAAAACTCAGTCCTCCATATTGCCCAACCAAGTAGGGAAAACGCCAGATATTTCCCAAACCTATTGCCGAACCGGCCGCGGCTAAGATAAATCCCCATCTGGTATTAAAATTTTCTTTTTTCATTACCGTGTTCCCAAACATGAATTTATTTAATTAATCAATTTGTTATTAAATTTCTTTAGCATATTAAATAATAAGATACAAATAAAAAACTTTTTATTCCGTTTTAATATTCTGACTTTCTTTGATATCAAGATAACAACAAAGCCTTTACTTTTTTCTAAAGAAAGCTATGATGTTTGGTAGAAATTGAATTATTCACTAATAACTTAAATATCATTATAAATATGACTGTGAGATTTTGTATTTTTGATGTGGGACAAGTTTGTTATCCCTACTCTTTGGAACCTTTGCAAAAGTTCTTGCAAGAAAAGACGGCTAATAAAAATCTGTTTGAACAGAGAGACGGCGTTCTTTCTTTTAACTTTAAGCCGTTTATGAAAGGAGAAGTTTCTTTTCACTCTTTCTGCCAAGCTTTGTGTGCTCATACTCAGGTTCGCTATTGTGAGGAAATTGAACCACTTATTGATGAGGCTCTGCATAAAGGTGTCGGTGCGTTTTTTCCTGAAACACTGGAGGCCATGCAGTTTTTGAAAATCTGCGGCATAGAAATTTGCCTGCTTTCAAACGCCTTGCCTAATCTCAAGGATACCGGCGTCGGTTTGGTCAAACCCGAAAGGGCTTTTACCTCTTATGATTTGGGATTATTAAAACCAGACCCTCTTATCTATCAAGTTGTTTTGCAAAAACTTGGCACCAAGCCTCAAGAAGTTATCTTTATTGATGACAAACTAAAAAATGTTGAGGCGGCAAAATCTCTCGGTATTTTAGGAATTGTCTTTAATCGAGATACGCTCAAAAAAGATATTTTGGGTCTACTTTCTAATTCTTAAAAACCTTGTATCAGCTCTCTTCGTAAAAAGGAGGGCTGATATTTAGTAATCTATATTTTTATATGATGGTGAGAAATGCGCATTATAAATATCAATGGGCCGATTAACTCCGGCAAGACCACTGTTTCAAAACTACTTCTCAAGGCTTTGCCTAAAGCCCTTTTTGTTGAAGTGGATGAACTGCTTTCTGATGAAGAGCAGGAAAAACTTGGATTTTCTCTTCAACAAGGGTGGCAAGAAAAAACTAATCGGCTTGACTGTTTGATTAAATCCGAAAAAGATAAGAACAATTATCAAAACATCATATTTGCCTATCCCATGACCGAAAACCTCTACCACTCTTGGAAAACTTGGGAGGATGATAAATCAAGATTTATCGCCATTACTCTTGCGCCAAAACTTGATGTTTGCCTGCAAAATCGTGGCACTAGACAGCTTGATGAATGGGAGAAAAACAGAATCACAGAAATGTACCAACAAGGCTACCATAACTCCCCTTTGGCTGATTTAATTATTGATAACAGCCATCAATCCCCTGCCCAAACGAGACAACAAATCTTGAATTTTTTGCAAAAGATTTCTTGAGCTTATTGCTTTTTACAGTTCGACAAAATATCTAACTTGGCTTGATACGTCGTTGATTTGATGCCGGCCAACCCTAGTAACGTGTGGTAAAAATTGTCATGATTATATTGGTCTGTTGCCGCTGTATGTTTTAGACAGCCATAGTCTATCTGTTCTTGCTTTTGCGGTGATAACCACACCAACATTGGCACTGATGTCTGATATATCGGGGCCACGGCATAGGGCAGACCGTGCAAATATGCCCCGTTTTCGCCCAAAGATTCTCCGTGATCAGAAACATAAACCAAAGAAGAATTCATGTCTTTGTTATTTTTTAGGATATCTATGGCTGAAGAAATAATATAGTCCGTGTAGGCAATGGTGTTGTCATAAGTATTAACAATTTTTTCTTGCGAGCACAGCTGAATATCTGAGGTGTCGCATGTCGGCTTAAAGATTTCAAATTCTTTCGGATAGCGTTTATAATAAGTGGGACCGTGGCTTCCCATGGTATGCAGCACTAATATAGTGTTGTCTTTTATTTGCGGTAGTTCTTCTTTTAGGTATTTTAGCAATATCTCATCGTAGCAGGAGCCGTCTTTGCATAAACCCTTGTCTTTGGATTTATATAAATTCTTAGTGATTACTCTTTGGCAAACACCTTTGCAACCACTGTCATTGTCTGCCCACAAGACATTATAGCCTGCCTTTTGCGCGATATCCAAGGCGTTTTCAACATGCTCAGCCCTATCAGGGTCAAAACCTTTTTTGGGGGTAGCAGAAAACATGCAAGGCAGAGATACTGCCGTGAGAGTTCCACAAGATGACACTTGCTTAAAATAGGCTATATCCTGCTTGGACAATAATGGATTGGTCTTTTTTCCATATCCTCCCAAAGAAAAATTTTGCGCTCTGGCTGTTTCCCCTATGACCAAAACAATCAAATTTTTTTGCCCGTTAGCATCAGCAGATAAGCTCGGAGAGGCATCCATAATTTGCAATGGCTTGGCGGCATTACTTTTTTTCTTATAATAGCGCAAAGTTGAATATGTATAGTTCAGAGTATTCATAAGTTTGGTGATTTTATTGTGGTTTCTGCCGACAACCGCATATTCTTTGAAGCAGAAGGCAGCCAAAAGAGCGGCTATCAACAATCCTTTGAAAACCGCCAAACTCCTGGTGCGCAGCTCTTGCTGCCAACTATTGGTTTTAATTTTTACCAAGCAAAGCAAACCTGCCGGCACAACACCCGTGATGAGGAATACGGCCCAAAAAGAAACGGAAACATGCTCGGAGGCTTCATTAAAGTTTGTTTCGGCAATATTGCGAATCATGTCTGAATCTATGTAGATATTAAAAACAGACATGTAGTAGTTCGCAATGCTGGAAAGCAAAAGTAAAATGATTGTCAACCATTTGCCTATCTTGCCGGTAAGTATTAAGTTAAACAACATAAATAAAGGAATAAATATAAAGAAAACCAGCGAGACAACAAAGACAGCGCTCTTAAAATTCGTGACTTCTATGTTTTCGCAAACATAGCGCCAAAACGAGAAATTAAGAATACTGCTGAAATATAAGGCAACAATAAAAATTATTTTTGTTGCAGATATTTCACGTTTGCATAATATCATTTTATATTCTTTCTAGCTTATTGCCGAAACTGATTCGGGGATAAGGCGCCAATCTGAATTTAACCTGAAAGAAATAATCTTTTTGCACGGCTTTTTTAGATTAATTTCAGATTAATGAAAAATATTTTTCATTAATGGAGAATTGAGACATGAATGTTTTGTTGGTTGAAGATGATAAAAATATGGGGCGCGGGGTCAAAAATTTGTTGGAACTTAACGGCTTCCAAACAGATTGGGCAACAGATGGCTGCGAGGCCCTAGATTTGATTAAGGCTCACCAGCAGCATACTTATGACGTCATATTACTTGATTGGATGTTGCCAGAACTCTCGGGAATTGAGCTTTGCCGTATCATCAGGAACCCTGCAAAAGGCAATTTTCAAGGAGGAGTTATCTTTTTGACCGCAAAATCAGGCCTTGATGATTGTGTGGCAGCCCTAGACTGCGGTGCTGATGACTATATTACCAAGCCTTTTGAAATTAAGGAACTTATTGCCAGAATTAATGCCGTTTCACGAAGAAAGGCTAAGCCTTATGTTGATGAGGTATACTCTTATAAGAACTTTTCAATTAATTGTTCACAAAATACTTTGCTGATTGATGAGGAGCCTGTTATCTTTTCAAAAACAGAATTTAAAATCTTTAAAATCCTCTTTATTAATCATCATCAAACAATTCTCAGAGAAACTTTGTTTGAAAAAGTTTGGGCTGATAATTTAGAGATTAGCAACGCTAGCCTGGATTCTTACATCTATAATATTCGCAAAAAAATTAAACCTTATTCTCCCAAAATAGAATTACGCCTCGTTAAAGGTATTGGATACACACTGGATTTGCAATGATTGATAAAACAAAAAAATATTTAGTTTGGCAATATACCTGCATTATTTTTGCAATCTCGGCTTTGTTGTTTGTTGGCTGTGATAGTATTTATCACTATGTTATTACCCATAATCTGGAAGAGAATCTGGCTGATTATCTTAATGAAGAATATCGGGAAGCACTGGATTATAATCTCAACTTTCATGAGGAAATTCATTCTTCCGCCGCTGACGCAACCATGATCCAAACTTTTTCCTACTGGATCTTGGATAGCAAAATTATTCATGCTGACCAGCCCGAAGGAACTATCGGAAAGGAACTCTTGGATAAAGTTCTGCGTTTAGATATTGCTGATAGAGAACTTACCCGTTTTAAGCTTAAAAATCAAAAAGAAATTTGGAAATTTGCCGCACTGGCTACCAGCTTTACACTCAAAGGGCAACAGGGGAAAATTGTGGTGCTGATGAATATGACGCCTATTGAGAAATTCACGCATACTTACAAAAAAATAGGATTTATTGTTCTTTTTGTTATCTGCCTTCTATCTTACTTTATTGCTTTGAGTCTTGCCAACAGAGCTATTGCTCCTATTGTCAAAATGTATCATCGGCAGAAAGACTTTGTCTCAAATGCCTCGCACGAGCTTAAAACTCCTTTAGGCGTTTTGATGGCTTATTCTGAATTGATTGAAACAAAATATGGCAGCAATGCAGAAATTGATGTTATTAAAGATGAAGTTAAAAATATGTCTGGCTTGATTAATGATTTGCTTTATTTATCTAAGCTCGACTCTTTGAAAACAAATGTAAAAAGGCCACCTCTTGATATTCTGTCTTGTCTTAAAGAAACCATAAAAAAATTCAATGCTCTTGCCAATGACAGAAAATTCCCCATTACCCTCAAGACCGATAAACAAAATCTCACGGTGTCTCTTTCTTTGGGCGATCTGGAACGCATTTTGAATGTATTAATCGAAAATGCTCTTAAATACACCCCTAAGGATAAACATATTTCTTTAGAAGCGGATACAGATGACAAAAAAGTATATATTCGGGTTATTGATGAAGGAATCGGTATTGAGCAAAAAGATATTGCTCATATCTTTGAAAAGTTTTATCGGGCCGACGAATCCCATAACCGGAATATCTCCGGTTATGGGTTGGGGCTTTCTATTGCCAAAGAAATTATTGAGCAGAATCGCGGATCCATCTCAGTTATCAGCCACCCGGGGAAAGGCTCTGTCTTTACCGTGGAGTTTCCTGCGGCTAAATAACATTTTTTATGGATTCAAAACGGCAACGCCGAAACTCAGATAAACCGCAAATAATGACCACAGCATATATGGTGTTTGCAACCATGCCGCCAGTTTGCAAATTTTGGAAAAACGAATCGTCATCCAAATAATCGTCAAAAACAAGACTATGCTCATCAGGGCGCCTAACCAATAGGCCTCAGCTCCGAAGAAAATCGGTGTCCAACAAAAGTTTACTGCCAGCTGAACACCGTAGGAAAATAAATATTTTTCTGCAGGTTCTTTCTCCTCTTGTGCGCGGCGATAAACCAGCCATGATGAAAAACCCATCAACAAATACAAAATAACCCACACTATCGGAAAGACTATTGGTGCCGGGCTTAGGGGCGGCAAAATCATGATATCGTAGAGTCCTACCATATCGCCGGCGATAAAAGCCGAAATTTTTCCGCCAAGTAAGGGTAAAAACATTAATAAAATAAATGTGATAAATGATTTCATTGTTATTCTCCTTCTCCCTTTACATATATTTTTTTTGTTAAAAAACAACGGGTTCAAAAATATTTTAAAAAAATTTTTATCCCTTAAGCGTTCCTTAAGTTCCTAATGTTGAACTAAAGATGTTCATGAAGACAACAATGTTTAACTTTTTTTAGGAGAATAAATATGAAAAAATTACTTTCTGCTTCTGTTTTAACTTTGGCCGTTGCTTTTTCCGGCAGTGCTTTGGCCGCTTTTCAGGGTCCCGGTCTTGCTCCCTCTACCGTTGCCGAGGCTTTAAAGATGAGTGATGATACTCCGGTGGTTTTGAATGGTCAAATCGAAAAGAGCTTAGGCAATGAAAAATATCAGTTTAAAGATGCTACCGGCACCGTTGTCATTGAGATTGATGACGAGGACTGGAGAGGTGTTGACGTTCGCCCAGAAAATATGGTAACCATTAAGGGTGAAATCGATAAAGACATGTTCACCACCGAAATTGATGTTGATTCTGTTGAATTGAAAAAATAGGCTTTTTAGTTATGCGAATATTGCTCATCGAGGATGACCCTTTAATCGGGGACGGGCTTAAAATAGGGCTCACAAAATCCGGCTTCGGCGTTGATTGGTTTACCAATGGCGCCGATGGCGAGGAAGCTCTCTTGCAGTCTTCTTTTGATGCGGTTGTCCTCGATTTGAGCCTACCGGAAATTGATGGCCTGGATATTTTGCAGCATTGGCGCAATAAAGGACGCAAAGAGCCAGTTCTCATCCTCACCGCCAGGGGCGATGTGGAGGAGCGCATCAAAGGCCTTAATGCCGGTGCCGATGACTATTTGCCCAAGCCTTTTGCCTTGGGGGAAGTGGTGGCCAGGCTTAATGCCCTGCTCCGCCGCCGCGGCGGCGAGACCGCAAGCCTTATCAACTACCGACAAATAACCTTTAATCTTCAGACCAAACAAACTTTCTTAAATGACAAGGAAGTTGTTTTGGCTCCCAAAGAAACCTCTTTGCTTGAGCTCTTGCTTTTAAACCGCAACCGTGTTTTGAGCAAAGAAAAAATTGAGGAAAAACTCTACTCCTGGGACGATGATGTTTCCAGCAACGCTGTGGAAGTGCATATCCACCATCTGCGCAAAAAACTTGGCAAAGACATCGTCAAAACCGTAAACAAAATCGGCTATATGATGGAGGATGCATGAAATATTTAAGTCTACGCCTTAGGTTAATTATATTTTTTATGTTGATTGCCTGCGCGGTTTGGGCCGGGGCAGGTGTTTTGGCGTGGACTGAGACCAAAGAAAAAATTGATGAATTTTTTGATACCTACCAAATGGCTTTGGCCAGACAGCTCTCGGGAGCTGATTGGATCAATGTATCTTCCGAAACCCAAGAAAAGACCGATAAGCTCATTAAAAATATTCACAATGCCGATGATGAAGATGAGGCTATCGGCTTTGCTATTTTTACCCCAAGCGGGCAAAAAGTTTTTCATGATGATGAAAACGGCAAAGATTTTCAATACCAAAATATAAACGGGAAGTTTGCCAAACAAAAAGTCGATGGTGAGACTTGGAGAATCGTCTGGCTGGCTTCCGCTGACGGCAAGTTTAGAATTGCTGTCGGACAAGAGCTGGAATACAGAGAAGACATGGCTTGGGATATGTTGGAGGAGTTTATGACCCCTTGGGCCGGTGGCTTACTCATCTTGCTTGTTGCCGTCATCTTCATTATCAGCCGCGAGCTCAAGCCTCTTAAACGCCTAACCGGTGAAATTAATGCCAGATCAGGAAATGATCTTTCCCCCTTAAATGACGATGATATGCCCTCGGAGATTAAACCCCTCACCTCGGCCATGAATCAGCAGCTTACAAAAATCTCCGACATGCTGCAAAGAGAGCGTCGTTTTATTTCCGATGCTGCTCATGAGCTCCGCACCCCTCTCACTGCGCTTAAGGTCCAACTTGATGTGGCTCGCCTTTCCGATGATGATGTGCAAACTCAAAAAGCATCTTTAGATAAACTTGAGCTTGGACTTGACCGTGCCACCAGATTGGTTGAGCAACTCTTAGCCTTATCTCGCCTTGAGGCATCTTTATCCGCTCCGCAAATGGTATCCGAACCTGTTGACATGAAGCTTATTGCCTCGCAACTGGTGGAGGAATATCAACCCGCGGCTCGGGAAAAGGATATTTCAATAAAATCCAATATGGCTGCTTGCGGACCAATCAAAGAAGGAAAC
>CALXVX010000019.1 GCA_944392215.1 uncultured Alphaproteobacteria bacterium | reverse complement strand
CGGTAGTGGCATCAAGGCACAGCAGTGTGTGGTGCGGGGCTTCCGGAATAACCTTTTTTATGACTCTGACAACCTTTTGCAGTTCTTCTACCAGGTTAATTTTGTTTTGCAGTCTTCCTGCCGTATCGATGAAAACGATATCATCTTGCTGCTTTATGGCCTCTTGCAGTCCATCAAAGCACAGACCTGCGGCATCGCATCCGGGGGCACCTTTGAAAACTCTTATCTTGTTTTTCTCTCCCCAGACGGAAAGTTGTTCTACCGCGGCGGCACGGAAAGTGTCTCCGGCAATAAACGAAATCTTCTTATTCTTAAATCTTGCCGCTAGTTTTCCAATTGCCGTTGTTTTGCCAGCACCGTTGACGCCGACCATCATGATGACAATGGGGTGGAAATCTCCCAGTTCAAATTTTTTTTCGCAGCTTTTTAGTGTCTTTTCTAAAGAACTGGCTAATGCTTGGCGGATATCCTCATCCGTTGCTTCTTTATCTACTTTTTGTGCAGAAAAATCTTTGATGATTTGACTACTGGCCTTAACCCCCATATCTGAACAGATTAAGAGTTCTTCCAGTTCTTCTAAGGTAGCAGAATTGAGCTTCTTTTTGCTGAAAATACTGCCCAAACCAGAGGTGAGCGGGGTAGAGGATTTTTTTAGGCCTAAACCTAATTTGGAAAGCCAGTTACTCATCTATTACTTCTCCTTCTTGGCGCAATATTTTCGCCCGCTCTCGTCTTGTCTCAACCGGAACCTGCGGCATTAGTGCGGCCGGTGTGCCCGGACGTTCGGAATAGGGAAATACATGCAGTTTGTTAATTCCGGCCTCTCTTACCAATTTGACGGTATTTTGAAATTGCTCATCTGTTTCGGTTGGAAATCCGCAAATAAAGTCAGCTCCAAAGGTTGCATCGCTTCTGGCTTCTCTTAGTTTTTGGCATAGCCTGATGACGTCTTCTCTGGAATGTCGGCGTTTCATTCTCTTTAATACCATATTATCCCCAGATTGAATGGAAAAATGAAAGTGCGGGGCGATGTTTTTATGAGTTTTTACCAGCTCAATAAATTCATCATCTATGGCGGCTGGATCCAATGAGCCAAACTGGAGCGAGGGAATATCGGGGATTTCTTCTAATATCTGTTTTACCAGGCCGCTGAAAGATGGCTGCCAAGAACAAGCGTCAACGCCGGTTAAGCAAATTTCTTTGAACCCTTTTTCTAATAATTCACGAATTTGTTTGATGATTTCTTCGGCCGGAACCGAGCGGTTGGCTCCTCTGGCGTAGGGAACAATGCAGTAGGTGCAGCGATGGTTGCAGCCTTGCTGAATTTGAACAAAAGCGCGGTGTCGTCCTTCAAAACCGGTGATGAGAAAGTGGTCATAATTATCATAGTCAAAAATGTCACCAACGATTGTTTTTTCCGTCAAGGGTTGGCTGATGTATTTTTCTATCTCAACCTTTTCTTTATTGCCAAGCACCAAATCAACTTCTTCCATGGCCGCAAATTTGGCTGCGGATACTTGTGCCGCGCAGCCGGTGACGATTATGCGAGCATCAGGGTTCTCGCGGCGAAGCTTGCGAATGGTTTGCCGACACTGGCGTTCTGCTTCTTTGGTGACAGCGCAGGTATTGATAATGATGAGATTGTCTATTTTAGAGAATTTTTCTTTCAAAATCTCTGATTCATAGGCATTTATTCTGCAGCCAAAAGTGATTATTTGTGCCATTTTCTTCTTTGTTCCATAAACAGTTATGCTCAATATATCCCTAATACATTGAGAAAGCAAGGAACTTATTAAACTTTTAATAGCGAAAATATAAGTTATTGATTTATTAATAATTATTGAATACACTGTTTCCTATCCGGAAGGGCTTTTGGCTTGGATGGAATTTTTAAACAACATAAGGAGAGTCTTCATGAAACTTAGAACTATGTTACTTGCTTCAGCTGCTGTTATGTTTGCCGGTTCGGCAATGGCTGCTGATTTGACCAACCCGTTTTATTTGCCGGGCCAAGGTGAATTCACCTCTGATACTGTTGTAGATTACAGCCGTACCAAAATGAAACATGATATGCCGACTTCTGAGCAAACAACTGTTGCTGAAGAAATCGTTTATGGTGTTACCGATAACTTTGCTGTTCGTGGTATGATTGCAAATGAGTTCGATACTCAGGGTGAATACAACAACGATCATAACTTTGATTATGAACTCGGTGCTGCTTACAATATGAGAGGCGGAAATGTTCTTGGTCAAGTTGCAGTTAATTATATGACTTGGAACCCGAAAGATTTCTATGGCCACAGAGGTGTTGACTATCGTTGGCAGAAATATTTGAACGGTGAGTTGAAGTTAGGTTATGATATGGGAGATGGTTTGACTCCTTATGCTTCCTACAGCGTAACCGGTAACATTGATGATGATGACCGTGGCTTAGATCAGTCTGCTAAAGTCGGTGTTCATAAATATGCCGGTGATTGGGCTGTTGATGCAGGCGTTCGCTATGACTTCAACACCGATGGCGAAAATGGCAACTGGTGGTATGCCGAGGCTGAAGCTGATTACTACCTCAAAGAAAATGTTGCTTTGGGTGTATTTGGCGAATACTTCTTGGCTGGTAATGGCAGCGACGAGGTAGATTATGACTACGGTGCCGGTGCCCATGTGAAGGTTTTGTTCTAGTCTCTTAGAATTAAACTAAAATAAAAAGGCTTCTCAGTTTTGGGGAGCCTTTTTTGTTTGTAAAAAAAGAACTCCGAAATTTCTCGGAGTTCTTTGAGTGATTTACTTCATCTCTGTTGAAATCTGAGCTAAAGCTTCTTCTGAATACTGCTTTATCTTCTCAGCGCTGAACTTAATGTCTCGATGTTCACTTTCCGAAAGTCTGGGGAAAATGACGCTGTGAACACCTCTTTTGCCAATAACCGTTGGCATGGAAATGCAGACATCTTTGACGCCTTCAACTTCTTCATGGTGTGAAGAAACCGTCAAAATTGCATATTCGTTGGTGGTGATGGCTTGGCAGATGCGGCATAAGGCTCCGGCAATACCATAGAATGTAGCACCTTTGCCTTCAATGATTTGATATGCAGCATTGCGAACACAATCATCAATTTTGGCTTTGATTTCAGGGGTTAAAGGACGACCTTCCATGCGGGCAAGTTCTTCAATTTGGACAGTGCCGCCGTCGCCGTTGGACCAAACTAAAACTTCACTGTCGCCGTGCTCACCCAAAACATTGGCATGAACTGATTTGGGGGAAATGCCCAAATGATAGCCAAGCAATGTTCTGAAGCGGGACGTATCCAAGACCGTGCCGGAGCCGATAACACGCTCTTTGGGGAAACCGGAGAGTTTTAAGGCAACTTCGGTCATGATATCTACAGGGTTGGATGTGATGAGTAATGTGCAGGTTGGGGCTGCGGCCACAACTTGCGGAATAATGCTTTCAAAGATTTTTACATTGCGGCCCAGTAAATCTATGCGGGTTTCTCCTGGTTTTTGGTTGGCTCCTGCTGTAACAATTACAACCTCACAGCCTTCCAAATCAGCATAAGTGCCGGCTTTTATCTTATTGGCATAAGCAAAGGGGGTAGCATGGGCTATATCCATGGCTTCTGCTTTGGCTCTTTTTTCGTTGGCATCAATCAAAACAATCTTTCTTGCTACGCCCCTCATGATCAGAGCAAATGCTGTCGCGCTGCCTACTTGGCCGGCGCCTATTATTCCTACTTTCATCTTGTTCCTCCTTATTAGGATTTTTTATCTTTCTTTATTTATATTTCCTTTGCATATATATAAGAATTTTTTTGATTGTTACAACAAAAAAGGCTGCCTATTGGCAGCCTTTTTTGTAACTTTTTTTTACGCTTTGTTACTCTTGAACAATTGTTTCATCTTCATCGGCAGTTTCTTCGGGGTTAACCTCAACCACGTCTTCGGCTTCTTCCTCAACAACTGCTCCGTCACTCATCATATCAGGGGCAACAGTGCTTTCCTCAACAACAACTTCTGCCACATCCTCAGCAGGAACCGGAGCGGCTGATTCTTGTTTAACAAATTGAGCAATAACCAACAATACAACGATAACTAGTACAATGTAGAAAAGTTTTTTCATCTTAAGACCTCTCTTATTTTGGGTGGAACAACTGCTTTTAGATTAGGTTTTACTTCTTTATTTGTCAATAAATATTACAACTTATCTAACGCCGAAACGATTGCCGGAGCTGTAGTGTTTGAGACCCCAGCGGTAGAACAAAAGGCTTATAATCCAAAAGGCCGAAACTCCGCCGATTAAAATGATGAAATTTGGCCAATTAAAGTCCTTTATGATACTGACGGGATAAAGAGATATGAAACCCGCGGGAATAATTGTTAAAAATAGAACCTTATACCATCCGGTGAAGATGGATGCCGGTTGGCTGGCAAAGGTTATCATCGCCATGAAAATATTGTCGCCTAGGCGCTGCGAATCGCTTATTAAAAATGCTAGACATGACATTATCAAACGGAAAGAATAGAGTAAGACAAAGGCCAAAAAGGAGCACAGAACCATTAGCCAAAAACTTTTCCAGCTTACGTAACCGGAGAGAAAATACATTAAGAATCCGGTGATATAATCTCCCCAGTTGGCAAAAGTTGATTCTGATGTCGAAATCAAGAAAAGACTGCTTTGGGGTGTGGTTAGGAAATTATCTAAATTGCCGTTGTCTATATATTCGGGCAAAAGCTGGATGCCTCTGGCGAAAAGGGCAAAGGTGGCAAAGGCATTATTCATAACTGCAAAAAGAAGAGCCATCTCTTCGAAATGCCAGCCGTTTACAGAGCCTTTGTTTTCAAAAATTACCCACCACATAAATACAAAAGATAAATTGTTTATGGTCATCATTATCACATTTATCAGCGCATCTGATTTGTTCAAAAAAGCAGTTTTGATGTTGCTTTTTTGGATAAATAAGAACAGTTTGCATAATTTTAAAAATCTAGCCGCCATAAATATTGACCCTTTTTATCAGTTTTTTATAGGTGAGGACTACAAAGGTACTTATCAACACAACCCAAAATGTATTTAGCAGAAAGGTTTCTGCCAAATTTGCCCATGAAAAGTCATAAACTAATTTTATTGTCAGATAGTAAAATGAATAGAACGGTGTCCATTTAGCAATATCTATAAACCAATCGGGATAAATGCTCAAAGGAAAAATTGCCCCACCTAAGATAAAGGCCAGGCGCTCTACTGCCATGCCAAGGGTGCGAATGCTTGCCAGCCACAGGCCGCATAGGCCTACAGTCGTATAAAGCAAAACATTTATGCAAGAAGAGCCAAAGCACATGGCAAAAATGATTGGAAACTGCCACCATTCAAAAGGTGGTGTGCCGGTTAGAACTAAGGTGATGACTGCCCCGAATCCGCCCATGATGAGAAAAGAAACACTCATGTTGCCCAAGGCTTCCGCATAACGCATGAAGAAAAACGAAATCGGCTTGTTGATGTAGTAGGCCATGGTGCCCGATTGAATATCATCAAATAAGGTGCGATCAATTTTGGGGTTTGAGAGAATAATCATCTCGGCAAACAGCAAATACCAGATGAATACACGATTTAAGCCTGCTTCCATGCTTTCTGCAGCAATGGCTTCCCATAGGCAATTGTATATGAAAATCAGGATAAATAAGAAAAAAAGCATGCCTGATAAATTGGCCTTTTTGCTCCAAGCCTGTTTAAAAGAAATCCAAAAAAGGGAGCCATATTTATTCACGACTATATATCTCCTTGATGATTTCTTCCATGGGAGGATTTTCAATCGTCATATCGGTAACGTGGTATTTTTTTACGAGTTCATCTATTGCTTGTTTCGTCGGCTTTTCTTTGGTGTTTACTACTGTTCTTATCTTTTTGCCGCCTTCGGTTGTTATCTCAATATATTTTTTGTTGAGGTAAGAATCACGCAGAGCGGAGATGGAATCGTTAAAAATGAGTTTCCCTTTGTTAATGATGATTACTCTTTCGCAGACTTTTTCCATATCGTCCGTATCATGCGAGGTCAAAAGCAAGGTGGTGTCTTCTTCTAGGGCTTGCTTCTTGATTAAATCTCTAATGATTTCTTTGGCCGTGACATCCAGGCCAATTGTCGGTTCATCCAAAAACAGAATCTGCGGCTTGTGCAAAAGCGAGGCTACAATCTCACAACGCATACGCTGCCCCAAAGATAGTGAACGGGTAGGATGTTCCAATAAATCTCTTATCTCAAATAGTTTGACTAGTTTTGAGAGACGGCGTTTGAAAGGAATCTCGTCTAAGTCATATATCTTTCCCATTAGGGCAAAACTGTCTTGCACGGGCAAGTTATACCATAACTGAGAGCGTTGGCCAAAAACAGTGCCGATGTCGTAAGCCAGTTTTTTGCGGTTGTCCCACGGAACCAAACCATTTACCAAAGCGGTGCCTGATGTGGGGTATAGTATGGAGGAAAGCATTTTGATGGTGGTGGATTTGCCGGCACCGTTGGGACCGATAAATGCGACTCTTTCGCCTTTTTTGATGGCAAAAGAAATCTTATCTACCGCCGTGACGTTTTTGTATTCAGGCTTGAAAAAGCTTTTTAGCCCTGAGGAGGGCTTTTGAATCTTAAATTTTTTAGTGAGTTGTGAAACTTCTATAATATCAGTCATGTTTTTATCCACCTTGTCAACTCTTGCAAAGTATATGTTTTTTGCGCTTTTTAGCAAGCTTTATTTATTTGTTTTGTGCGTTTTTTGAAAATAATGCTTGTCAAATGGTATAAAATTGTGCTAACAAGTCAATCACGGGCTCGTCGTGGTCCGATTAATTTGTTTTAATTTTTTTGAGGTTTATCATATGACTGATACAGCAAACCGCGTTAAGAAAATCGTTGCAGAACATCTTGGCGTTGAAGAATCTAAAGTTACCGACAATGCCAGCTTCATTGACGATTTGGGCGCTGATAGCTTGGATACAGTAGAATTGGTTATGGCTTTTGAGGAAGAGTTCGGTTGCGAAATCCCTGATGAAGCTGCTGAAAAAATTCTTACTGTTAAAGATGCTATCGATTATCTTTCTAAGAATGCTTAAGTCTGTATGACTTTGGAAAATTTTGAAACTCGCTCATATCTTAAAGCGAGTTTCATTGTTATCTGGATGTAACATTGAAGGAATGAAACGTATGAGAAGAGTTGTTGTAACCGGATTGGGTATTTTGTCGCCGTTAGGACGCGGTGTGGAACATAACTGGAAGAGTATTTTGGCCGGAAAATCCGGTATCAAAAATGTTACAGGAGTTGATCTGAAAGATATTCCGGTTACTATTGCAGGGCAAGTGCCTTGGGGCGATGGTGAGGGGGAGTTTAACCCTGACAGCGTTATGGCTCCGAAAGACCAGAAGAAAAATGATAAGTTTATTCTCTATGGTATGGCCGCTGGTTCTGATGCTTTGGCCGATGCCGGCTGGAATCCCGAAAATGTCAGTGAAGAAGAAAAATATCGCGCCGGTGTTATGATGGGATCTGGAATCGGCGGTTTGCAGACCATCTATGAGAATTCTGTTTCATTTAATGAAAATGGTATGAAAAGAATTTCTCCGTTCTTTATTCCTTCTTGTTTGATTAACTTAATTTCCGGCAACCTTTCTATCAAATTTGGTCTTAAAGGTCCAAACCATGCTTGCGTTACCGCTTGTTCTACCGGAACACATGCTATCGGCGATGCCTCTGCCATGATTGCTCGCGGTGATGCTGATTTGATGTTGGCCGGCGGTGCCGAATCCGCTATTAATGTGCTGGGTTTGTCAGGTTTTGCCAGAATGAAAGCAATTACTTCTGATTTTAATGACGCTCCGGAAAAAGCCTCTCGTCCTTGGGATAAGGCTCGCAGCGGTTTTGTAATGGGTGAAGGTGCCGGGGCTGTTGTGCTGGAAGAATTAGAGCATGCTAAGAAAAGAGGTGCAAAAATTTATGCCGAGGTTGTGGGCTATGGTATGAGCGGTGATGCTTATCATATTACCGCGCCTTCCGGTGACGGTGCCTACAGGGCCATGAAGATGGCCACCGACCACGCGGCAGAGCATGGTGTTAAACTTTCTGATATTGGCTATATTAATGCGCACGGAACTTCTACTCCTGCAGGCGATGTCGGCGAGGCTTTGGCCGTTAAGCGCTTGTTTGGTGATGAGGGAATCAAGCATGTTTCCATGTCTTCTACCAAATCTTCTATCGGCCACTTGTTGGGTGCTGCCGGTGCGGTGGAGGCTGTCTATTCTATTTTGGCCTTGCGTGATCAGATTTGTCCGCCGACACTGAATTTGGAGAATCCGGCTGATGAGTTGGCTGATTTTGATCTTGTACCGCTGAAGGCTAAAAAACGTGAAATTAAAGCCGTCATGTCTAACAGCTTTGGTTTCGGCGGAACAAACTCATCTTTGGTTTTGAAACAATATAAATAGTCATCAAAAGCTGCCTTGAGGTCGGATATCGGCAAAATGTTGTCGGGAAGTTTCCGGCTTGGGGCGGCTTTTTTGATTCCGGCGTGGAATAGGTTTTATGAAAAAATTATTTCTGTTTGGCCTTTTGTGTGCTTTGCTGGTGGCGGTGTATGTCAAAAAAGCCGTTTATGAGCCCGGCCCATTAGTCGAAGATACGGTCGTTTTGATTAATCGGGGAGCAGGTTCGGGCAGTGTGGCAGAAATGTTGTCGCAGGCAGGTGTTATCAAGCATCCGTTTTTATTTAAATTGGCGGCAAGACTGCAAGGGTTGGACAAGCATCTAAAGGCCGGCGAGTATCAGTTTGCTTCCCATGTCTCAATGGCAGATGTTCTTGCGCAAATGGCCAAAGGCGAGGTTTTATACCGCAAATTGACTTTGCCGGAGGGGCTGACCACTGCTCAAATGCTTAAAATTATCCAATCTAATGAGCTTTTGAGCGGGGAGATTACGCTTGAGCCTGAAGATGGAAGCCTATTGCCGGAAACTTATAGCTTTTTTAGGGGTGATAGCCGTGACAGTGTTATTATTCAGGCACAAGAGGCTATGCAAAAGGCTTTAAGCGAGGCTTGGGGAAAAAGAGATGAGACTGTGCCGGTTAAGAATTCTCAAGAGTTGTTGGTATTAGCTTCCATTATTGAAAAAGAAACTGGAGTGCCAGAGGAGCGCGGACTGGTTGCTTCTGTTTTTGTTAATCGTTTGCGCAAGGGGATGCGCTTGCAGACAGATCCGACGGTTATTTATGCTTTAACCGAAGGCAAAAAAGATTTGGGGCGTTTGCTTACGCGCAAGGACCTGGAGATTGATAGTCCTTACAATACCTATAAGTACTATGGTTTGCCTCCCAAACCAATTTGTAATCCGGGCAAGGCGTCATTGGAGGCTGCCGCTAATCCTGAAGTTAGCTCTTATCTTTATTTTGTGGCGGATGGCACCGGCGGGCATAGGTTTGCAAACTCCTTAAATGAACATAACCAAAATGTCAGCCATTGGAAAAAATATCAAAGAAACAACAAAAAATAAAAGGTCGCTCAAAACGGCTTTTATTTTTTAAATTACGCTTGCAATCTTGTCTTAAATTTAATATTCTGACAAAACTTTGTTAAGTTTATGTCTAACCATTAATCTAACTATTATGAATTTTTTTTACAAAACGGCTCTGTTTTTTCAGGGTATGGGATTTGTTTGTTGTCAAACGCTCCATTTGCCAACCAGAGAACTTAAACGCCAGATGGTGAAGACCAGGCAAAGTTTACCTAAAGGCAAAAAAGGTAAGTTATCGTCGAAACCTCTTAAAATCATGCAAAGATGAAAACATCAGAGAAACGAGTCAAAAGGGCTTTGGTAAAAGAATTAGGAAAAATCAATGCCCGGTTAATCACAACGGATGCTGATTTGAGAGATACGTTGGGATTGGATAGTTTGGATTTGTTTTTGATCTCACTAAATTTGGGTGTCGAGTTCAAAAAAGTTTGTGATTCACGAACAGTCCAAGACTTGGTGGATATTGTTGAACAACAAAAATAACCATTATGAAAGTAACAGAACAAGCTGTTTTAAAAGTTATTGAGGAATTGGCTTTTTATCCACAGGAGATTGGGAAAGAAACTATTCTTCAAGATATTGTGGATAAAGTAGAGCTTCAATTTGTTTTGGCAACTGGGTTAGGAATACTGATTTCGGATGCCGAGATGGAGACTATTCATACAGTAGGTGATTTGATTGACAGGTGCTTGCTGTAGCAAAAAAAGACGTTCCTTTGAAACAGGAACGTCTTTTTTTGTTAGGCCTGGCCGACGGTTTCCATCAACATCGGATAAAGCGCTTGTTTGGGCTCCATCCCTTTGGTTAAAACTACCTTGAATACCGGATACATGCGCTCACATTCCTTGATGGCAATGTCTATCATCTGTTCTATTTTTTCTTCAAAAAAGTCATCTTCATTATTCAAAAACAGCGAATGTTTGAAAACAGGTGTGTTTTGCTCGGTCCAATAGGAAAAATGGCCAACCCACAGCTCCTCATTTATCAGGGCTAATAACTCAAAAATCTTACTGCGGTCTTCAATCCTTGTCTCTATATCCATCAGGCAGGAAAGGTGCAGGCAGTTCATGCTGGCTTCCCAGGCAAAAAACAGCAACATGTTGTTCCATTTGCCTTGGACCTCAATTACAACCTCATTGGCACCGCGGCGTTCAAACTCGAAAGAGCGGCTTGAAAATATGGTTTCAACCAAATCTATGGGGTTGTAAAGTGGGGCTAAGTTCTTTGCCGGTTCCATTTCTTATTGCTCCGAAAATAAAAAATTATTATGACTACAGCTTGCAATGACGAGTCGCAAATATCAATCCCCGAGTCGCAGTTGTCCACCTAATCCACAGATGTGGATAAATCTTTATTTTTATTTTTGTTGAAAATCAAATGCTTATCTTTTTTATGCCAGAAAGTTTTTTTTAGGTGTGGATATCCTAATGCAAATTAATTATTCTTTAACCTAATTTCTAACCATAGAGGGATTTTGTTATGATTGGCCTGCCTTTTCCCGATATTTCACCGGTGATTTTTTCTGTCGGTTCTTTTGCCATTCGTTGGTATTCTATGGCTTATCTGGTTGGAATCCTTATGGGGTGGTGGCTTATCAACCGCAATGTGCGGGTTAATTCTTTGGGCCTTTCTAAGGCACAAGTCGAAGACCTTATCTTTTATCTGACAATCGGTATTATCTTGGGTGGACGTTTGGGGTATGCCATTTTTTATGGCGGAGCCGAGATGTGGCTCAAGCCATGGCATCTTTTGGAGATATGGAAAGGCGGAATGTCTTTCCATGGTGGGGCTGTGGGCGTGATTGTTGCCATGTATTGGTTCTCTCGCAAGATAAATTATCCGTTTTTGGCGTTGACGGATTTGATTGTGCTTTATGCTCCAATCGGTATCTTTTTGGGGCGTCTGGCCAATTTTGTAAATGATGAGCTTTGGGGCAGAGTGACGGATGTGCCTTGGGCCGTGCGTTTTCCAAACGGCGGATTTTTACCCAGGCATCCTTCTCAACTTTATGAGGGACTACTGGAGGGTGTGCTGATGTTTATCATCTTAAACTGGTTGTGGCGCTTTTCCAAGATCCGTCAGAATCATGGTATTGTTTCTGCTCTGTTTATCGTTTTATATGGATGTTTCAGAATCTGCCTGGAGCAGTTCAGAGAGCCTGATGCCCAGCTCGGATTTTTCTTTGGCGGTGTTACCATGGGGCAAATATTGTCTGTACCGTTGATTGTTGCCGGGCTTGCCGTTGTTTATTTTGTTTTGCGCAAAGAAAAGAAGTCTTTTTAGGCCTTGGATGTCACGTTGTGGCTGAAAGCTCTGGTTTTTTGCAGGGCTTTGTCGGCTCTTACCAAAACCTCAAATGAATTGGCGTCGCTGCGCTTTTTTTCCGAGATACTGGCCGATACGGTCAGCTTTATTGGTTTTTTGCGCGGACTGAACTGAAATTGGGCAGAGGCAATGGCGCGGCGAATGGTTTCTAATCTTTCAAACCCTTCTTTCTTGTCTAAACTCTTGTAGACGATTACAAACTCATCTTCTGCATAGCGGTATATGGCCTCATCTTTTTCTAACTCAATTATCTTTTCGGCAATCAGCTTGGTTAGAATATTGCGGATGCGGCGGCCAAAATTGGTGCCAAGCTTGTCATAATCATCAATACTTACAATGCCAATACTGTATTTGAGAGGAAAATTTTTGGCATGAATCATATAAGAATTGCGGCTGTCGAGCCCGGTTAAAGTATCTTTATAGGTCTCGTTGTACAAATTTTGAGCCAGAGCCGAAAGCAGGCACAATACGGCGCAAAAAGAAAAAACACTTAAGCCAGATGCCGTGTCAGAGTAGTAAAATGACAACATTAAGGCCAAAAAAGAAAAAAAGAAATTGTAGTCAGTGATGCTGCCGGAGCGAATGGCATTGACTAGAATAATCCCCAAAACGATTAGAAACATTCCAACCGCAAAAATATTTAAAGATGAAGGGGCTGAAAACAAAAAGAAGCCAAGCCCGATGTTTGAGCGAGCCAAATGCTCGGCCAAGGCATATTGTGCAAAAATGCCCAGCAGAAACCAAACATTGATTTTGGTAAACAGGGGACGCCGCGGCCAAAAGTAGAAGAACAACAAATTTATGGGCACTAAAGAACAAAGACTGATATATGCCGCAGAGCTGATGTAAGTCTCCGGAGATTGGTGTTTAAAAAGGTTGATGAGAGTGTAGCTTATCACCATTATCAACAGTAAAAATACCGGTTTGGCACGGTTGAAATATAGCAGAGCAAGAAACCCAACGAAATTTAGGAGGTAAAAACCAATGTGTAAAAATCCGGTAGTGCCGGAAGAATAATCTCCGCAAAGATAAAAACTCAGCAGAGCAACGGCAAATAAAAATGCCGGCAAAAACATATTGCCGATTAGGGGGATGGTCTTTTCCAATTGTGCCAGTTTTTTCATTGTCGCTTTGTGCTCCTCAAAAGTGACAGTATTGTACTTCCTAAAGGTTAAATTTTATTTACGCATTTAAGAATTGAGCTGTCGCCATAGGAATAAAAACGATATTTTTCTTTGATGGCGTGAGCATAAGCCTCTTTCATCCGCTCTGTTCCCGCAACGGCACAAACCAGCATAAATAAGGTTGATTTCGGCAAATGGAAGTTGGTTATCAGCATATCAATCATCTTGAATTTGTAGCCGGGGGTGATGAATATATCCGTCTCTCCGGTGAAGGGGTGAAGAACACCTTTTTCATCTGCCGCGCTTTCCAACAATCGCAGAGAAGTTGTGCCAACGGCTATAATTCTTTTGCCGGCTCGTTTTGCATCATTGATTACTGCAGCGGCATCTTCACTTATATGTCCATATTCGGCATGCATTTTATGGTCTTTGGTGTCTTCGGTTTTGACCGGCAGGAAGGTTCCGGCGCCAACATGGAGGGTTAAGAAAACTTCTTTTACGCCTTTATCTCTTAGTTTTTTTAAGACATCGTCGGTAAAGTGCAGGCCCGCCGTCGGTGCGGCTACGGCTCCTTCATGTTTGGCGTAAACGGTTTGGTAGTTTTCTTTATCGTTGAATTTATACCATATCGAATCTGCAGAAGGACGGTCGCGCTTGATGTAGGGCGGCAAGGGCATAAATCCAAATTGCTCTAATTTGGCGGCCAGATCTTGTGGTGGGCAGTTAAAAGAAATCAAGACGCCTTCTTCACCTTGTTTTTCTATAACTTGGGCGGAAAAATCAGAGTTCTCAGCGGAGATTTTATCGGTGTAGAATTCTATTTCGTCTCCGGGTCTTAGTCTTTTGGCATTTTTGATAAAGGCCATCCAGCGAATACCGTCAATCGGGCGGTAAAGTGTGAGCTCCACCAAGGCTTCTCCTCTGGCGCCAAAAAGGCGGGCAGGGATGACTTTGGTGTCGTTGAAAACTAAAACATCGCTTTCTTCCAGTAAGTCTGGAAGGTCATAAAAATGGCGGTCGGTTATTTTTCCTTCTTCTGACAAATCCAAAAGTCTGGAGTGGTCTCTTGGGGAGACCGGCTGGTTGGCGATGAGCTCGCGCGGGAGCTCAAAATCAAAAATTTCTACTCTCATGGTGTTTTTCCTTTTTTCGATGTTATATTATATTAAAAGCGGAGACGCAACCCCAAAAAGTTATGCAACACTACTCGCAATAATTATAAAATTTATTTAAACAAAATTAATAGTTGTTATATTAGAGTAAATTTAACGCAAATGTTGTAACAAGGGTTGGAAGATGTTTGGCAAAAAAGCTTTGGCAGATTTGAAGGCATTGGTTTTTCTTTATGCTGTCAGCCAGTGTGAGGGCAAACGCCGGGCTGCCAAAGAAATGAGTGTTTCCGTTGATACAATTACAAAATATATCAGATATCTGGAGCAAGAGTGCGGAACTGATTTGTTGCATTCTTCAGGCGGAGAGGCCAAGCTGACGCCGAGAGGGGCTCAATTTACCGCTTTTGCCGCCGAGCTCGAACAAGCCTTAAAGCGTTTGTATATTTTGGCTACCGAAAAAGACGGGCTTAAAGGAGAAGTGCGGTTGTTGTGGGATAGAAATATCCGAGCAGATGTTGTGGCTACTGATTTGTGGAAAGTTTTTAGAAAAAACAGAAAAATCAGAGTAACATCCTTGTCTTTTGATTTTGATAATGAGGTCAAAAATTCAGCTTATGATATTGCTTTGGGATATAAGCTGCCGCGTGGTGATGATTGGGAATTGTTTTTCAGCCGTCCGGTTAAGGCCAATTTCTTTGCATCGTCTGAGTATCTTAATAAGTATGGATATCCAAAGGATTTGGAAGATATGTTGCAAAATCATCACATGATTTTTAAGAGTAACAGTGAGGATTGGCTTAATGAGGCAAAATATATTTTCAAGGCGGCTCAGCACAAAGTTTATGTTTCCGATAATGTCTTTATGTTGCACGAGGCTATCAAAAACGGTATTGGAATTGGAGTGATGCCTTCTTCTTTTGCCAAAACTGGATTGGTTCGTTTGGATAATATTTGTTGTGATATTTCTGCCAATGTTTATGCGGTTGTTCATAGAGATTTTAAGACGTTCAGCCGGGTTAAAATTGTCGGTGAGTATCTTAAAGAGGCATTGAATAATCTGTGAGGAAAATTTAGAAAAATGCTCGATAGTAAAGATTTGCGAAATTTAGAGGCTTTTATTGCTTTGCGGGCCATCCATTATTGTGCCGGCAAGAAAAAGGCTGCAGAAGCTCAGGGGCTTTCGGTTGATACCTTAAATAAGTATATTGCTGATTTTGAAAATAATCTTCATTTGAAATTGGTTTGCGAAAAGGGGAGAAACTGCGCATTAACTCCCGGCGGAATGAGGGTAATGGAAGGCTTGGAAAAAGTTGTTGAAATTTGGGAGCGCTTTTGCAAAGAAAAGGGAAGCTGTAGCAAAGTGTCCGGTAAGGTACGCGTTGGTATAGATCTCAGCATATCGTCAACTATTCCGCCGGAAAATGTTATGGAATTTTTTGAAAAATATCCGTCGTTGGAGTTGGAAGTTGTACCAATACAAAATGCAGAACAAGATTGTAAAAATTGTGATATTTGTCTTTCACGGCAACCTATTGAGAAGACAACAGATATTGCTTTGATTTATAAGAAAATTTTGCCTTGCGGATATTTTGCAGCACCTAAATATTTGGCTAAATACGGGTATCCTGTCAGTCTGCAGGATATGAGTGATAATCATCGGCTAGTCAGCCGTGGTAATATTAAGGTTTATAGTGCTGATTTTCAGCAAATTTTGAGAGAGTCTTCGCAGGTATGTTTGGTGTCTACCAGCGGGGCGGCCATGCTCAATATGATCCGTTTTGGGGCCGGAATAGGTTTGTTGCCGATGAGCTTTAAAAATGAGGGATTGATTTGCTTAAATAACCTGAAATGTGATACAAAAGTTTTTATTTTTCTCTCTGCCAAGCGGCGATTGAAGGATATTCCGAGAGTGCGTGCAACCCTCAATTATTATAAAGACATCCTTGCCGCGTTGTGATGGAAAAAATCTAGATATTTAGAACTTCTTCCTCAAAAAAAGGCACCTTGAAAGGTGTCTTTTTTTATTGGTGCGCTAGGCCGGAATGTAAATTCCCAACTCAAGGAGGGATGTATTGTTCTTTTTCCTCGTCGAGTTGGGCCCCTTTCGCGTCGTAAGGCTCAAACGTCGCATTTCGCTAAGCTGTTCGCTGGAGCTCAATGCTCGTTTTCACCAACTTCCCGCTCCGAACCTTCGGTTCGCTTCCGGCAAGCACACGTTATATCAATAAAAAAGACACCTTGAAAGGTGTCTTTTTTATTGGTGCGCTAGGCCGGAATCGAACCGGCACGGGATTGCTCCCAACAGATTTTAAGTCTGCAGCGTCTACCTGTTCCGCCACAAGCGCTTTAGTCTTTCTTGTTTATACATAGCTTTTATTTTATTTGCAACCCCAAATTTTAAAAATTACTAACTCCCTAAAAATAATCTTGCTCTTGGCTTAAAAATATGCTCTCTATTACCTGTTATAACTTTTTTAGGCGTAGAAAATTTGGCGGCAGTTGACAGCGTCACGGCCAGATGCTCTCCCCTAAAGCAACATAAGGATTGTTTCTATGAAAAGTATTAATCTTTCTTGGCGCACTTTCTTGCTGCCAAATATTCATAATGAAGGTTGGCGGTTTGTCGGTATCTTTGCTGCAATAACTGCGTTATTGGCAATCATCTGGGAACCCTTGGGCTGGATGGGTGTCGTTTTAACCGTTTGGTGTTATTATTTCTTTCGCGATCCTGAGCGTGTTACGCCTGATATCAAAAATGTCGTCGTTTCTCCCGCTGATGGTATTGTGCAGATGATTGCCAAGGTACCGGCTCCGGAAGAACTCGGAATGGGCAAAAAAGAATTTACCAGAGTTAGTATCTTTATGAGCGTTTTCAATGTCCATGTTAACCGTTCTCCGGCAGAGGGAAAAATTACCAAGGCTGTCTATGTTCCCGGAAAATTCTTTAATGCTACTCTTGATAAGGCCAGTAAGGATAATGAACGCCAGCTTCTGGCTATGAAAACTTCTTGCGGCAAAGATATCTGCTTCGTGCAAATTGCCGGTTTGGTCGCCCGCAGAATCGTTTGTGATGCCACCGTTGGCCAAGAGTACAAAGCCGGTGAGCGTTTTGGTATGATCCGTTTTGGCTCTCGTCTGGATGTCTATTTGCCTGAAGGTGTTGAGCCGCAGGTTGCCTTGGGGCAGACTATGGTGGCCGGAGAATCCATCATTGCGCGCTTGGATTCTGATGCCAAAGCTCTTGACGGAGTTATCAGATAATGGAAAGAATTAATCAGAAAATTCAGCTCTCTAAACAGAAGCTGAAAGCTTTGCCGTTTCGCAAAATTGCTCCAAACATCGTTACTTTGCTTGCTCTTTGCGCCGGTGTAACTTCTATCCGCTATTCTATCCAGGCTGACTGGGCAAAAGCCGTTATCTGCGTTTTTGTGGCTGCTTTCTTTGACCTTTTGGATGGGCGTGTCGCACGAATGCTCAAAGGTTCTACCAAATTTGGTGCCGAACTTGATTCTTTATCCGATTGCATTAGTTTCGGCGTGGCTCCGGCCATTATGATTTATCAGTGGACAATGTTTGATTTGCCAAAATTTGGTTGGTTTTTCTGCTTGTTGCTCTCAGTTGGAATGGCTATGCGCTTGGCTCGGTTTAATACCATGTTGGAAGAAGAGCCTCAACCTGAATATTGGAACCATTTCTTTGTTGGTGTGCCGGCGCCTGCCGCTGCCGCATTGGTGATGATGCCTATCATGATCTCTTTTGATTTTCCGGAGCTTGATTGGTTGGTGCGTTCCAATGCTTTTTGTGCAACGTTGTTGGTGATTGTGACTTTCCTTATGGTTAGCCGAATTCCAACTTTTTCAACCAAAAAACTCAAAGTTCCGACTTATTTAATGATGCCTTTGATGTTGATTGTGGCTTTGTTTGCCTCTTTCATCATCACCCAACCTT
>CALXVX010000018.1 GCA_944392215.1 uncultured Alphaproteobacteria bacterium | reverse complement strand
ATAAACAGAGCTTTGTGGCAGGAACATCCTTATGCCAGGCCGGTTACCGGGGTTGATACCGAGATAAAAAATCTCAAAAAAGAAGATTTAATCGAGTTTTATCAACGTTATTATGCTCCCAACAATGCAGTTTTGGTGTTGGCCGGAGATATTGATGTGCCAACAGCTAAGCAATTAGCTGAAAAATATTATGGCGATATTCCCACGGCAAAGGTTATTGAAACAGAAATGCCAAAATTGCAGTCGGAATTTAGAGCTACAATTACAATGAGCAAGCCGGATATTAGGGGGGGCCGTGTTTTGGTGATGTTTGCGGCTCCTTCTTACAAGGTTGAGCCGGAACGTGTTTATAGTTTACAAGTTTTGGCTGCATATATGGGGGGCGGAGAAACCTCTAAACTGTATAAAAAGTTGGTGCTTGAGAATAAAAAAGCATTAAGTGTCAGTGTCGATTATAATCCAATATCAAGAAGTTATGGACAGTTTGTGATTGCCATGATTCCGGCAGACGGGGTGAGACCGCAAGAATTGGTGAAATCCTTTGAAAGCGCTTGGAATGAAGCTATGAGCGAATTTGATATTGATGAGCTTGAGAAAATTCGCAAAAAAATGTTGGCAGGTCTTGTTTATCTGAAGGATAATCCTGAAGATGCTGCTTATATTATCGGGTCTATGGCGGTGGCCGGAGTGTCTTTGGATGAGATTGAATCTCAAGAAGAAAAACTTAAGGCCGTGCGTCTTTCGGAAGTGCGTGAGGCGGCAGAAAAGCTCACAAACTCTGCTCCTGAAGTTGTTGGTATTTTGCAGCCGCTTGAAGAGAATGGAGAAAAGCAATGAGGGCGCCGAGATATCGTAAGAATTTCGCTCGCAAATGGTGCGTTGGTTTGGTGCTTTTGGCGGCTGTGGTTTGGAGTGTGTGGAAATGGGGGCCGCGAGTGTCTGTCCTGTTTAGCTCTAATCCACAAGCAATTGTTGAAAATTCGGTTTTGAAAGCTAAGAATTTTTCAACGCCGGTGGTGGAATTTATTTCGCCTAAGGCCAAGCTAAAGGCTTATCTGCTTGAAGATGGTGCAAACCCGATTATCAGTTTAAATTTCAGCTTTAAAAATGCCGGTTATGCCAGTGATGATGAAGATGAGCAAGGAATTGCCCAAATGACAGCAGCTCTTTTGACTGAGGGGGCCGGTGACCTGGATGGACAAGCCTTGAAAGAGGCGTTGGAAAGTTTGGCTATTAAAGTAAGTTTTACTGCCGGTAAAGATGATTTTTCCGGTTCTATGCTTACCACCAAGGCCAATGCCAAAGAGGCGGTGAAGTATCTGAATTTGATGCTCTCTTCTCCCAGATTTTATGAGGTAGACATCAATAGAGTTAAAGCTCAAATGAAAGAGGCTCTCAAGCGCCAAGATGAATACCCGGCTAGGGCTTTGGAACTTGAGTTTATTAAGGAGCTTTATGGCGAGCATCCTTATGGTAGGAATCCTCTTGGCAAAGTTCAGGATATTGACAAAATATCTGCGGCGGATTTGCGGCGATTTGTTAAAGATAATTTTAGCCAAAACAATTTGATTATCGGTATTGCCGGAGATCTTAACGCTGAGGAGGCCGCTGAATTTATTGATGGTGTTTTTGCTAACCTGCCGTCTAACGGGCAAATTAATTTTGTGAAAGAGGCTGAGATTGATTTTGACGGGCGTGTGCGCCAAATTGCAAGAGACAGTGGGCAAAATATGGTTTTGAAAGCTTTGCCGGGGGTTTCCCGCAATCATGAAGACTTTTATCCGTTGTTTGTTGCTAATTACATTTGGGGCGGAGCAGGACTAACATCAAAACTTTCTCAACAACTGCGTGAGAAAGAGGGACTAACCTACGGAGTATACTCGTATTTGTCCATAGATGATAAGTCGCCTTTGTTGGTGGTGGCATTTTCTTCCACGGCAGATAAATTTAAGAAAGCTGATACTTTGCTTCATGAACAAACAAGGATTTTTAGGCAGCAGGGCGTCTCAAAAGTTGAGCTCGAAAATGCAAAAAACTATCTAATTGCCTCTTATAACTTGAGATTTGCATCAATCGAAAATATTGCCGAGATATTGACAGCTATGCAAAAATATAATTTAGGGCTGGATTTTTTGCAAAAAAGAAACGATTATATTGCTAATATCAGCTTAAGACAGGTAAATGAGGCTGCTCAAAAATATTTTGATGACAGCAAGATGGTTAGTGTCGAGATAGGCAAATTCTGACCAATTAACAAGGAGATAATAAAAATGTTTGGGAAAAAGCCGGAAGCAAATAAGTCAAGAGCTTGGAAAAAGCTGGAAAAACACTATAAAAAAATGCGCGATGTCGAGATGCGCGGCCTATTCCGCAAGGATCCTCAGAGGGCAGAGCGTTATACTATTAATCTTGATTCTATAATGTTGGATTACTCTAAAAACCGTATTACCGACAGAACCTTGGCTTATTTACTGTTGCTGGCTAAAGAATCTAAGTTGGCCGAAAGAATTGAGGCTATGTTTAGGGGGGATAAAATTAATTCAACCGAGAATCGGGCCGTTTTGCATATTGCGTTGCGCAATCGTGAAAATTCTCCGATTTATGTGGACGGTAAAAATGTTATGTCGGAAATTAATGCCGTATTGGCCAAGATGCGCAAGTTTTCCGAAGATGTGCGTTTGGGAAAATTTGTGGGGCAGACGGGCAAAAAGTTAACCAATATCGTTAATATCGGTATCGGAGGCTCTGATTTGGGCCCAAAAATGGCGACCGAGGCTTTGCGCAAGTATTGGGCTAAAGATATCAAATGTTATTTTATCTCTAACATTGACGGAACCGCCTGTAGTGAGGTTTTGAATAAGATTAACCCCGAAGAGACACTTTTTGTTGTTTGTTCAAAGACTTTTACGACAATTGAGACACTCACTAATGCCAAAACCTGTCGTAAGTGGTTGGTTGATGCTTTGGGCGAGCATGCCGTGGCCAAACATTTTGTGGCTGTTTCCACCAATGCCAAGGAAGTTGAGAAATTTGGCATTAATACTGAAAATATGTTTGAATTTTGGGATTTTGTCGGCGGGCGTTATTCTATGTGGTCAGCCATCGGGCTATCTATTGCCATTGCCGTTGGAATGGATAACTTTGAGAAAATGTTGGATGGTGCTCATGAAATGGATATGCATTTCAAATATACTGAATTTTCTAAGAATATTCCGGTTATCCTCGGCTTGCTTGGGGTTTGGTATAATGATTTCTTCCACTTCAACAACACGGCGGTCGTTCCCTATGATCAGTATCTAAAGTATCTTCCTGCTTATTTGCAGCAGTTGGTGATGGAAAGCAACGGAAAATTTGTCTCTAATGATGATGCTTTCATTAAATATCAGACTTCTCCGGTTGTATTCGGCGGGGCGGGGACAGATGTTCAGCACTCTTTCTTTCAGATGATTCACCAAGGAACATCTATTGTTCCGGTCGATTTTATTGTTCCGGCCATTTCTCACAATGAAATCGGGGAGCATCATGAGATTTTGCTTGCTAATGTTTTGGCGCAAGGTGAGGCTTTAATGAAAGGAAAAACCGTCAAAGAAGCCTATGATGAAATGCGCAGAGCCGGCAAACCCAAGGAAGAGGCTAAGAGACTTAAGAAATACAAGAGTTTTCCGGGGAATCGTCCTTCCAATACCATCATCTTTAAGAAAGTTGACCCCTATACGCTTGGGATGTTGATTGCCATGTATGAGCATAAGACTTTTGTTGAGGGTGTGATTTGGAATATTGATTCCTTTGACCAAATGGGCGTTGAACTTGGTAAGCAGATGGCTTTGAGTATTTTGCCGGAGTTGCAAAATAATGCCTCAGGCATCAGCCATGATGCATCTACTGCTAATTTGATTGCAACAATTCGTCGTTTGCGCAATTAATTATACCGAGAGACTAATGCCGATTAGAATTCTGCCATCAAATCTTGTGAACCAGATTGCCGCCGGAGAGGTGGTTGAGAGGCCGGCGTCCGTTGTTAAAGAGCTGGTGGAAAACGCTATAGATGCCGGCGCCACCAATATTGAGGTGCGCTTGAATGAGGGGGGTAAAACCTTAATTACCGTAACCGATAACGGCAAAGGGATGAGCAAGGAGGAGCTTGCTTTGGCTGTTGAACGCCATGCAACCTCCAAGTTGCCGGATGACAACCTCTTTAACATCAATTTCTTGGGTTTTCGAGGGGAGGCGCTGCCCTCTATTGCCTCAGTTGCCAGGCTTTCTATCATCAGCAGAATAAAAGATGCCGACAGTGCTTGGAAAATTGAGGTTAACGGCGGCCAAAAGTCTGAGGTTGTTCCCGCTGCGCAATCTCAAGGCACCAGAATCGAAGTGCGTGATTTGTTTTTTGCCACGCCGGCTCGTTTGAAATTTTTGAAAACAGCTGCGCATGAGGCGTCTCAATGTTCGGATATCTTGCAAAGAATCGCTCTGGCTAATCCTTCTATTGCTTTCAGCCTCTATGAGAATGATCGTAAAAAATTTTCTTTGCCGGCTTGCAGCGGTGATTTGTTTGATGCCAGATTGGCCAGAATATCAGCTATTATGGGGCGTGAGTTTGCTGAAAATTCTATCCTTATCAGTGCAGAACGAGAGGGCGTTAAGATTAGCGGTTATATCTCCTTGCCGACACTTAATAAGGCAAATTCTCTTTCTCAGTTTTTGTTTGTTAATAATCGGCCGGTGAGGGATAAATTGCTGCTTGGTGCCATCCGTGGTGCATATCAGGATGTTTTGGCTTCGGGCAGGTATCCGCTTTGTGCGTTGTTTTTTGATGTAGAGCCACAACTTGTGGATGTGAATGTGCATCCGGCCAAGGCTGAGGTGCGTTTTTATGATAATGCGTTGGTCAGAGGGCTATTGGTTTCATCCATCCGCAATGGGCTTAATCTTCATGCCAACAGGGCTTCTAACGTTTTGAATCTGGAGCAGCTTGTTAACGATAAAATTCCTGATTTTCAAAATCCTTTGTCGGAAGAGAATAGATTGGAAGAGAGTGTTTCTTTGGGAGAGTTTTTACCTCGCCAGGCCATGAATTTTGCTTATCGGCCCCAGCTTAAACGCCAAGCGGAATTGCCAGAATTGGAGCATAAGTTTTCTGTTAGGGTGGAGAATGTCGAGGATGAAATTTCGCGCAGCGATGTCGGGCCTTTAGGCTTGGCAAAGGCGCAGTTTCATGATACATATATCATATCGCAAAGTGAAGACAGCATCATTATTACCGACCAGCATGCCGCCCATGAGCGAATTGTGATGGAAAAACTCAAGGCCGGTCTGAAGTCTGGCCATGTGGCTACCCAAATGCTTCTTATTCCTGAGGTGGTTGATTTGCCTGCGGCGGAGAAAACGAGGATTTTGGATGCCGCGGAAGATTTGGCCAGGCTTGGACTCGTGTTAGAAGAATTTGGTACCACGGCGGTTATTGTGCGGGAAATTCCGGCACTTTTGGGTAGTACGGATGTTAAAAAACTGGTTGAAGATGTTGCCGAGCAGATGGCAGAGTGGGGCAGTGGCTTTGAGTTAACAGAAAAACTCCATTTGGTTTGCGCTACAATTGCTTGCCATGGTTCGGTTAGAGCCGGAAGACGCCTAAATGTGGAGGAAATGAACCAACTCCTGCGTGATATGGAGAAAACACCACATTCCGGGCAATGCAATCATGGGCGTCCGACTTATGTGGAATTAAAAATTACAGATATTGCAAAATTGTTTGATAGGTAGGTTTTTATGATAAATGAGGTTTTCTTAAGAGGGTTTGAGGCGGCCTTAATTGCCGGACTTATTACCGGAGTGGGTGGTTTTTGTATTTTCTTAAAAAAGAAATACGTGAAATCAGAAATTAATTTGTTACTTAATGCCGCTGCGGGAATCATGCTGGCCGCGTCTTTTTTCTCCTTGCTGGTTCCGTCCATGCATGAGATTATAACAGAGGCCAAAAATATATATTTAAGTGCTTTTGAGTATGCCTTTGCTGTCTTTGTCGGAGTTTTGTTGGTGTGGATTTTGAATATTGTTATTCCGCATGAGCATAATTCCATGGGACACCATGGACCACATTTTGATATCCGGAAGGCTTGGCTATTTATCATCGCCATTACTTTGCATAAGTTACCGGAAGGTTTGGCTGTGGGTGTGGCTTTCGGGGCTGAGGAGTTCGTTAATCCGCTTTCCTTGGTGGTTGGAATTGCTGCTCATAATATTCCAGAGGGCTTGACTATCGCCATCTCTTTGGTGGCGGCAGGAAATTCAAGGCTGCGTGCGGCTTTGACGGCTTGTGCTATTGGTTTGGTGCAGCCGTTAGGAGCGATTGTCGGTTTGTTCTTTATGGGCATTAGTTTTAATATCGTGCCCTATGGAATGGCTTTGGCCGGCGGAACACTTTTGTTTGTGGTGGTAAACGAGATTTTGCCGGAAACCTATGGCACCAAAGAAACAAGCCGTTCGGCAGCCTCAGTATTCTTGGGCTTTATCGCTATGACGTATCTTACCATTGTCTTTGGTGAGTAGTTTATCTTTACTTGCTCTTTTTTGAAAAAAAGTTATTGACGATAACTTAAACTTCGGATAAATATATCTGCGTTGCTTTGCTGGAGAGTTGGCAGAGTGGTAATGCAGCGGATTGCTAATCCGTCATCGTGAATAACGATGCACAGGTTCGAGTCCTGTACTCTCCGCCACTTCAAACCGCCTTTGATTTTCAAAGGCGGTTTTTGTATTGGAGACAGGACTACCACTCAGGTATGTAAGCTCGCCTCGGTGGCATTGTCATTTCCGGGCTCGCTAACATTTTCTGAGATGTTACAGATAAAAAACTAACATTGGTTAGTTTTTTACTTAGCCATCCTGTACTCTCCGCCACTTCAAACCGCCTTTGATTTTCAAAGGCGGTTTTTGTATTGACGTTTTTTTTCTTGGGTTACATAATACACTCAATATGAGGCTATGTTTGTGATGGAAGCTTGCCCCTTATATGTGTCTTCTTTATCGGTTTACCAGCAGATGTAATTGTGATAAGACCCTTAATTTTTATCTTGAGGGTTTTTATTTTTTTGATGGTGAACAATGCAGAAACGGAAAAAATATAAAAACTTTGAGCAGACTCAGGGTGGAATCATTTTCGCTAGAGATTATACTGAAAGAGTAAACGAAGCCTTGACACTCGCCCGAAAGTACCAAAAACGGTGGGATTACCTTGTATGGTTGGCATCAGCTACTTCTCTGGGGGTTCCTGCTTACAAAAATAAGATTGTTTCAGGAATTAACAATGGGGCTGAGCGGTGTAAATTTTTTTCTTTCGAAGAACTTTCCTTGCAGGATCAACCTTATTTGCAACTTTATGATTTGGCTTCTGAAAATAAGGTCTTTTGTGTGGTGGATGATTGTTTAAGTATAAAAAATACAGCTTCTGGTAGGACAAAAAGATTACTTTCTATGCAGGCAAAGCTTGATTTTAGACTTTTACTTTCTGAGAATCCTGTTTGTAGAGGACTAAGAGATGTATATGCCCTAATGCAATTTATGGATAATTCTTTGCTTAATATGACGGAGACGCAATTCTTGTATCAATTTATGCCATTTTATACCGATGATTTTGATGTTTCTAAACGTTGGTCTTTACCAAAATTCGAACGGCAAGCAATGAAACTCTTAAAACCGTATGTCTTGTTTTGTAATCTGAACGATAACCTCAAAGTCAACTATTATGAGTATTGGTTTGACTTAACAGATAAGGAAAAACTTTCTTATCAGAATGACAAAGAGCGTTTCTTGCAGGGAAAAATGAGAGTGCTATTTCTGCAGGCAATTCAGGAATTCCAATATCTTTATACAATTTGTAGTGCAAAAGTTACAAAACTTGCTGAACTACTTGATGATATTCAGCGAAAAGGAGAAAAAGTCATTATTTATACTAAATATTTGGGAGAGGTTAGATTTTTGAGAGAATCTGGTTTGCTTAAAAATAAACCATATGTCGTTTTGTCAGGTACAAGTGATAGAAAAAAAGTAACTCAACGTTTTGAGACTGATTGTGATGTAATGGTGATGATTTGCACATACAAAGTTGAAATTCCAAGACTGGTCTTGAAAGGTTGTGCAAATTTGGTATACTTTTCGCAGACGTTTGACTATAAGGACAAAACCCATATCTTGTCGCGTTTCTACGGAGATAGTGAATCGTCTTTGAATATTTATGATTTTTGGGTTAACACCAGGTTAGAAAGATTAATTAAAGATAATTTGGAACGAAAGAAAAAATTGTTGCAAAATGTTTGTAAAACTATGTCTTTTGATAAGGTTGGCTGTTTATGAAAATATATCATGATCAAAATGTTTATGATGCAACACAAGAAAGAATTAAGTTTGCTTTTGAAAATTTTGATAATATCTACGTTTCTTTCTCGGGCGGAAAGGATAGCGGTCTTTTGTTAAATTTGGTGTTGGATTATAAAAGACGGCATAATATAAAGAAAAAAATTGGAGTGTTTCATCAGGACTTTGAAGCTCAGTACCAGTTAACAACTGAGTATGTTGAAAAAATGTTTGATGATAATATTGATGATATTGAGCCTTATTGGGTTTGTTTGCCGATGGGGTCTCGTTGTGCTGTCAGTAATTATCAAATGTATTGGTATCCGTGGGACGATGAAAAAGAGGCTCTTTGGGTCAGGCCTATGCCAGATAAACCTTATATTATTAATCTAAAAAATAATCCGTTTGAATTCTATCGTTACAAAATGTCTCAAGAGGATTTGTATGCCGAGTTTGCCAAGTGGTATGCAAAGCATCATCAGGGGACTACCATTTGTATGGTGGGTATTAGAGCTGATGAGTCTATCAATCGTTATCGCGCCTATGCCAATGTTCGTAAAACTCTTATGAAGAATTCTCAATGGACAACAAAATTGGCGCCTAATCTTTATAACGCTTATCCGATTTATGACTGGACCACTAAAGACGTTTGGATTGCCAATGCTAGGCAGGAGTTTGAATATAATAAAATTTATGATCTTTTTTATCGGGCAGGGGTGCCTATTAATCAAATGCGTGTTTCCAGTCCTTATCATGAAACTGCTAAGGAGAGCTTGAACCTCTATCGGGTTTTGGAGCCTGCCACTTGGGTTAGGGTCGTGTCTCGTGTCCATGGGGCTAATTTTGCAGCTCTTTATGGTAATACCAAACTTATGGGGGTTGGAAAGATAACTTTACCTAAAGGGCATACTTGGCGCAGCTATGTTAAATTTTTGTTGGCTACTTTGCCCGATGATATCAGGCAAAACTATATTAACAAGTTTAAAACTTCAATCCGCTTTTGGTGGAAGAAAGGAGGCGTTGTCAGCCCAGAAGCTATTGAGGAATTAGAACAATGCGATTATCATATTGTTAATAATGGTAAAAGCCATTATCGTTCATCTAAAGATAGAATTAGATTTTTGGGAACTCCCGATGATACAGATGATATTAAGTCCACAATTGATATTCCATCATGGAAAAGAATGGCAGTTTGTATCCTGAAGAATGATCATTTGTGTAAATATATGGGATTTGCTCAAACCAAAAAACAAACTATGCGAGAAAAGGAATTAATTGAAAAATATAAAAGCTTATGAAGGATATTATCATGAAAGAATTTACCAGCCCTGTTTATAATGTTATGGCCGTTCCCGTAGAGAAGGTACGGGCTAACGACTACAATCCGAACCGCGTGGCCCCGCCGGAAATGCGCCTGTTGGAGCTTTCTATTTGGGAAGATGGTTTCACCCAGCCGGTTGTGTGTTATTATGATAAAAACGCTGATGAATATATCGTGGTAGATGGTTTCCATCGTTATACCATTATGAAAACAAGTGAGCGTATCTATGCTCGTGAGAAAGGTAGGTTGCCCGTGGTCGTTATCGATAAAGATTTAGGTGAAAGAATGGCATCTACCATCAGACACAACCGCGCCAGAGGAAGTCATAGTGTGGATTTGATGAGCAATATCGTTGCTGAACTCTTGGAAATGGGCAAAAGTGACGGATGGATTTGTAAAAATATCGGAATGTCTGCCGATGAGCTCTTGCGTCTTAAACAAGTGACCGGGTTGTCCGCTCTGTTTAAGGATGAAGAATATTCTCACAGTTGGACCGTAAAATAATTTTTTCTCCTCTCTTTAAGAGTTGTTGTTTTACGTTTATATTTTGTATGCTGTAAACGTGAGAGGAGAATTTTATGAAAAACGTAGTATTGAATAATGATGTAAATATTCCCATTTTAGGACTCGGTACTTGGCTTGCAAAGCCCGGTGAGGTTTATCAGGCCGTGCGTTGGGCCATTAAAATCGGTTATCGTCATATTGATTGTGCCGCGATTTACGGTAATCAGTCAGAAATCGGGCAGGCTATCTTTGATGCCATTCATGAGGACAATATAAAAAGAGAAGAGCTTTTTATTACCTCAAAACTTTGGAATGATTCTCATGCACCGCAAGATGTGCGCCCGGCTTTTAAGAAAACTCTGGAAGAGCTGAAGCTTGATTATCTTGATTTGTATTTAATCCATTGGCCGGTGGCTCAAGCCAAAGGTACACAAATGCCACAAAACGATCAAGATTGGGTGCCTTTATCTCAACAGCCTTTAGAGCTTACTTGGGCGGAGATGGAACATCTTTACAATGAAGGGCTTATTAAGGCTATCGGGGTCTCTAATTTTAATCGGGAACATATTGATAATCTGATTAATAAGGCAGAAATTGTGCCCGCTGTTAATCAGGTTGAATGTCATCCATTTTTGCAACAAAGCGCTTTGATTGAATATTGCCGCGCTAATAATATTGCAGTAACGGCTTATTCGCCGCTTGGGGCTCAGCCTAAAGACGGGAAAGAAAGTGTCTTGCAGAATCCTCTTATTGTTGAAATTGCAACCAAATTAAATGCGACGCCGGCTCAAGTCGTTTTGGCTTGGCAAATGCAACGAGGTGTTATTGTTATTCCTAAGTCTGTTCATGAGGCTCGTTTGAAAGAAAATTTTGCTTCATCGGTTCTTGTTTTAGATGAGGACGATATGGGGCAAATTGCTTCACTCGACAAAGGATATCGGTTTATTGACGGGAAAAGTTTTCTAAATCCTGCAGCAGGATATTCGCAAATTTGGTAATATCAGCGCAATAAAAAGTTGGCTAACTCTGCCGGATTTTCCCATTCAATGGTGATTTCCAGCACTTTGAACTTGCTTTGCAGGCGAGGCGGTATCTTTACAAAGTCTTTGGCGGTGGTGTAAACGGGAGTCTTGTGCTTTTTGCCCAAGTCCAACAGTTCTTGTAGTTCTGCCTCGCTGTAAAAGTGATGATCAGGAAAGTCTTTGGTGGCAACAATCTTAAAACCGCAGTCTCTTAAAGACTGGTAGAATTTCTCCGGACGGCCGATGCCGGCAAAGGCAACGACATCATAAGTTAGCGGAGAGGGAGAAACAGCTACGGTTTTTCCTCTGAAAACAGGAAGTTTGCCCAGATTATCGCTTAAATTGTGTTTGTCTTCTCCCAAAATAATGACGGCGTTGGCTCTTTTTAGTCCTAAACTTTCAAATTCACGCAGAGGACCGGCCGGGATGCAAAAACCGTTTCCAAGGCCAAAATTACCATCAACGACGATGAAAGAAAAATCTTTGTACAAATACGGATTTTGGAAGCCGTCATCCATAATGATATAGTCTGCACCTTCTTGTTCGGCTAAGAGAGCCCCTTCATAACGCTGCGGATTAATCACAACTTGTGCTTGACGGGCCAAGAGCAGGGGTTCATCCCCAACATCTGCGGCTGTGTGGCGTTTGGGGTCAACCAAAACATCTTTAAGCTTTCCGCCATAGCCACGGCTGACAAAGTAAGGATTCTTACCATTTTGTTGCAATAGAGCCGCTAAAGAAACGGCAACCGGAGTTTTGCCTGTGCCTCCGGCGGTTAGGTTGCCGACACAGATGACTTTGGCATCGACCTTTTGAGGGGTGTGCATCCATAGGCGCAAAGCGGTCACAAGCCCATAAATCCAACCTAGCGGCAGGAGTATAACTGACAATATATTCTTGTTTTTCCAATGCGTTGGCGTCTTCACTTAAATATATCCTTTAACTTTATCCATGATGCCGTCTAAAACTTTTGCCTCGCTGTTGGCCCAATTATAGGCCAGAGAGGCTTTTGCCTCTAAAAGTTCTTTGTTGCTAAGCAATTGATCCAAAAGTTCTTCCAGCTCTTGGGTGTCGGTTACCTGCATAACGGCGTCCGCTTTTTTGGCTCTGTTCATTGCATCGGTAAAGTTATGCATATGAGGACCGACAATGACGGCGTCTCTTACTCTTGACGGTTCAATAAAGTTCTGCCCGCCGTGCGGAATGAGCGAGCCGCCGATAAAGACAATTTTGGCAATGTTGTACCAAATTCCCATCTCTCCAATGGTGTCAGCAATGTAGATATCCGTTGACGGGGTTATTTTTTCATTAGCTGAGCGCAAGGCTCCTTTAAGGTCTAAGTTTTCTATTTGTTCTTTTATCTCTTTGCCTCTTTGTGGGTGGCGGGGAGCAATGATTGTCAGAAGGCCGGGAATTTTTTCTTTTAGCCTTTTGTGAATCTTTGCTATGCGAACTTCTTCATCGTTATGGGTGGAGCTGGCAAGCCAAAGGGGACGTTTGCCAATCTGCTTTAGGATGCTATCTCTTTTTTCCTCATCTATCGGCAAGGGCAACCCGGCATATTTAAGATTGCCCAAGCACATGCTGCTTTTGGCACCTAAAACTTGTAGGCGGTAGGCATCTTCCTCTGACTGGCCGAGGCATAGACTGAAACAAGCAAGCAGCTCTTTGCTGATAAAGTCAAATTGTTGCCACCGTTTGAATGATTTGTTTGATATTCTACCATTGATGAGAATTAACGGAATGTTTTTACGTCTGATGCTGGAGAGCATGGCTGGCCAAAATTCAGATTCAAACCACAAGGCAACATCAGGGTGCCAATGCTTGACAAAGCGGGTGGTGAAGATGGGGTTGTCTATGGGAATAAACTGGTGAAAGGCTCTCTCCGGCAGACGTTTGCTCATAACATCAGCTGAGGTCACTGTACCGGTGGTGACCATAACATGAGCATCCGAATATGTATCTAATATCTTTTGGATTAGTGGCAGCATGGAAACAGACTCGCCGACAGAGGCTCCATGTAGCCATACAAGTTTTCCTTCCGGGCGGGGAAGCTTGGAACGGCCTACACGTTCGTTGAAACGTTGTTTGTCTTCTTTGCCGTTGTTTAGGCGCTTTTTTATATACCTCTTAATAACTAGGGGGTAGAGAATCGTGATGAGTATATTATAGATTTTTATAAACATGGATTATTTCCTGTCGATGGACATATGGTGTTTGGGATTGATGGCGTTTTTGTCTGGCAAAACCGGAGAAATTCCCATTTCTTGATCGCATTCGATGCTGATTTGATTGAGGCGGTCTTCCATTTTTTTACGATATGTTTCCAACTCTTCTTCAGTGGCATCTGCTGGAACATATAAAGGCTCTGAAATTTTGCAAACTCCTTTTGAAAAGGGAAAAGGAATCATCATTTTGTCCCAGGCTTTTGTTATTATTTTGCTGTTTTTGATGCTATAAGCTCCGCCAATAATCGGTTTGCCTGTTTTTTGTGCGTAATAAATCGGGGAACGACCCATTATCATTCTGGGACCTCTGGGGCCGTCTGGAATGATGCAAATAGATGTTTCTTTCCTTAGTGTTCTCATTAAATCTAGGGCGCCACCTTTGGCATTTTCGTTGGAGGAACCTCCGATAATGCCAATGCCAAAACGCTTGAGAAGCCCGGCTATCATGCGGCCATCACGGTGCAAAGATACAAGAGCATCTAGGGGCAAATCCCTCTGTTTGAAAAAAGGGAGCATTAATGCCCGCCCGTGCCAGATGACCAAAATTACACCACCTTTTTCTCTGGCTAATTGGTGAAACTCTTCAACCCGTTCGGTTCTCCAGCGGGTGGTGAGGCCGACAAATTTTGCATAAAGGTAAAAAATAAGAGACGTCAGCCACATGATGGCTGATGTTTCTCCGAGTTTTTTTAGCGGCTTTTTTACTAGTCTTTTGTAGAGAGTCATCATTTCTCACTTAATTACCGGAAATAAGTTTGGTTATGCTGATGCCGATTGTTTCATTCTCGGTGACGACAACTTCGCCATGACCGATTAAAACGTCATTTGCATAGATGTCTACATAATCGTTAATTCCTCGATCAAGTTCCACAACCGCACCACGCCCGAGTTTTAGCAGCTGATGTACGCGCAAGTTGGCGGTGCCAAGTGTGACGGAAATATTGACCGAAATGTCTTCGTTGGACAAGAAATTTTTGTTAATCGGCATTTTTTACTCCATACGTTTATTTGCGTCTATTATATATATTTTTTTTAATCTGCAAAATCTTTATTATCACTTATCACAATGAAAAAAATCTTTTTTGTGGATTAAGCAGTTTATAATTGCTTATGGAAAAGCATTGTGGCAAAAAAATTAGATGTGAATCTTGCAGAAGCAAATAGCTTTTCTTATATAAGTTGTATAACTTTCTTTATTATAGGTGTGAAATGGCTTTGAAAAAAGAAAAATGTCCGGTATTGCCTTTGCGCGATATCGTTGTTTACCCAAAAATGATTGTTCCGCTTTTTGTCGGAAGAGAAAAATCAATTCGCGCGCTGCAAGAAGTGGTCGATAACGACCAAAATATTGTCCTTGTTACCCAAAAAGATGCCGCAGTAGAAACGCCAAATGGTGATGACGTCTTCCATGTGGGGACCTTGGGAACGGTTTTGCAGCTTTTGAGGCTACCTGATGGAACTGTCAAAGTTCTGGTCGAGGGGCTTGAAAGGGTTAAACTCAATAAAATCTATGATGAACCGGAGTATCTATCTGCCAACATCACTTTGATGCCGGAAGTGGAAGAAAAAAATCCGGAATTGGAGGGAATCGTTCGGGCGGTTTTGTCCCAATTTGAAGAATATGTGAAGTTATCTAAAAAAACAGCGCCGGAAGTGTTGGTTGCTGTTAACCAAATTGATGATTACAGCAAACTTGCCGATACGATAGCTTCTCATTTGGCCCTTAAAATCAGCGATAAACAGGCTTTGTTGGAAGGAGCCACACTCTCTGAGAGATTTGAAAAAATCTTGGGCTTCATGGATTCAGAAATTACTTTGCTTGAGGTGGAAAACAGAATCCGTAATCGGGTCAAAAAGCAAATGGAGAAAAGCCAGAAGGAATATTACCTCAATGAGCAAATGAAGGCTATTCAGAAAGAACTAGGCGACGGCGAAGAAGACGCTGAGATATCTGAATATATGAAGAAAATTGAAAAAACTAAACTTTCTAAAGAAGCAAAAGAAAAGGCTTTGGCTGAGGTTAAAAAGCTCAAAAACATGAGCGTGATGTCGGCTGAAGCGACTGTTGTTCGTAATTATTTGGATTGGCTTTTGGATATTCCTTGGAAGAAGCGTTCTAAGGTTAATAAGGATCTTTCTAAGGCTATGGAGATTTTGGAAGCAGATCACTATGGTTTGGACAAGGTCAAAGAGCGCATTGTTGAATATTTGGCCGTGCAAGCCAGAGCGGACAAGGTTAAAGGGCCGATTTTGTGCTTAGTCGGGCCTCCGGGAGTTGGTAAGACTTCTTTGGGAAAATCTATTGCTAAGGCGACCGGACGTGCTTTTGTGCGGGCTTCTTTGGGCGGCATGCGCGATGAGGCCGAGATAAGGGGGCACAGACGTACCTATATCGGTTCCATGCCGGGCAAAATCATAAAGGGTATGAAAAAAGCCGGTACATCTAATCCTTTGTTCTTGCTTGATGAAATCGACAAGATGGGTAATGATTATCGTGGCGATCCGGCTTCTGCCTTGTTGGAGGTTCTTGACCCTGAGCAAAACTCCGCTTTTAACGATCATTATCTGGAAGTGGATTATGACTTGTCGGATGTGATGTTTGTGACAACCGCAAATTCTTTGGATATGCCGCGGCCTTTAATGGATCGTATGGAAATTATTAGGCTCTCGGGGTATACGGAAGATGAAAAAATCGAGATTGCCAAGCGCCACCTGATTCCCAAGATTTTTGTGGAAAATGCGGTTACGCCAAGCGAACTTGAGATTTCTGAAGATGCCGTGCGCTCCATTATCAGGTATTATACCAGAGAGGCGGGGGTGCGTAATCTGGAAAGAGAGTTGGCAACCATTGCCAGAAAGGCTATTAAAGAGACGCTTTTGGCCAAGAAAAAACAAAAGATCATCGTCACCGCCAAGAATATAGACAAGTATCTGGGCGTTATCAAATATCGCTATGGCGAGGCTGAGGAAGAAGACCATATCGGCGTTACAACCGGGTTGGCCTGGACTGAGGTCGGCGGAGATATTTTGTTTATTGAGGCGGTTGATATGCCAGGCAAGGGTGTCGTTAAGCAAACCGGTAAGCTGGGCGAGGTGATGAAGGAATCCATTGAAACAGCTTATTCGGTTGTGCGTTCCCATTCTAAGGATTTGGGAATTGACCCGAAGGTTTTTGAAAAAACAGACATCCACGTTCATGTGCCGGAAGGTGCAACGCCAAAGGATGGCCCGTCTGCCGGTATCGCCATGTATACAACTTTGGTTTCGGTTTTGACCAAAATTCCGGTACGCAAAGATGTGGCCATGACCGGTGAAATTACCTTGCAGGGTAGGGTTCTTCCCATCGGCGGGCTTAAAGAAAAACTCCTTTCAGCTTTGCGTGGCGGTATTAAGACCGTTATTATTCCTAAAGATAATGAGAAAGACTTGGCCGAGATTCCGGATAATGTCAAAAAAGGCATGAAGATTATTCCGGTTTCTGAGGCTAAGGAGGTCTTGAAAATTGCTCTCAAGGGCAAGGTAAAACCGCTTAAAGCCAAAAAGTAACTTCTCTATTATATATATGAGGTGCAAAAAAAACGGGGTTTTCCCCCGTTTTTTTGTTTGCAAAACAGAATAATTGGCGTATATTGAGCGCTCGTTTGTTTTACTATTAAAAATAAGCTTATGTTACAATTATTCTTAAGAAAGCAAGTTCTATTGCGTGATTGGATAGCCCTTGGCCATCATTTTTCAAGTTTTAATTCTGTGGTTTGCAGAAAACATAAATGGGTATTGTTTGATTCCCGCCAGCTATGGAATATTCAAAAGTTGTCGAATCCTGAGACAGGAGAGGCCGAGTATTGGGTGTCGCAAAAATGTCGGTGCAAAAACTGCGGCACAGTCAGAAATTTTCCATTAATTCAAATTAAATTTAATTGGCCTTATGATACCAAATAAAAAAGAGTGTAAAAGACACCGATGGTTTGTGGAACAGGGGCCGCGTTATGGCAAAAATGATAACGACGATTTTGTTGTTACGACAATTCTTCGTTGTAGCCGATGTGAAAAAATAGAGGTAAGATCAATTGCCATTTCTAAGAACAAATAAACAAGCGCAAGAATTCAAGACCGGATGCTAAACTATCCGGTCTTTGTTTTTTTAAGAATCGTCCGAATCTATCAGGTAAATTAAGGTTTGTTGGTCTTAACAGTCTTATCTTTGTGGAAAAGTTGGCATCAAAGCTGTGGAAAACCGCTATTTTTGGGCTTTTTGAGCCCTAAAATGATGAAAAATGTTGATAGATATGACTTTTTTGTTTGACTCATACTTTTTTTAGTGTTCCAATTTCCTTGTAAGCAGGGAAAATCCTTGTTTACATTGGTTTATAACTTATATTAGAGGGAGTCCTCACCGTGAATAAAAATGAATTGATTTCTAGCATTGCTAGCGAGACCGGCCTTACCAAAACTGATTCTGCTAAGGCTTTGGATGCTTTTGTTGCTTCTATCACCAAAGCTTTGAAGAAAGGTGATGAAGTTCGTTTGGTTGGTTTTGGTACTTTCGCCGTTAGCAAACGCGCTGCTACCACCGGCCGCAATCCTCGCACTGGCGCTGCCATCAAGATCCCGGCACGCAAACAGGCTAAATTCAAAGCCGGTAAAGCTTTGCAGGATTCTGTAAACTAATATAATTCAAGGACTGGTCCAAAAGGCCGGTCCTTGTTGTTATGTTTGCCAAAAAGCTCCTTGAAAAAGGAGCTTTTTTTGTTGCTAGCGTGGAGATTTTAGCCTTTTGGCGAACCAAATGTCAGACTTTTTTTTGGTGTTTTGCTGCCAAAGGTAGTTAAAACGATCTTGGTATTGGGTTATGGTTTCTTGTTCTTCACTGAAAAATATGCAATTTTCGCTGTTTTTGCTGCTTGCCGGGTTGGTCCAGTTATAAGAGCCGCTGGTGGCGGTCAGAGAATCAAAAATTGCAAATTTGTTATGTTCAATCTTAAATTTGGAATGGACCCTGATATTGATGCCGTGACGATAAAGCTCGATGACTTTTGAGTATTTGGACGAGGCTTGCAGTTTGTCAGTGAGTATTCTTATCTTAACTCCGCGGTCATGGGCTCGTTTTAGGGCATCGACAATTTCATCATTATTGATGGAATACATTGCAACATCGATATTACTTTGTGATTGATTGATAAGCTCAACGATTTCTTGCTCGCATTTCGTGGAAGGCGAAAAATAGACGCTTACTTTGGCATAAGCCAGGTAGGGGAAAAGAACGAGCAGAAGTATCAGATTTTTCATCTTTTATCTTTAGTTGTATTATGTCATTTTATATATATTAATATATGCAATTTATCTCAAATGCAATCAAAAAGTTTTAATGACGCTTCGCTCAATTTGTGGTTGTGACAAAAGAACCCCTGTCGATTTTCATAATCGGCAGGGGTGAAGTTTCATCAGTTGCGGAATTGGGTGGCGTTTTTTAAGAAAAGTTCACACCTTTCCAGTGATAAGTGCCGATCTGCTCCTTTAAGAGCTCCTTCAGCATCAATAAAGATGTTCCTATGCTCCTGGACAACTGTTTGAATCTTTTGTAATTCAGCTCCCACATTTTCAGGTGAGAGTCCTCCGGCGTAGCCCTGGTAAACATCGGCAAAGACGGGAGCAGGGCGCTCGCTTGGGGCAATGCCTTCGCCAAAAGAGGAGTCATACAACAGAGCATCAATTGGGAATCCGCTTTGGTAGACTTGCTCAATGAAAGTCTGGTTGCTCTTATTATACGACCAGATGAACTTGTGCTTTGCCTGGTAATGCCTTATTGTTTGCAACAAGGTGTCCATATCGGGTGTTTTTTCTCGTCCGATTTTGAAATTGAGCTGTATCCTTTCAAAAATCGGTGCGCCGTTAGGGTGCTCAAGGTTAAGAAAAGTGTTAAGCTCCGGCGGGATTTTCCCGGCACAGAAGCCTTCCACCCAATCTTGGTTTAAATGCAAGGCCAGGTGGTGTTGCGGCGTGGCATGAGCGGCGAGAGTATGGAGCCACCAGTATCTGGCAGAGCCAAAATTTGCTTTGTTGCCAGAAACCTGAATACCTATTTCTACAAAGGGGCAAGTGTTTAAAAGGGCCAGTAGCTCTTTTACATCAGTGTGTTCGTTGGCACCGGATAGTACAATTTTGTTCAACCTCATAATTTTAGATTTTTAGTTAGAATAATAAATGATTATGTTTCTCTTATAGAGGTTGTGAATTTTTTGTCAATGATTACTTTGTTTGTCTTATTCTTTGGAAAATCGGAATGTCTTCTATTGGTAGTCGAACTCCCTTTCTCGGGAGTTCAAACCTCAAGCCCCCAAAAAACCAACAAAAAAACCACCCTTGTGGGTGGTCTTTTTATTGGTGGGCGCTGATCCGGTTACTCTGCGCTGCGCTAGAGTTGCACTGGCGCTCATCGGCTTTACAGCCGACCGGCACACTTCCGTGAGCCTTTCGCTGGTAGTCGAACTCCCTTTCTCGGGAGTTCAAACCTCAAGCCCCCAAAAAACCAACAAAAAAACCACCCTTGCGGGTGGTCTTTTTATTGGTGGGCGCTGAGAGGTTCGAACTCCCGACCCTCTCGGTGTAAACGAGATGCTCTTCCAGCTGAGCTAAGCGCCCATCTTGTTTACGGATGACTTTATACACTCTCATTTTTAATTAATCAAGTAAAATTTTTATTTTTTTTATCTTTTTTTTGCTTATTTATTATTTTCAAACCGTTATAAAAAAATCCGAAAGCTTTATCGCTTCCGGATTTTTTCATACGGCATAACAATTATTACAATTGCAACAAATACGATTGCTGCAATTGTCAATAAAATTGTCTTATTCATAGTTTTTCAAATATGACAGAGATGGCCGTTATTCTGCCATCCGGCTCTTGTTGAAGCGCCGTGGCTTGGAATATTTCTCCGGCTTCTTCCATTCGTCGAATCTCGGCTTTCTTTACAAGACCGAGAGATTCTCCATTTTGTCCGAACCTCTCCCAACAGATGTTTCTTCCGTTAAACTGTCGCCGGATATATACATCTCCGTCGAGTGAAAAAAACAGCCAGAAAAAGTATGACTCATACTCAACATTTTCTTTTTCCGGCAATAAGCCGTGAATGAGAATGTTGCACATACTGTTCACGGTATAACATGTCGGAAGAAGGATTTCTGTTTTGACCATCCTTTCAGGATGTTTTTGGTGGTGTATGATTCCTGATACAAATAGTCCAATTAGAATCACGATGATAGCCACCAAGGGCCACATAGAGTTTACGACTTGTTCCATAATATGATAGTTTTAATATTAATAATTAGTTTTACTATGTTTATAAATTATACAAAAATTTCTATTTTGTCAATAAAATAAGCTTTGTTTTATGCCAAAAGGGCTTGTTTTTATATTGCTTTCATGTTATATCTCTTCTGTCTTTTGATAACTTTTCGTGAGGTTTAAGATGGAAAATAAAGTTGCTGTAATCGCTGTGATTGTTGAGGATATGGAATCGGTTGAGAAGTTTAATGCTACCTTGCACGATTATTCTCAATATATTATCGGGCGGATGGGAATCCCTTATCGCGCTAAAAAAATGAATATCATCAGTATTGCCATTGATGCGCCTCATGATGTTATCAGCGCTTTGGCCGGAAAAATCGGCAATCTTAAAGGAATCAGCGCTAAAGTTGCTTATTCCGGCGGCGAATAGTTTATTTTAATCTTTTATTATAACTGACTGGGAAGAGTATTCTTACCGAGAAGGAGGATGTTTTGTCTGTTTATGATCCAAAATCGGCTAAGGCCGAAGAATTTATCTGTCATGATGAAATTTTAGATACTTTGGCTTATGCCGAGGCTAATAAAAATAATGCGGCCTTGATTGATGAAATCTTGGAAAAAGCTCGTTTGCGCAAGGGGCTTTCTCACCGCGAGGCGGCCGTTTTGCTTGACTGCTCGTTGGAAGACAAAAACCAAGAAATCTTCAAACTTGCCGAGCAAATCAAAAAAGATTTCTATGGCAACCGAATTGTGTTGTTTGCACCGCTTTATCTTTCAAACTACTGCGTCAACGGCTGCTTATATTGCCCGTATCATGCTAAAAACAAGCACATTGCTCGCAAAAAAATGACACAAGAGGAAATCAGGCGCGAGGTTATTGCTCTGCAAGATATGGGACACAAACGTTTGGCTATTGAGGCCGGGGAGGACCCTGTCAACAATCCGATTGAGTATATCTTGGAATCAATCAAAACCATTTACTCAATCAAGCATAAAAACGGTGCTATTCGCCGCGTAAACGTTAATATTGCCGCGACAACGGTTGAAAATTATCGCAAGCTTCATGAGGCCGGAATTGGGACCTACATTCTTTTCCAGGAAACCTACAACAAGGAATCTTATGAAAAACTACACCCAACCGGGCCCAAGCATGACTATGCCTACCATACCGAAGCTATGGACCGCGCTATGGAGGGCGGTATTGATGATGTGGGCTTGGGTGTGCTCTATGGTTTGGAATCCTACCGCTATGAATTTGTCGGACAACTCATGCATGCCGAGCACCTAGAGGCTGTTCACGGCGTGGGGCCGCATACCATCAGCGTGCCGAGAATCCGCCATGCTGACGATATTGATCCCGATGCTTTTGACAACGGAATTGATGATGACACTTTTGCCAAGATTGTGGCCTGTATTCGTATTGCCGTGCCTTATACAGGCATGATTGTTTCCACAAGAGAATCTCCGAAATCGCGTGAAAGAGTGTTGCATTTGGGAATTTCTCAAATCAGCGGCGGGTCTAAGACCAGTGTCGGTGGTTATGCCATGCCGGAAAAAGAGGAAGAAAACTCTGCTCAATTTGACATCAGCGACAACAGAACCCTTGATGAGGTGATTTATTGGCTGATGAGTATGGGCTATATTCCAAGTTTTTGTACCGCTTGCTATCGTGAGGGCAGAACCGGCGACAGGTTTATGGAGCTTTGCAAATCAAAGCAAATTCAAAACTGCTGCCATCCGAACGCTTTGCTGACGCTTAAGGAATACTTGACAGACTATGCTTCTGACAAGACCAAGGAGCTCGGAGCTACTATGATTCAGGCTGAGCTTGGTAATATTCCAAAAGAAAAAGTCAGAGAGCTGGTGGTTAAACACTTAAGCGAGATTGAAGAAGGAAAACGTGATTTTCGTTTCTAACTCTAAGAAGGCTCTATCATAAGGGCCTTCTTCTTTTATTCTTGACAAAAAATAAACCCTGCAATACCAATAAACCACTTGGATAATTTGAGGTTTGAGGGTGATGAAAAAAGAACTTTTGGCACCGGCAGGTGATATTGAGGCTGGCTATGCGGCTCTTTACTATGGGGCTGATGCTATTTATTTGGGTTTGCAACAATTTTCGGCCAGAGCCACTGCTACTAATTTTGATGAGGAAAACCTTAACCAGTTTGTGGGATATGCACACTCTCTAAAGCGAAAAGTGTTTGCCGCCGTTAACACTGTGGTGCAGGAATCTGAGCTATCCGACCTGTTGAAAACTTTGGATATTTGTTCTCATTGCCATGTTGATGCCGTAATCATCCAAGATCTTGGCGTGGCCAGAATCATCAGAGAATCATACCCCGAGCTTGAAATGCATGCCAGCACGCAAATGGCTGTCCACAACAAGGAAGGGGCTTTGGCTTTGCAAAAACTCGGGTTCTCACGCGTGGTGCTGGCGCGCGAGCTCTCTTTACCCGAAATCAAAGAAATTGCCACTATTCCCGGACTTGAGACCGAGGCTTTTATTCATGGGGCCTTGTGTTATTCTTATAGCGGATTGTGTCTGTTTTCCTCTCTTGAAGCCGGGCGCAGCGCTAACCGGGGCAAGTGCTTGTACCCGTGCCGGGCCGAATTCGGAGGAGAGGCGGGCAAAAAACACTATTTTTCCATGAAAGATATGGCGCTAGAAAAAGATGTGCTCAATATGCCGGTGACATCTCTTAAAATTGAGGGGCGCAAGAAAACGGCGCTTTATGTGGCCGCGGTAACCGACTACTATCGGCGTTTGCTAGGTGGCAAAGATGTTGCAAACAGGGCGGAGAATATCAAGCAAATCTTTTCTCGGCCGTGGTGTAAATTTCATTTCAATGGACGGGACAAATCGGTTATTGAGCGTGATTTTGTCGGCCACAGAGGTCTAAAAATCGGAAAAGTTGAGCGTTTGGGCAAGAGAAGCATTATTTTTCACACGTTATCCGATATCGGGCGCTATGACGGTATACAAATTGAAATTCCCGGGGTTGAGAAGCCTTTTGGTTTTTCCGTGCAGCAGTTGAAAGAAAACGGGCGTAATGTTTTCGCCGTACAAAAAGGAGCGGAAACAGAGATTATCTTGCCGCCGCAGGCTCCCAATATGAGCAAGGGGCTTGATATCTATTTGGCATCGTCTACCAAGGTTAAGGGGGCTTATGATTACACCAAACCAAAACCTAATGAATTCAAACAAAAAGAAGCTGTTGACATTGTTGTTGATATTTCTCAGGAAACAATAGCCGCTTCAGCCTGCGGAAAATCTGCTTCTGTCAGCGGAGATTTTCAGAAAGCCGATCAGCCGCAAAAGGTTGAGAATGCCGTTATCAAGGCCTTTGAAAAAAGCGGCGATGCTTTAGTGAAGCCCGGCAATATTATAATTAACAATCCAGCAGGCTTATTTGCTCCGGCTTCTCTTTTAAATGAATTGCGCCGCCAGCTTTATCTTCAGCTCACACCGCAATATAAAAGCGGTTCTTTGCCGCCAACACCGTCGGCTCGAGCAATCAAGGCTCCGCAATGGATTATCAAAACCGACAATGTTTCATCTCTTACGGAGATTGATTTGCAAAATGTTTTTGAAATAAACATCCTGCTTAGTCCGGATTTTGATGTTTCTCTTTTGTCTGTCTTACCCAAAAACAAAGTCCGTTTGAGTTTGCCTGCAGTATGCAGGAATGTTGAGCTTTGGCGGCCGCTTATTGATAAGCTTTTGTCTTGTGGCTATGCCAAGTGGGAGATTGCTAATTATTGGGGCAGAGCTGTTCTGCCTGAAAGTGGCATAGATTTAAGCTTGGATGCACCGATTTATATGTTTAACACTCAAGCTATTGCCATGGCGCATGATTTAAAGGCTTCTCGAATCACTCTCCCAATAGAAGACACAAAAGAGAATTTGCAGGTTGTGGCTGAAAAATCTTCTTTGCCGGTGGTTTTGGATATCTATGCCGATGTGCCGCTTTTTACCAGTGCCGCTTGTATTCGTTCTAATCCCTGTAAAATTTGCAATCGTCAAGAAAAATGGCTTGAGCTCTCGCGTGAGGGTACAAAATATCTGGCTCTTTCTAAAAATTGTCAGACCATGCTGTTTGATGAAAGGTCTTATTGTTCTGTCGCTTTTGCAAAAGATATCAAGGCAGACTTCTTGAGGGTAAATTTCTTATATAAGCCTTACACCTCTGCTAAAGCGGCTGAAATTTGGCAAAAAATGCGCAAGTTCCAAGCGTTGTCCAACGTAAACGAGGGGAACCTTAATCGCGGCGTGTTGTGATTTTATTCGGCGGCAGAGAGATTCATCGCTGATTTTATTTGATATTGAAAGCCTTTGCTGGAAAAGCGCCTAATCGTCAGCCAGTAACCGATGGTAACAACCAAGCCGGCTCCTAACCAGGCAATGGGACCGGCATAGAACAGGCCTTTATACCCAATTACCTGTGCCAGCCAGATGGCGGCAAAAGAACGCATGAAAAGTTCTGCAAAACCTGCTGCCAGCGGAATTCCCGCGCGGCCGATGCCTTGCAATGTGTTGCGGAAGACAAATATCATACCTAAGAAAAAGTAAAATAATGTGCTGATATCCAAGTATTCACAAGCAATGCGGACAACATTGTCGTTGCCGGATTCGATAAACAAGCCTATCATTTCCTCGCCGACAAAACGTACGGACAAAGCCAAGGCAATGCTGAACGAGAGTGCCAT
>CALXVX010000017.1 GCA_944392215.1 uncultured Alphaproteobacteria bacterium | reverse complement strand
TGCTATGGTCTGGCAGACAACACGAGCGAACTCGGCTGTGATAAGTATTATGACCAATGCCCGAGCAAATGTCAGCTTGGCAGCACCTGCAAACCAACAGACTGCTCTGCCTACACGCTCACCTCTTGCCCCTCCGGCTCAACTTGTGAATCCTGCACTCCCGGCTGTGGCGACAATGCTAAAAGATATAAATGCACTCCTAAAAGTTGCTCTGGTTACACGCTTTCCTCCTGTCCTTCCGGCTCGACTTGTTCAAGCTGCACCCCTGGTTGCGGTAATAACACCAAAAAATATAAGGAAGATTGTAGAGTTCAAGACTGTTCAGGCTATACGCTTTCTTCTTGCCCGGCAGGATCCATCTGTGGAAGTTGTGCTCCGGGTTGCGGAAACAACACGACAAAATATAAAGAATTAACAGCTTTAGCCTTTCAGGTAAATCCTTATGCCGGAGGGAAAATATCATTTTCTATCTCAGGTAACAATTATCAGATTGACTGGGGAGATGGAACTGTAAACACTAGTACATCACACACATATCAAACAGCAGGATATTATAACATTGAGGTATCTGGTGATGTGAAAAGTTTTTCAATTAATTCTGGGGTCACAGCCAGACCAAAGAAAATATATTCGCTCAATTTACCCAAGGCGACAAAGATTAATTTTAAAAATGCTTGCTCCACCCTAGGCGGCACTATTCCCCCTTTGCCGGACAGTTTAACCGACGGGACGGAGATGTTCTCTGGCTGTAACTATCTTACCGGTAGTTTTCCAAAATTGCCGGCAAATTTGAAATATGGAACGGCTATGTTCTACAAGTGCATTAATCTAAAAGGCAATATTCCGTCCCTACCGAGCAGTTTAACAGATGGAAGCAAGATGTTCTACGACTGCGGCGGACTTACCGGCAGCATTCCGAAATTGCCAGCAAATTTGGAAAATGGAACGTCTATGTTTTTTGACTGTAGCTCTCTCTCCGGAAGTATTCCGACACTACCAAGTAGTTTGAGATATGGAAGAGAGATGTTTACTTTTTGTAGCGGTCTCACCGGTAAAATTCCCGCCTTGCCAACAAATTTATACGATGGAACGTCTATGTTTTACGAATGCACAGGCCTTACCGGCAATATTCCTGCTCTACCAACAGCCTTGGAAAACGGCACTGCCATGTTTGCTTTTTGCAAAGGCCTCACAGGCAGTATTCCGGCATTGCCAGCAAAGTTAGAATTCGGACAGCGCATGTTTGCTTCTTGCACAGGTCTCACTGGCAGCATCCCCAAACTGCCAGATACATTGACTAACGCAGGAATGTATGAAGGTATGATAGGGCCAACGTTTGAATTGGGACAACCTTATACTGACGGTGGTATGTTTGAGGGATGTACCGGCCTTAGCGGTAAAGCTCCGGCAAAGCCATGGAGGTTAGATGATTACAAAGGGATATTCGCAGATACAAACGTTACCAATGATGGTAGTTGGATGTCAAAAGCTTGGGAGGGAACCCCATGGCCGTGGTAGAATATCTGCACACCAAAACTTGAATCCGACCCGTGCCTCCTCTTGGGCTATGCACTAAAGGTGCATAGCCCAAACAACAGAGGGAGCAAACTATGCAAGAGAATTTTTTATGAATCCTTATGCCTTTTTGGGGGAATTTTTACGCTTTTTTCTCCAATAAGGATTTTTACGCGGGCGTTTATGGATAGCATCTTTAATTTTTTGCGTCCCGTCTTTAACTTGCTGCTCAATTTTCAAGAGCTCCATAAATTTTGACTTGCGAGGCTTGGTCTTATTTTCCTTAGTCTTGTCAACCGAAAACCCAAAACCGCCAAGGTCACGCCCCATGGTATAATAACGTCCATGAGCAAAGACAAGAAGTCCAGCCTTTTCAAGCGCCAAGCGGTTGTCTTCCTCCAGGTATTTGTCATCAATGTTAACGTTAACGATTTCGGCCATAAACATATCATACGTGCCAAAAGTATTTGTCTCAATAATCTTGCACTCAAGGCTGACCGGACCTTTCTTGAGCATTGGAGCTTTAACTTTTGTGCATGGTTCAATTTCAAGACCCATATCCTTGAACTTGTCAGTGTTCTTACCCGAACGCACACCGCAATAGTCGCAGGCTTTTGCTAACTCTAAAGTCGAGATGTTGATAACAAACTCGCCGGCATTTTTAATAATATCATGCGAATACCGACTCGGCCTAACGGAGATGTAGGTGAGCGGAGGTTCCGAGTTAATGATGCCGGTCCAGGCAACGGTTAAAACATTTGGTTTTTCCATAGTTCCGCAGGTAACCATAACAGGCGGGAGCGGAAAAAGCATTGTCCCCGGTTTCCAAGATATCTTAGTCATAATAAAATCTTCTTTCTCTTATGTTTCAATATCTTCAAGGATAATCCAAAAAGATAAATAAGCAATTAAAAAAAAATCCTCGGAAAAAATATCCGAGGATTTTTACGCAATGCAGAATGTTTATTCCACATTTCCAAAGGGGTTAATAACCTTCTCATCTTGCGCCGCACGCAAGTTGAAGATGTTTAAGAATACGGCAGAAACATAGATGGAAGAATATGTTCCGACAATAACACCCCAAACGATGGTGAAAGAGAAACTACGCAAAGTGTCGCCGCCCCAGATCAAGAGCGCCAGAGCCGCCAACAAGGTGGTGCATCCGGTCAAAATCGTTCTGGAGAAGATGTCGTTGATACTCTTGTTTAAGAGGTCAAACTGCGGCATTTTTTTGAACTTGCGCAAGTTTTCACGGATTCTGTCATAGGTTACCACCGTATCGTTAACAGAGTAGCCGGCCAGAGTCAAAATCGCGGCAACCGTGGTCAGGCTGAAGTCAAAGTCAAAGAAAGACAATACACCAACCGTCACAACCACATCATGGATAAGACCGAGCATGGCGCCCAAAGCAAACTGCCACTCAAATCTAAACCAGATATAAGCTGAAATTGCCAACACGGCAATAACAGAGGCAATGACGCCGGCTTTTTTGAGCTCGCCGCCAACTTGCGGACCAACCAGTTCGACCCTGCGGTATTCATAAGCACTGCCGAGGGTAGACTTAATTTGGTTGACAACGGCCATTTGCTGCTTTTCATCCAAGTTTTTGGCTTGTGCGCGCAAAACAACCTCATTTCCGGTCTCGCCGATACTTTGCAGGTTGATTTCATCCAAGTCAACGGCAGAAAGCTGCTTGCGCAATTCTTCCACGTTGATTGTGTTTTCACTTTTAAGTTCCATCAAGATACCGCCCGAGAAGTCGATACCATAGTTAAAACCCTTAAAAGTGATGCTGGCAATAGAGAGCAAAACCATAATAGCAGACAAAGCATAAGTCCACTTGCGAGCCCCCATAAAATTAATGGTGGTGTCTTTGGTTACCCATTTAAAAATCTTCATCATGGTAGATAATCCTTGAGTTAAATTGGCAATTTTGTCGGTTTATATTTGTTGAGCCACCAGGTAATGATGAGTCTGGTAACCGTAACGGAGGTAAACATAGAGGTAGCAATACCAACCGCCAAGGTAACGGCAAAACCTCTGACCGGACCACTGCCAAAATAGAAGAGGACAAAAGCGGCCACCAAGGTTGTGAGGTTAGAATCAACGATTGTCGCCCAAGCTTCGGTAAATCCGGCATCGGCGGCATCGCGGGTAGAGCGTCCGGCCTTAACTTCCTCGCGCATGCGCTCAAAAATCAAGACATTGGCATCAACCGCCATACCGATGGTAAGGATAATACCGGCAATACCGGGAAGGGTGAGCGTTGCGCCCATAAAGCTCAAAACACCGAGCATCAAGAACAGGTTCATAAACACGGTGATGGTAGTAAATACGCCAAACAAACCGTATGCGGCCACCATAAAGACCACCACAGCAATCAAACCGATGATAGAGGCAACAATACCTTCCCGAATGGAATCTGCACCAAGGCCTGCACCGACGGTTCTCTCTTCCAGCACCTCAAGCGGAGCCGGCAGAGCGCCTGAGCGCAAGAGCAGAGCGAGGTCGTTGGCGGATTTAACCGTAAAGTTACCGGTGATAACGCCGCTGCCGCCCATAATGGCAGATTGAATGGTGGGGGCGGAGATAACCTCATTATCAAGCACAATGGCAAGCCTTTCACCAATGTTGTCTCTGGTGGCCTCACCGAATTTCTTGCCGCCCAAAGAGTTGAACTTGAAGCTAACGACCGGCTGTCCGTCTTGGAAAGAAGGCTGTGCATCAACCAAGTTCTCGCCGCTCACAACCGGCTTACGGCTAATAACATAGGTTTCACCCATAGTGCCCTGAACCAATCTGGAGGTTGCGGCGAGTTTGCCGCGGCGTGCGTCAGCGGCGGTAGAACGGCTGTCAACCATATGGAAAGACATCTTTGCGGTTTTACCGAGCAAGGTCTTAACATATTCAGGGTTTTGCAAACCGGGGAGTTGCACCACAATGCGGTCGCTGCCCTGGCTTTGAATAACAGGCTCTTTGGTACCGAGCTCATCAATACGACGGCGGACAATCTCAATAGACTGTTCAACGATTCTCATCTTGAGTTTGTTGAGTTCAATATCTGAATATTTGATGGTAAGCGTTCCATCTTGGTCCTCAGTTACCTCAATGCCGGAATCAATACCTTTAAATAAGTTGGCAGCTTTGTTGCGAGCGTTGAGGTTGTCAATTTTAACCTTCACGCTGTCAGTGCCGACATTAAGGTTCTGGTAGCGGATTCTGTTTTCGCGCAAAATCTGGCGGGCAGAATCTTCAATTGAGGACATTCTTTCTTTAATAACATCGTCGATCTTGACCTCCAACAGCAGGTTTGAGCCTCCCTGCAAGTCAAGGCCGAGGTTAACTGGCTGCCACCAAGAAGGCAGAGCCTCTTTATTGCTGACCAAATTTGGGATGGCAAAGAAAATGCCCAAAGCACAAATGGCGGCAATAATCATCACGCGTGATCTGGAGAGTTTATACATTGTAAAACACCTTTATTTTTTATCTTTTTTGTTGCTGTTGGCAACTTTTTTGGGAGCTTTAGAGGTTGAAACCTGTTTGGGAGCCTTTGCTTGAGCGGCGTCATCCAAAAGGTCGCGGACAGTGGCGCGATAAACTTTCACAACCACGTCGTCGGCAATTTCAACCGTGAGTTCATAAGGATCGGAAGCGTCCAAAACTTTTGCAATCATACCACCACCGGTGATAATGCGATCACCTTTTTTAATTGTTTGCAGCAATTGCTCATGCTGTCTCATTTTTTTCTGTTGGGGGCGAATTAAAAAGATATAAAATACCACCATAATCAAAACGAGTTGAATAATCATACTGGTGGTAGAAGTAGTACCTTGAACGGCAACTTCCTCAGCTGCGGCAAAAGCGGAATTTATGAACATAACTTTCTCCTTAAGAATTTAATTCCACGTCACTGTATAACAAATCTCTTTGCTTATATAGGGCAATTTTTATTATTTCACAAGTTATTTTTATATTTTAGAGTAGGTTAAGGTTGATAAATTGGGCTACAAAAACAAAAGACCCAACAAAGAGGCCGTCCTTCATTGTGTAACTAAAGAAACTGGATCAAAGCAAAAAAATATCGAAACTTATTGCAAATACGCCATGGGGTTAACGGCCTTTTTGCCTGCACGGATTTCAAAATGCAATTGTGGTGTATTGACACCGCCGGTGGAGCCGACAGTAGCAATTTTTTCGCCCTTGCGCACTTTTTGGCCTTTTTTAACCAAAAGTTTGTCATTGTGGGCATAAGCGGTAATCCACCCGCCGCTATGCTTAATCAGGATAAGATTGCCGAAACCTTTAAGCTCGTTGCCGGCATAAGCAATCGTTCCGGCATCGGCAGCTTTAACGGCGGTGCCGAGAGCGGCCTTGATGTTGATGCCGTCATTGTTTCTACCTTTGGCAATGGGGCCAAATTTTGAGATAACTTGTCCTTTAACCGGCCAAGCAAATTTTGATGAGCGCTTCTTTACGGGCGTGCTGTAAGATTTTGCCGAAGATGATGTCGTCTTTTTCTTGGTCGCGGTGGATTTTGCAGAAGCTTTCCACGAGGATGTTTTTGTTGAAGATTTGGCAGCATAAGAGGTTGTTTCCTTAGAGACAACGGAGCCCGGCAACAACAGCCTCTGCCCGATTCTCAAGGAGTAGGGTGCATCAATATTATTGGTGCGGCTAAGCGAGTTCATATCAACATTATAGCGCTTGGAGATATTATAAAGGGTGTCCCCCTTTGCCACCACATGGTAACGAGCGGTGGGCAGACGCAACACCTGGCCGATTTTGAGCGAATAAGGCGGCCTTAGGTTGTTGACCTCAATCACCTCGCGCAAAGGTACGTCATATCGGCGGGAGATACTATAAAGGGTGTCTCCTTTTTTGACAACAACGCTGGACGGAGCGCTGCCGCCCCACCAGGTGTTATAATTAAACAGCGGAATTTGGTTGCCTGAGCACCCGCCCAGCAACATCAAAAGTGCTAGAAACCACAATGTCATCTCCGATTTTAGCATGTAAAACCGCTCAAAAGTTAACTTCTGGGAAAAGATTCTAGCAGATAGTCATTAATATTTTATTACCGTTGTTCAAGGACATTACCACGGTCATCAGAGGAAACAACGCCATATTCTCTGTGTTTGAGAGATGTTTTGATGTGTCGGCGGATTCTTGCTAACATTCCATCATAGCTATCGCTGAAGTTGCGGCGGTTGGTATAGGTGATGACCATCATTTGGGCATTATATTCATCAACCCTCAATGCCTTGATGGCGTTTACGGCTTCATCCAAAATCTTGAAGGCAATGGCGCGGGCTTTTTCGCGCTCGGTACCGTTTAGAACCATAAATATCTTGGTCTTGTCCACCCTGCCGATATTGGCATTGGGGGTAAGATTGGCAAAGCAGACATCGCTCACCACCTTGAGCATTTTGTCTGCGGTTTCAAAATCGATTCCTTTGCTGATAAAGTCATAAATATCCCTAAGCTCCACCACCACGCAGGAGAACGGCCGATTATATCGCTTAGCCAGCTGAAAGTCGTGTTCAAATCTGTCAAGAATGGTTGCCTCGTTGAGGGTGTTGGTGAAAATATCTCTTTCCTGAAATTGGGAGAGGTTTTCTTGCCAAGCTCTGGCCTCAGAAATATCCTTGCACAAGAAACTGATGCCGTCACATTCTAAAATCTCATTCAAAAGCGGGCGTTGACGGCAGAGCATAAGCTGCTTTTGCCCATCTCCTCTAAGCAAAACAATCTGAGTGTTAATGGTGGATTGGTGCTTGCTCATTTTGTTCAAAGTGGCGCTCATTGCTTCTCTTTGTGCCAATTTATCCTCTATGAGGGTGCCAAAAACGGGTTTACCCAAGAGTTTTTGCGGCGTATAGCCCAAAACATCGGCTCCCGATTCGTTAATGAAAGTGATGTTAAAGTCCCGATTAACCTTAAAATAGACATCACCATTAGTGGCTTGCGGATTGCTTTGTTGATTGTCGTTTTCCTTAATCAGTTCCTTTAGATTGCGGCGGGTCTGTTTGAGCTTATTGCGCAAAAGCAAGCAAATGGCCGTCAAAGCCAGAATAACCAAGACTAAAAAGCAAATTATCCAATACAGCATGGTTTCCTCATAGATATTTCTACCAGTCACTCAGAATAGATTCATAAAAGCTAAAATAAGGTTAAATAGAGGTTGCAATTTTGCAAAAAAAACACTAGCTTTAGGTGAAGAAAAAGAGAAAAAGCATGAATAGACTACCAACCATAGAAGACGAAGCCGGTGATAAATATAAATACGGTTTTGTGACCGATATCGCCTCAGAAACGGCGCCCAAAGGCCTAAATGAGGACATAATTCGCCTCATCTCCGCCAAAAAGGGTGAGCCTGAGTGGCTTTTGGGTTTTAGGCTAAAGGCGTTTGAGTTTTGGCAAACGCTGAGTGAGCCGACTTGGGCCAAGCTTAAATATGACAAGATAGATTATCAAGATTTGTCATATTACTCTGCGCCCAAGCAAAAAGTTGCGCCCAAAAGTTTAAGCGAGGTAGACCCAGAGCTTTTGGCCACTTATGAAAAATTGGGAATTTCCCTAAAAGAACAAGAAGCTCTGGCAGGTGTCGTCGCGGTGGATGCCGTTTTTGACAGTGTTTCTGTTGCCACCACATATCGTGCCAAATTGGCAGAAAAAGGGATTATCTTTTGCTCAATCTCCGAGGCTGTAAAAGAGCACCCGGATTTAGTTAAAAAATATTTGGGTTCGGTTGTGCCATATACGGACAATTTTTTTGCCGCATTGAACTCGGCAGTATTTACCGATGGGTCTTTTGTGTATATCCCCAAAGGAATAAGGTGCCCGATGGAGCTTTCCACCTATTTTCGCATCAATGCCAAAAACACCGGCCAGTTTGAACGCACTTTGATTGTGGCCGATGATGAGAGCTATGTTTCTTACCTTGAGGGCTGTACGGCTCCGCAAAGAGATGAAAATCAACTCCATGCAGCTATTGTTGAGATTGTGGTTTTGAAAGATGCAGAGGTCAAATATTCCACTGTTCAGAACTGGTACCCCGGAGATAAAGACGGCAAAGGAGGAGTTTATAACTTTGTGACCAAACGTGCGGCCTGCCGCGGAGCCAATGCCAAAATCTCTTGGACGCAGGTGGAGACCGGCTCGGCCGTTACTTGGAAATACCCCTCTTGCGTTTTGCAGGGAGATAACTCGGTGGGTGAATTTTATTCGGTTGCCATCACCAACAATCACCAACAGGCAGATACCGGCACCAAGATGATTCATATTGGCAAAAACACCACTTCAAAGATAATATCAAAAGGGATTTCGGCTGGTTTTTCGAACCAGACATATCGCGGTCTGGTGAAAGTGAGCCCCGGCGCCGACAATGCCAGAAATTATTCGCAGTGTGACAGCTTGCTGATAGGCAGTACATGCGGCTCTCACACGGTGCCCTATATTGAAAATCGCAACAAGAGCGCCAAGTTGGAGCATGAGGCAACCACCTCAAAAATCAGCGATGAGCAGTTGTTTTATTGTCAAAGCCGCGGCATTGGTGAGGAAGAGGCCGTAAGCCTGATTGTTAACGGTTTTTGCAAAGAGGTCATGCAGCATTTGCCGATGGAGTTTGCAATAGAAGCGGCAAAGCTGATAAACATAAGCTTGGAAGGAAGTGTAGGATAATGATAGACCCGGTATTAAAAAGAGCGCTGAAAACTTGGGGAGAGGAGCCACAAATGTTGATGGTGGTTGAGGAAATGTCAGAACTGATGAAAGAGGTTTTGAAAAACATCAACCGCAAAAAAGACAACATTGCCGAGATTATAGAAGAAACGGCCGATGTTGAGATTATGTTGGCACAGCTAAAAGAAAACTACCGGATTTTTGAGCAGGTTGAAAGTTATAAAAAGGAAAAAATCAAGAAGATTGAAGAACGCCTCAACCAATGGGATAAAGAGCATTCAGCGGCATAAGTATACAGATTGTGAGGAAAAAAGATGAGTAAGACACCACTGTTGGAAATAGAAGATTTATGTGCCAGAGTTGAAGATAAGGAGATAATCAAAGGCTTCAACCTCACCATTAATGAAGGAGAGGTCCATGCCCTCATGGGCCCCAATGGTGCCGGAAAATCTACACTTTCCAACGTTTTGTGCGGCAAAAAAGGCTATGAAGTCACCAATGGCTCCGTGCGCTTTAAGGGCAAAGATTTGCTGAGCCTAAGCCCAGAGGACAGGGCCAGAGAAGGTATCTTTCTTTCCATGCAATATCCGGTTGAAATCCCCGGCGTTCCAACCTCTACCTTTTTGAAACACGCGGTTAATGCCATTCGCAAATATCATAACTTGCCGGAGCTTGATACCATGGAGTTCCTCAAGATGGTAAGAGAGGAGGGACGCAAGTTGGGCGTGGATTCGGAAATGATAAAACGTCCCTTAAATGTTGGTTTTTCGGGCGGGGAAAAAAAGAGGCTGGAGATATTGCAAATGTCTATCTTAAAGCCGTCTTTTGCCATCATGGATGAGGTCGATTCCGGCTTGGATATTGATGCCTTAAAAGTTGTTTCGGAAGGGGTTAATGCTTTAAGGGACGGAAAGTTCTCAATGTTGGTTATCACCCACTATCAGCGTTTATTAAATTACGTGGTTCCGGATTTTGTGCATGTTTATGCCGACGGCCACATCGTAAAATCTGGCGGCAAGGATTTGGCCTTGGAGTTGGAAGAAAAAGGCTATGCCGAGTTTGTGAAAGAAAAATAAATGTCTTCTTTGTTGCAAAAAATACCTCTAATCGGCGAAGAAATCCCCTGGCTGAACGATGTGCGCCAAAAGGGAGCAGAAGCTTTTGCCAAAGCCGGTGTGCCAACCGCTAAAACAGAGGCTTGGAAATATACCAAGCCAAGAGAGCTGTGCGGCGATGATTTTGTGATAAAACAGAGCAAGAGGGATTCTGATTGGAAGGCTGATTTACCGTTTGAGGCTTATCAGATTAGGTTTGAAAACGGCTATTTCTGCCCGCAGGAGAGCAGCTTGCCGCAAGGGGTTGAGGTTGTTCCGCTGATAGAGGCCATGCTTTTCCACCCAGAGGTCTGGAAACATTTGTGCAAAATGGCAGATATCAACAAGTATCCGTTTGCCGCGCTCAATCAGAGCTATCTAAATGAGGGTGTCTATATAAGGATTGAAAAAAATGTTGAGCTGAAAAAGCCTCTGGCCGTCATCAGCCACACCACTCCCGGAGAGGAGAACCTGTTTTTCAATCTGCATAATTTAATTGTGCTGGAAGAAAATGCCGCTGCGACTTTGGTTGAATATCATACCTGGAGCGGAGAGGTAAAATCACGCTATTTTGCAAATTTGGTGAATGAAATTTACTTGTCTGCGGGGGCGCATCTGGAGCATATCAAGGTACAAGCAGAGGCCTTCAAAGCCAACCACGTGGCCCTAAGTGTTGTTGCCGCAAACAAAGACAGTGAGTATAAAAGTTTTTGCCTGCAAAGAGGCGCCAATATCGGCCGCAACGAGACTTTGGTAAAATTGCAAGAAAACGGCGCCTGTGCGGAGGTTAATGCCGCCTACATCATGAACGGCTGGGCTACGTTAGACACCACAACGGATATTGAGCATTTGTCAGCCCAAACCACCTCTCACCAGTTGGTTAAAGGGGTGATTGGCGGTGATGCCAAAGGCGTCTTCCAGGGCAAGATTCATATCGCCCCCAATGCAGTAAAGACCGAAGGAAACCAGTTGCACAAGGCTTTGCTGTTGAGCAATACGGCAGAGGTAGATGTTAAGCCTGAGCTAGAAATTTTTGCCGATGATGTTAAATGCTCGCATGGCGCCGCCAGCGGTGAGCTGGATGAAGACCAGCTGTTTTATATGCGCTCTCGCGGTATTGGGTTGGAAGAAGCCCGCCAGATTCTGATAGATGCTTATTTGGAAGATGTTATCGGAAAGATTAAGCACAAAGGGATTAGAAATTGGGTTGAAAAAGAGGCCAAATAGGAAACCAAGATGTATGATGTCAAGAAGATAAGAAAAGATTTTCCGGTCTTAGAGCTGCAGGTCAATGGGCTCCCAAACACCTTTTTGGATTCGGCGGCCTCGGCACAAAAACCGCAGATGGTGATAGACAAGATGGTGAATATATATTCCAAAGAATATTCAAATGTTCACCGCGGTTCTTATTTGCTGTCGGAGGAGATTACTTCAGAATATGAAGAAGCCAGAAAAAAAGTGCAAAAGTTTTTGGGCGCGAAGAAGGATTCTGAGATAGTTTTTACCCGCAATGCAACAGAGGCCATAAATTTAGTCGCCGCAACCTGGGGGCGCAAATTTTTGAGCTCAAAAGACCGCGTTGTCATATCAGAGGCGGAGCACCACGCCAATTTGGTGCCTTGGCAAGTGTTGCGAGACGAGATAGGTTTTGAGCTCAAGATATTTAAGATAAGTGATGACGGAAGTTTTAATCCTGAAGAATATCAGAAAAGTTTAAGCGACAATACCAAACTGGTTGCCGTAACCGGAATGTCCAATGTTTTGGGCACAGTCTTCCCCTTAAAAGAGATAATAGCTTCGGCTCACCAAAAGGGAGCCAAAGTTTTGGTGGATGCCTGCCAATATATTGTTCACCAGCCGGTAGACGTGGTTGATTTAGATTGTGATTTTCTTGCGTTTTCGGGGCATAAGATTTATGGCCCGACCGGGGTTGGTGTTTTGTATGGCAAAGAAGAGCTGCTATTTGCCATGCCGCCCTACCAGTTTGGCGGAGATATGGTAGATGTTGTCACCTATGAGAAAACCACGTTTGATGTCCCGCCGGCTCGGTTTGAGGCCGGCACTCCGGCAATAGTCCAGGCCATAGGCTTGGGCGCGGCGCTTGATTACGTGATGAATTTGGGGATGGATGCGATTAAAGCTCACGAGGATGAGCTGGTAGACTATATTCACCAGCGCCTGCCTGAGGTCAAGGGGCTAAAAGAAATAGGGACAGCGGCCGGCAAGGGCGGCGTAATTTCAATTGTGATGGAAGGGATTCATCCGCAAGATTTGGCCTTTTTATTGGATAAGGAAGGGGTTTCGATCAGGGTTGGCCACCATTGCGCAGCGCCATTAGTGCACCGCATGGGATATGAATCTTTGGCACGCGCTTCTTTTGGCTTGTATACGGATCATGATGATATAGACCGCTTTATTGCAGCTCTGCAAAAAGCCAAGACTTTTTTCTAAAAAGGATAAAAATGGCAGAAGAAATTTTGGAAGATAGAGAAAAACAATTACTAGAGGCTTTGTCCTTGGGTGAAAATGGCACCATGGGACAAGACTATACCGCCTATGCCGGCAAGAAGATGGCAGACGGAGTAAACAAAGCAAGCCGCGATGATATTATAAATGCCCTAAAGACAGTGTCAGACCCTGAGATAATGATAAATATTTGGGACATGGGACTTGTTTATAGAATAGAGCAAAAAGACGACGGCGATGTGGATATTGACATGACAGTAACGGCTCCCACTTGCCCGGTGGCGGGAATCTTGCCGCAACAAGCAGCCGACGCGGTTGCTGGCTTGGATGGTGTTGGCGTGGTGTGCGTCAAAGTTGTTTGGGAACCGGCCTGGAGCTTTGAGAATATGAGCGATGAAGCCAAAGCGATGATAGAACTGTTTTAATTCGGACGATGAATATGGATATAGAAGAGCTTATAGAAAATTTTCAGTTTCTGGACAATTGGGAAGATAAATACAGATATATTATTGAATTGGGAGAAAAACTGCCGCCTCTGCCGGAGGAATATCATGCAGAAGAGTGGAAAGTGCAGGGCTGCCAGTCTCAGGTTTGGCTGGTCCCCAAGAAAGAGGAAAACGGGGATTTGAGTTTTATGGGCGACAGTGATGCAATGATCGTCAAAGGGCTGATAGCCATTGTTTTGAGTATTTATAACCACAAATCCCCATCGGCAATTAAAGCGGTTGCAGTTGAAGATATTTTTGCTAAACTGAACTTACAGGAGCATTTATCGCCGAGCCGCCGCAACGGCCTTTTGGCGATGATAGATAAGATAAAACACTATGCGGAGATTTTATAGGCAATGAACATTCACGAGTATCAGGCCAAGCGGATATTAAGCCAATATGGGATAAAGATTCCCAAGGGCGGTGTGGCCTATACTCCGACAGAGGCCAAAAAGGTAGCCTCAAGAGCCTCTAGCAAAGGCCCGTGGATGCTAAAGGCACAAATTCAGTCCGGCGCGCGTAATAAGGGCTATTTTCTGGAAAAATCAGCCGGGCACCGCGGCGGCATCAGACTGGTAAAAAGCCGCAAAGAGATAGTGAAACAAGCAGAGGAGATGTTAGGCTCCACCTTGGTCACGGTTCAAACCGGGCCCAAGGGCAAGCCTGTCAGCCGTTTATATGTTGAAGCCTACACGAGAGTTGGGCAGATTTTTTACGCCGGCGTCGCGGTGGAGAGAGTGAGCGCCGCGCTGACACTGCTGGTTGCACCGATAAAAGATGAGGAGATAACCAACCTGGCCATCAACCATCCGGAGAAAATATTGCGGGTGCCACTGGATTTGGAAGGAGAAACCACCAAAGAGCAGGTTAAAGAGGTCATGGAGTTTTTGAAACTGCCTCCCCGCAGTGCCAAGAGTTTGGAGCGGTTTATCAACGGGTTGCATAGAGTCTTCTTGGATTATGATGCGCAGATGATAGAGATTAACCCGGTCGGCGTGCAAAGAAACGGGGAGCTGGTGGCCTTGGATGCCAAAATTTCCTTTGATGACAATGCGTTGTACAGGCACGGAGATATCAGCCGCCTGCGTGATGATTACGAAACCTCAGAGAGAGAGTTGCAAGCGGCTAAATATAAGTTTAACTACAGTGAATTTGACGGTTCAATCGGTTGTATCGTAAATGGCGATGGCATCGCTTTGGCGGCCATGGATTTGCTACGCAAAAAAGGTGTGGGCACAGCCTGTTTTCTAAACGTAAAAGGCGGTGTTGATAAAGACAAGATTGCCTCCGGCATCAAGATTATCATGACCAATCCCAAGGTTGAGGGAATATTGATAAACGTTTTGGGCGGTTTCTTGCGTTGCAACTTAATAGCAGACGGAATAATTTCTGCCGCCTCGGAGGTGGGTTTGAATGTTCCGCTGGTTGTTCGCTTTGAGGGAACCAATAAGGACGAAGCCAAAGAGATTTTGCAAAAATCCAAATTGCCGATAATCATGGCAGAGACCATGGAGGAGGCGGTCAATTTGCTGGTGCAGGCGGTAGAGGAGAGTGACTGATGTCGATTCTGGTCAATAAAGAAACAAGAGTTGTCTGCCAAGGTATCACGGGTACTCAGGCCACTTTTCATATCCGTCGTTCTTTGGACTATGGCACCAAAGTTGTGAGTGGTGTAACCCCGGGCAAGGGTGGCGAGATGCATTTGGGCCTGCCGGTGTTTAACACGGTCAGAGAGGCTGTTGCGGAAACAGGTGCTAACGCGAGCGTTATGTATGTCCCGGCTCCTTTTGTCAAATCGGCGGTGAAAGAGGCGGTTGAGGCAGAACTGGATTTGGCCGTTTGCATTGCAGACAGCGTGCCTTTGAAAGATATGTTAGAGATAAAGTCCATGTTAAAAGGAGCCAAAACCAGATTGATAGGCCCCAACACGCCGGGAATAATCACTCCCGGTGAGGCAAGACTTGGAATTTTTCCTGAGAATATTCACACTCCCGGCAAGATTGGGGTAGTATCTCGCTCATCAACCCTGACTTATGAGGCGGTTTTGGAAACCACACGTGCCGGCGAGGGACAATCAACAGTGATAGGCTTGGGCGATGATATGCTGATAGGCATGGATTTTGTAGAGGTTTTGGAGCGTTTCCATGCCGATAAGAATACCAAGGCAATCGTGCTGATTGGACAGCTTGGCGGCACGTTTGAAGAGGTTGCAGCTGCGTACTATAAAGGATTAAAAAAGAAAAAGCCGGTAATAGCTTTTGTGGCCGGCAATGCCATTCCGTTTGGGCATAAGATGGGCTATGCGGGCGATGTCATCACCCGCGGGCATATCTCCACGCAAGATAAGAAGGATACCTTTGCCGAGGCGGGGATGATTGTTGTTGATAATATAAACGATATTCACTTGCGTTTATCAGAACTTTAGATGCAAATTTGGGAACAAATACTAAATTCTTTTCTGCCGCCGCGGTGCTTGCGCTGTGGCAAGGTGTTAAAAGAGAATACGGGCCTGTGCAAACATTGCATAGAGGAGATACATTTCATCACCGAGCCATATTGCTACAAATGCGGCCACCCTTTTGAGTTTTTGGAAGCAAAAAAGGGAAAACTTTTGTGCGGACATTGTCTAAAGGGCAGAAAAGGTCCGTTTAGAATGAGCCGCTCGGCATTTGCTTATGATGATGTTTCAAAAGATTTGATACTGAGTTTTAAATTTCACGACAAGACAGAGAATGCCAAACTTCTGGCGCAAATGATGTATGTTGCGGGAGAGGATATTTTCAAAGAAGGTGTGGATGTGATTATGCCTGTTCCCCTGCATTATACAAGATTGCTAAAGAGAAGATATAACCAATCGGCATTGCTGGGAAGGGAGTTATCCAAATTAAGCGGAATAGAATGTGACAATTTGACACTTGTGCGCCATAAAAAGACGCGTCCGCAGGTAGAGCTGAGCGGATTGGAAAGACAAAGAAACGTGAGAGATGTTTTTAGCATAAAAAGAGAGGATAAGGTTAAAGGCAAGAGGGTGCTGCTGATAGATGATGTCTTAACAACCGGCGCCACTTTGAGGGAATGCGGCAAATGTTTAAAGAAAGCAGGCGCAAAATCGGTGGATACGCTAACGGTGGGTCGGGTAATTTAGGCAAAAAGATAAAAAATATATAAAAAAATAAAAACAACACTTGATTTTTATAAAATGATTATGTATGTTACCACTCGCAAGGCGGGAAACCGCGGAGCAAAAGAATGAATTATTATGCCGCTGTAGCTCAGTGGTAACGCTAAGTAAAATTGATACCAACGTATCAATTTTGTCTGCAAGTTCTTCGGAACATCTTAGCGAAACAGGGAAGTGAAACGACCGCATTGAGCTTAGATGCCGAAGGCACGTCATTGGCAATGACGTTATGACGAGGCCGGGAGCAGAGGAGAAAAGTTAATTATTATGCCGCTGTAGCTCAGTGGTAGAGCACGTCATTGGTAATGACGGGGTCGCAAGTCCGATTCTTGCCAGCGGCACCATTAAAAAAGCCACCCTCGGGGTGGCTTTTTTAATGGTGCAAGTAGGCAGAACGGACTTGCGGGGGCAAACGCAAGTGCGGAGCGGGAAGTTGTCGAAAACGAGTGTTGAGCTTTAGCGAATAGCTTAGCGAGATACGAAGTTTGAGACTTACGACGCGAGGAGGACCCGCTCAAAAAGCGGGAGTACCCATTCTTGCCAGCGGCACCATTTTTGAGATAGCACCTTTCAAGGTGCTTTTTTGTTATGTAAACTAAGGCTTTCCGCCAGTCCGATTTTTGAGGTTTTTATAATGATGATTTTGAAGGAATTATCGGACTTTTTGTGCGAAGGCTAAGAAAATCAAGCGTTTTGTTAAATAAAATCCCCGTCCGATAAATTTCTAACAATAATCGTCAAATACATCTCCACCGGTCCACTCTTCACCTATAGCT
>CALXVX010000016.1 GCA_944392215.1 uncultured Alphaproteobacteria bacterium | reverse complement strand
CAAGAGGCGTAAGTTTTCTTGATTGAGTGAGTGAAGCGTGAGCAAGCGAAACGAAATTAGAAAACAAGTGACCGAAGCGGAGTTGTTGAGCGCAGAGCGCGAAATCTACGCAGCAAGACGAAACTGTAGCGTGACAGTCCGGGTTCTTCGAGCATAGCCTTATACCCCCGGCTCCCCAAAAGAGGAGTGTTTTTTACGCTAAGGAGTTTCGATACTCCGCAGGCACAACTCGCGCCTGCGGAAATGATATTAGAGCAGAAAATTTAAAATGCAATTAATTTATCTGAATATGGCACGAGCGCCTGCAAAACGAACTTTGTGAGTCGAGGGGAGTACAGCTTGCTAATCGCTCCAGGCCGTCGCCCGATCAGCGCCCTGGGCGCTCGCACTGATGCAAAACATACTTGTCATATTTTGAAGCCCCTCTTTCTTTTTGCTTTGCATCTAATTCTTTTCTCCTTTCTTGCAAGAAGGCTCTCTCTTCTCCGCTCAATGGGCGATTAATTTCCTTTAAATAGGTTTTTGCTCCGTCTTCTCCTGTTCCTAAAACAGTTCTATTTAAGGGATTTACTACTTGCAACGGATATTCTTTGGCCACCTTTTCTAAAAATTTTTGCGCAAATTCCAAATCATCGGGCGCTTGCCGTAATTTATTGTAGGTGTGGGGAAGATTTTCTGATGTCGCAGGAAGCTCTCCGTTTAACACTTTTGCAAAACGCTCTAGCCCTTTCTCAAAGCGATTAACAATATTTTGCTCACTTATTTGTTTGGGGACGACCGCGGCGACAAAACGTACTCTATAGCCTAATCTTTTTCCCAAGGCGGCAAAACTTGTTGCCTCTTCTCCTGGCAAAGTATCAATTATTAAGCTATATCCCTCTTTGAACAAGCGACAAGCAGTTTGAATGTATGTATCATAGGCAAAATCTTCCAAATACCTTTCCCCTCTATTATAGTCTAGAGGATCTTCTTTGGAATTTATGAAAGATGGATCATCATAACAATCTTTATTTTTTGAATTTAGTCTTGGAGGACGGATGGCCGCCATCTGAGCCAACCTGGGATGATAAGCCAAAACATCATCTCCTCCTATAGAAACCATGTCTGAATTTCTTTGCAGATAGACTTCTGCTAGAGAGCTTTTGCCTGAACCAGGCTGACCAACGATAATAATCAGTTCCCTTTGCCTGCTTGGCTTTTTGTTTTTTGTTTTATCTTGCCATAAATTGTTGGCGGCAGCAATTTGCTCTTTTTCTGTTAGCTTAGCTATTTGTGCATACTGGCGATTGGATATTACCATCTCTTATCCCTTTTCTTATGTTTTCAGAATAGCATCTTTTTAGACAAAAATAAAGTTTTTTCTTGTATAAAATAAAAATATGTTTTATTTTTATTCTCCTATTTGAATTTTTATGTTTAATCTTAATACCTATATTACTATGAACAAAAAGTTAATTGCCGATTCAAAGCTCTCTTTGGTTCAAAATGAGTCTAAGCTCTTTGGCATTGTTGATGACATGGACTGTGTGATCGTGCCTTTTGAGTACAATGTCGGTCAAACTCTCTATTTTGGAGGCAAAGAAATATGCTTCCTGCACAAAAATAGTGAGAACTGCCTTGTTTTTGACGCCGAGAAAATCATTTCTTTTACCGGATGTTTTTCTCAAATGCACGAGTGTTGCGCTATTTGCGCGCCGTTTCTTCAGGCTTATGATGAGGAACGCGTCGGTGTTCTTCGGATTGAAGGAAATGAGGTGATAACGGTTATTCCTCCCGTGTATGATTTTATCAACGGGTATGCTTGGCCGGAAATTTCACCGACGAATCCCAACAAGTATATGCCTGCACAAATATTTGAGGCGTATACGGCAGACACTCTCAAGAAAGAATGTGACATCTTTAGTGCCTCTGGTGAAAAGCTTTTTCAAGAGGCAAAAATAATTGAGGTTGCAAACAATCTTTGTGCTCTGCAGACCACAAAAAATAACAGTGTTTTTGTATATTCCTTTAGCAAAAGTAAGGTGGTTCTGCAAGGCCTCTATTGCACGGCTATCTACTCTGCTCCTGATGGGAGTTTGAGATTGTTGAGCAGCCAGAATTCATTCTTTCGGGTCAAACCAGATGGTGAGGTCATAGTTGACAAAAGCTATCTGGATTGAAACGTATAATTTTATCCCCGCTCGGTTGTCTTCCGGCGGGGATATTTTTTAGAAGTTGGCTATGCGCTTTAGAGCTGCTTCAACCTTGGCTTTGTTTTCCAAGGCTTCTGCCTGGCGGCGTTTTTCTTCCTCCACTACTGCGGCCGGTGCTCGCTCTACAAAGTTTGGATTGTTTAGCTTGCGGGCATAACCCTCAAGATTTTTATCCAGCACTGAGAGTTCTTTATTCAAACGCTCCCTTTCGGCGGCAAAATCAACAACACCCTTTAGAGGTATCAGCAAAGCAGCTTCTCTGAAGACGCTTTGAACCATATCGGGGGTAACCTCTCCATTGTAGCTCTCCAATTTCTCCAATCGGGCAAGAGAGCAAACCATTTGGTTAAAGGTTTTAAGCTCTTTTTTAGATTGCTCACTGGCGTCTTTTAAGTACACCGTCAACTTTGCTGAGGCTGGCAAGTTCATCTCTGCGCGCAAAGAACGAATATCCGAAATCAACTCAATGGCCCAATCGACCTCTTTCATAGCAGAGGCATCGGCCTCTTTTACCTCCGGCCAAGGCGCATTAATTAACTTAACACCTCTTTTGGCCGTATTATTCCACAACTCTGTGGTGATAAATGGCATAAACGGATGCAAGATAACCAAAATGCGGCTCAAGACCCAAGCAAAGGTTGCTCTTGTCTCGGCTTTGGCGGCCTCATCCTCGCCATAAAGAACCGGTTTAATCAGCTCAATGTACCAGTCGCAAAAAGTGCCCCAAACAAATTGGTATACGGCATTGGCCGAATCTGAGAAACGATAAGCATTAAGATTGTCGCTCACCTCCTTGGTGGCCTCTAATGCCTTGGCAATAATCCACTTGTTGACTGCCTGGGTAACCTTATTCTCGTCAAAATTCTCGTTAATTTCACATTGGTTCATTTCACCAAAGCGGGCAGCGTTCCATAGCTTGGTGGCAAAATTACGATAGCCGGCAATGCGTGATAAGCTTATATTGATATCTCGTCCCTGAGTTTCCATCGCGGCCATGAAGAAGCGAACAGCATCTGCGCCATATTCATCAATCAAAACCATCGGGTCTACGGTGTTGCCTTTGGATTTTGACATCTTGCGGCCCTGCTCGTCTCTGACAAGCCCATGGATGTAAGCTTTTTTGAACGGAACTTTTTTCATCATATACATACTCATCATCATCATGCGGGCAACCCAGAAGAAGATGATGTCAAATGCCGTTACCAAAACCGTGGTTGGATAAAATGTCTGCAAGTACTCGGTTTTATCCGGCCAGCCTAAGGTTGAAAAAGCCCACAAGCCGGATGAAAACCATGTATCTAAAACATCTGTCTCACGTCTCAGTTCAACGTGTTTGCCATAGTGCTTGTCGGCTGCTGCTTGCGCCTCTTCCTCTGTTTCTTCACAGAATATCTTATCATCAGGGCCGTACCATATCGGCATCTGGTGACCCCACCACAATTGGCGAGAAATGCACCATGGCTGAATATTGCGCATCCACTCAAAATATGTCTTTTCATACGACTTGGGAACGAACTCCATTTCCCCGTCTTCTACCGCGCGGATTGCTTCTTTGGCTAAGGTAGGGGCATCAACAAACCATTGGTCTGTCAACATCGGCTCAATAACAACACCTGAGCGATCTCCGTAGGGAATCACCATCGGGTGGTCTTCTATCTTTTCCATCAACCCCAGTTCTTCCAGCTTTTCAATGGTCTTTTGGCGAGCCGTTTGTGTATCCATTCCCGGGAATGGCGTGTTCTCGTTTAAAGTGGCATCTTCATTCAGAATATTTATCAATGGCAGATTATGGCGGCGACCAACCTCAAAGTCATTAAAGTCGTGTGCCGGCGTAATTTTTACGGCGCCGGTTCCCTTCTCGGGGTCTGCATGCTCATCTCCAATTATGGGAATCAGGCGATTAACTATCGGCAAAATCGCATTTTTGCCAATCAAATGTTTCAGTTTCTCATTATCCTTAGAAACAGCTACGGCCGTATCACCAAACATGGTCTCCGGACGAGTAGTGGCAATATGAATAAACTGCCCTTCCTCTCCCTCTATCGGATATTTGTAGTAATACATCTTACCAACCGTTTCTTTTTGTATAACCTCCAAATCAGAAACCGCGGTCATAAATTTGGAATCCCAGTTCACCAATTTTTTGGCCTTGTAAATCAGCCCGTCTTTGTACAAACTTACAAAGATTTTGCGAACCGCACGGCTCAAGCCCCCATCCATGGTAAAGCGCTCACGACTCCAGTCGCAAGAAGCTCCCAGGCGGCGCAACTGCTTGCAAATAGTGCCGCCTGATTGTTCTTTCCATTTCCAGACTGTCTCTATAAACTTTTCTCTGCCCAAGTCATGGCGGCTGATACCCTCTTTGGCCAAATTGCGCTCAACAACCATTTGGGTGGCAATACCAGCATGGTCCATACCCGGCTGCCACAAAACCTTCTTGCCCTGCATGCGATTGTAGCGAACCAAAATATCTTGCAGGGTATTGTTTAAAGCATGACCTATATGTAAAATCCCCGTAACATTTGGCGGCGGAATAACTATCGAAAATGCATCTTTATCAGACCGCATATCCGGCTTAAAATCTCCGCTTTGTTCCCAATCTTTATAAATCTTTTCTTCAAATTCTTTAGGGTTATAGTTTTTTTCTAACATTCTTTTTTCCACTTTTTTGATATTAAACCTTTGTGATACAAAATTGCCCTCAAAACTCAATTTGGGGGCAAAGAAATTTTAAGGCCGGTTCAACAATCAGTCTTTAGAACCAACCTTTGCCATCACTCGTTCAATCTCTTGTTTAACTACTTTTTCTACCACCGCAGACAGGTTTTTATCTAGCCACGCTTGGGTTTGAGCTGCGATTTCCTTTTTTGCTAGCTCATCGTAATCAAGACCGTTCTTCCAGTTTGCGGCTACTTCCTCGCCAATAATTTGGCTGACGACATTGGCAACCACATCTTCTATGGTCTTTGATGGTGTTCCCAATACCTTTATTCCCGGTTGAGAGAAAAATTCTTTCACCTTTGGCTGCTCTTTTGTCTCTTGATCTTGCGTTTCCTTAGAGAACATTTTGGCAAAATTACTGATGATGCTGGCTGATACATCTACGGCGCTGTCGGAGGCTGCTTCTGAAACCGGATCAGCTTTGCTATTTTCCTCGGCAGGGGTTCTTTCAGGCTCAGGCTCAGGCTCAGGCTCAGGCTCAGGCTCAGGCTCAGGCTCAGGCTCAGGCTCAGGCTCAGGCTCAGGCTCAGGCTCAGGCTCAGGCTCAGGCTCAGGCTCAGGCTCAGGCTCAGGCTCAGCCTCAGG
>CALXVX010000015.1 GCA_944392215.1 uncultured Alphaproteobacteria bacterium | reverse complement strand
CTGATAGGCTGTTTGCACAAGCTGAAAAAACTTTTTCCAGTGTCCCAAAATAAGTGAAAACATCTGCCGCAATAATCAAATCAAACTTATTTTTTTCTTTTGCCAAATAGCTTTCTATATCTTCTTTTTTTAGCTCTTTATATTTTCCTCTTTGCCTTGCTTTGGCAAGCATTTGCGCTGATATATCAACACCGTATAATTTGTATTTTTTCAGTGCAGAATCCAAATGCTTTGCGCACAAACCGGTGCCACATCCGGCATCTAAAATACGAGGATTTTTAGGCAGCATTTCTGGACCATATTTCTTGATTTCCTCGGCTATAATTTGTGGAACTTGGTAGTTAAGGCTGCTCAAAACCTCATCAAAAGAATCTGCAAAATTATCAAATACATTTTGCACATACTTTATATCTGATTTTGCAAAATTTTCGCTCGGGGAAAAAGCATTCCAGCTTTGTTTTACAATGCCGTTTTCCTCATATTTTTCATGCCATTTTTTTACATATGGCAGCGCTTTTTCTTTTCCAATTTCGGCGGCTATTTCATATAAGGTATAGGCCATATTCAGATGCTGAGAATCTTCTCCGCCGCTTTGGCAAACCGCCTGCCACGCCCCTTCCAATGCCAAGTCAAAATCACCATTTTTTTGCGCTGCCTGCGACAACAAATTCCACGCCCAGAAGTTGTTTGGTTGTTGCTTGAGAGTATATAAGAATCCATCTTGGGCTTCTTGAAATCTTTCCTCCTCAAAATCAATTTTGGCTTTTAAGAAAATACCCTCCGGCGAATCTTTTAAGGCCAGGGAAACATCTTTGGCTGCGGCATATTTTTTTTGCCGCAAAAAGGCCTCTCCGCTGTTTACCAATGCTTCAAAATTTTTGGAATCCTGTCTTAAAATTTTTTGGTAGTATTCGTTGGCTCTTGCATAATCGCCTTCAATATAAAAGGTGTTGCCGATAATCAGAAGCAAATTGATATCTTGAGGATTTTTGCGCAAAATCTTTGATGCCAATTTGCGCGCCAAAGCAAAATCTCCTTTTTGATACGCCTCTGCCGCTGTTGTTTTTTTGAAACCGAAACCAAACAATTTTTCACCTTTTTATACTTGGCTTTTGCCCTCTTTATGAGTATATTACTTTCAGCAGCTTAAATAAGTGGTTAATAATGACATATTCCTACCGTAAAATAATTGATATTTCCTGGCCGATTTTATTTGGCCTTATCATTCAGCAACTTATCGGGGTTACCGATACGGCTTTTTTGGGACGGCTCGGGGCTGTTGAGCTGGGAGCATCGGCTTTGGCCGGCGTCTTTTATATCATGATTTTTATGCTCGCTTTGGGGTTTGGAATCGGTGTACAAATTATTGTCGCCAGGCGCAACGGCGAAAAAGCTTTTGATAAAATCGGTTCTCTTATCTACCAGGGAATCTTTGTTCTTTTGGTTGCTGCCGGTATCACTATTTTTCTTATTCTGCTTGCGGCTCCGAGCGTCTTGAAGAACATGATTACCTCTGGGGCTGTTTATGCCAAATCTTTAGATTATCTCAATATCAGAATCTTTGGTTTTTTATTTGCCTTTCCAATTGTCATCTTCAGGTCTTTTTTTGTCGGCATTACACAGACCAAAATTTTGACTTGGAACGCCATCGTTTTGTTGGTGGCAAATGTTGTTTTGGATTATCTTCTCATCTTCGGCAAATGCGGTTTTCCCGAAATGGGAATAAAAGGTGCCGCACTGGCCTCGGTTATTGCCGAAGCCTTCGGTGCTTTTTTCTTTTTGTTTTATATAATTTTTTATACTGACTTAAAAAAATATGGCTTCAATAAAGTTGTGTTTTTTGATTTTAAGGTGCTTGTCCAAATCTTTGATCTCTCAATTTGGACCATGTTGCAATATTTTGTTTCTTTGGCAACTTGGTTCCTGTTTTTGGTGGCAATTGAACATCTGGGAGAAGAGGCGCTGGCTATTTCTAACATCTTAAGAAGTGTCTCAGTTTTTCCTTATGTGGTGGTGACGGCTCTCGGCGCTGCGGCCAACACGCTCACCAGCAACCTTATCGGCTTGAAAAAGCCCGATGAAATCATCCCAACCTCCAACCGCATTATCAAAATTGCCTACCTTTCCGGCTTGCTTATCCTTGCCTTTATGTGCTTGTTTCCTCGCCTTGTCTTGCGTATTTATACCGATGATACTCTTTTGATTGAACAAGCTATATGGCCTTATTATGCATCTCTTGCTTCTTTTATAACCTTGGTGCCGGGCATGATTTGGCTCAGCGTTGTCTCCGGAACGGGACAAACTAAAGAAGCTATGTATATGGAACTTATTGCCCTTTGCTTTTATATGATAAATGTTTGGTATGTCGTTATCCACTTGAGGGCTGAGCTCTTTATTTGTTGGACTTGTGATTACTCTTATAATATCATCTTATCCATTCTCACCTTTGTCTATCTATGTCGCAGACGAGGACAGCACAAGATTGTGTAATATTTGAGAAGGCATTCTTATGTATCAAACCATTTTACAAAACCTTTCCGCATCTTCTTTTCGCCACAGATTTCACCTGGCGGAAAAAGACAAAGCTTATGTGTTGGCAAAGGGCTATGACACCATAAAAAGGCATGCTCAAGATTTTATAAGTAAACGAATCGCCCCGGCCAACCTGCCAAATGACGGCAGACAAACACCCATGCGTGGACATCCGGTATTTATTGCTCAACACGCCACCGCTTGTTGTTGCCGTCAGTGTATTTATAAGTGGCATCATTTTTCTCCCTTGGGAGAGCTTTCTTCTCAGCAACAAGACTACCTTGTCGGTTTGATTATGGCCTGGATTGAAGAACAGATGCAACAAACAAAAAACCCCGGATAACTAAACCCGAGGTTTTTATTGGTAGGGGTAGTCAGACTCGAACTGACACGGGAGTGAACCCACAAGATTTTGAGTCTAGCGCGTCTACCAGTTCCGCCATACCCCCATCGACTGGCTAAG
>CALXVX010000014.1 GCA_944392215.1 uncultured Alphaproteobacteria bacterium | reverse complement strand
AATGCCCGAGCATAAACATGAAGATAAGCGGCATCAGCGCAAACATTCTGGCTTGATCTTTATTAGCCGGTTTCGGGTTGAGCTTTTGTTGAATATACATGGTCAAGCCCATGAGAATTGGCCAAACGCCGATATCCAAGAATCCCGGTACCGGCAAATGAGTGATTGCTGAGATGGTGAGGGGGTCTGGAGCTGAAAGGTCTTTAATCCAGCCGATAAACGGAGCGTGGCGGATTTCAATGGAGATGTTTAGAACCTTGTACAAAGAGAAAAACACCGGAATTTGGATGAGCATGGGCAAGCACCCCGATGCCGGATTAATCTTTTCCTTGCGGTAAAGGTTCATCATTTCCATTTGCAACTTGGTCTTGTCATCTTTGAATTTCTCTTGCAGTTCCTGAATTTTAGGCTGCACTTTTTTCATCTTAGACATGCTCTCATAAGACTTATTGGCAATCGGGAACATGGCCAACCGCAGCAAGGCAGCAAACAAAAGAATAGCCCAGCCCATATTGCCTATGAAGTGGTAGAGAAAATCAAGGATATAGAAGAAAGGTTTGGTCAAGAAATAATACCAACCAAAATCAACGGCCAAGTCAAACTTATCAATATTAAATTTTTCGGCATATTGGTCTAAGAGTTTAATTTCCTTGGCGCCGGCAAAGAATTTGCTGTTAAAAGTGCCGACAGTGCCGCTGGTGATTGTCAGAGGTTGGCCGACAAAATCTGTCTGATAGGTGTTATCAAGAGGGGTTGAGAACTTTACTCTGCTCTCTGAGTTGTTGTCGAGAATAAGGGCAGAAAGCCAATAATGGTCAGAGAAACCGGCCCATCCGCCGTTAGAAGTGAAGGTTTCTTTTTTATCTTCTTTGAGTGTTGAAAATTTAATTTCCTTGAGGGTGGAATCAAGTACACCGGCCACACCTTCATGCACAACTTTTGTGGAGTTTTCGGACGTAGGCTCACTGCGGCTGATAAGCCCATAAGGATAAAGGGTGACATCTTTGCCACTGTTGTTTTCAACCATTTGCTCAATATTAAACATATAATTATCATCAACCGAGATTTTGCGAACAAATTTGAGGCCTTGCCCGTTGTTCCACTCCAAGACAATAGGTGTTTCAGGAGTAAGCTGTTTGCCCTTGAGGGTCCAGACGGTATCAGCCTGAGGAAGTTTAAGGTAGCTGTCTGTTCCAATCCAGCCAAACTCGGCATAATAAGGTGCATTGGTTTGAGCGGGAGCCAAGAGTTCAACATCAGGACTTTGGGGATCAAGAGTCTGTTTATATTTTGTAAGGTAAAGTTCATCAAGACGAGCACCTTTGAGGCGGATAGAACCTTTAAGAGCGGAGTTTGAAATTTGCACACGTTTATCAAGAGCGGCCGCCTCGGCAGTGGTGAGAGCCTCATCAAGTTTAGGCCCATCAGCTGAAGTTTTCACAACTTCTTCCTCAACAGCAACTTCCGGCGTATCTTCGGCTATGGGCTGTTTTTGGGAGGGAAACAACCAATTAGTAACAAAGATAATGATAAGTGACAAGATAATGGCGGCGTACAACCCCTTTGTTTCTTCTCTCATAAACCCAAAACTCCTAAAATTCAAAATAAAACACTGGTTATATGTAGTATATTTTTTCAGCCAAAGCAAGCAGATAAATTAGTTTTCACGCTTTTGTTTCGGCGGCACTGGGTCGTAGCCTGAGCCACCCCACGGATGGCAACGAAGGATTCGTTTAATCCCCAAAATAGAACCTTTCCAGACGCCGTGAATTTGCAAAGCCTGAATAAAATATTCAGAACAAGTCGGCTTGTAGCGGCAAACGTTTGGCAGCAAGGGAGATATACAGTTTTGATAAAATTTAATCAGCGCAATCATCAGATATTTCATGGTGGGCAGTTTCCTCTGCTTCAATCTGAGAATTAATGGTGCTAATGGCGCGTTTCATGTCAGAAACCAAGCGTTCAAATTTAGCATCGGCGGTATTATAGCGCCCGATTAAGACATAATCCAAACCGGCTTTTGCCAGTTCGGGGAAACACAGGCGCGCCGCAGCCCGCAAGCGTCGTTTGGTGCGGTTGCGAAGATGAGCCTTGCCGAGTTTTTTGGTAGCGGTAAAGCCGAGATAACACCCATCTTGCAACACCTCTTTGTTGCGCATGGACAAACTTTGAGCCGCCTGAAGGATCAAAGTCGGCATCACCGATTTATATCCCTTGGCGGCTCTGACAAAATCTTTTCTTTTTTTTAAGATAAGAACTTTCATCGCTTAGGCCGAAAGTTTTCTACGGCCTCTGGCTCTGCGGGCAGCTAAAACCTTGCGTCCGCCGGCGGTAGCCATACGGGTGCGGAAGCCGTGACGACGAGTTCTAACCAGCTTACTGGGTTGATAGGTACGTTTCATTTTAATTCTCCGGTTAATTATTGTTATTTAAAACCATTAATCTCAAACCAGATTAAGGTTCTCGGGTAAGAAAGCTTATAAAGGCATAAATAGTTTCTGTCAACACAAATTTACAAACTTTTTCCGCCTCTTAGGATTGCTTCTGCCCGTTGGGAGTAGCTCCCGTCAGCCTGATGAATAATTATTGGCGCAGCAATGGATAGAGGTGCTTTGCTGTCTTTTTTGGCGCGGATAATGACACGTTTAGCGTCTTGCTCGGCTTTTGAGTAGATAGGAAAGATTTTGATATCGCCAAGTTTTGTGCCGATAGCGTTTAAGATTTCATCCAATGCTTGAGCGCGGTTGACCATATAGAAATATCCCTGAGGCTTAATCATCTTAATACAAAGATTAATCCATTGGGCAAGAGAGGTTTGGCTAAAATTGTGGGCGGTAGCTTTGCCTGCCTTGGGAGAGGTCGGCATATTTTGCTCAAAATAAGGAGGGTTTGTCACCACGTGAGCAAAAGAGCAAAAAGGCAGGCCGCAATCAAAAATGCTAGCGTTGATATATTTGAGAAAAGAAAAATTATTGGCTTCGGCACTCATGTTGGAGAGTTCTGCCAGCACGGGCTGAAGCTCAACCCCGATAATTTGCGGGGCGATTTCAAAAAATCTTTGCGCCAGACAAAGGCTGACAGCCCCGGTTCCGGACCCCATGTCCAAGATGTTATCGCCAGGATGCAGTTTTTCAACCGCCGCGGAGAGCAAAACAGCATCAATCGCAGCACGGTATCCGTCATTGGGCTGAAAAATTTTAATTTTCTTGTCTAATAAATAATCTTCGGTATAATCTGGCATAAATCAAGCTCCTTTAATTTAAGGGCATAATAGCGGCAAAAAATAAAAAAAACAACAGGAGAGAAACATCGTGAGCTGGTTAGATATCTGGTTTTTGGCGTTAGCCTTGTCGGTAGATGCATTTGTGGTGGCCTTTTCATACGGCTTGGTTATCAAAAAACAAAAAGGCCGCTCAGGCCTAAAAATTGCCTTTGCCACCGGTTCAGGGCAATTTATCATGCCGGTCTTGGGGTGGTTTGGCGCCCGCACGATTTATCATCAAATAGAGCAAGTTGATCACTGGATAGCCTTTTTTGTGTTTTTGATGTTGGGCTTAAAAGTGATAACGGATTCGCTCAAAAGCTGTGAATGCCAGAATAAGTTGGATAAGACCTTGTCTTTGAAGGTTTTGTTTTTAATCGGTCTGGCCACATCCATAGACGCCTTTGTCAGCGGCTCCATGCTTTATTTTGTAAAGGCACCGGTCTGGAGTTCTGCCGCCGTAATTGGGCTGACAACCTTTGCCTGCTCCTGTATAGGGTTTAATTTTTGCCGGATATTCAAAAAGTTTCCCACCAAATGGCTGGAAATATCATCAGGCATCATTTTGATAGGGTTAGGCTGTAAGATATTGTTTGAGCACTTATCAGCCTAAGTCTAATCCCATTCAATATAGGCTCTGGCGAGTTCTCTGGCATCATCACTGTCATAAGTACGAATGCTATGAAAAGTATGCAGCCCCTCACATTGGGTGCTTACCTTGATTTTCTCGCCCATATGTCCTTCTTTTTTGAAACAAATTTCAATATGTTTTGGGTCGTGCTCAAGCCGAAATTCCGGCGGTACGGATTCGCTGGCCCATAAGACATAAACGGCATTGTTAACATGCCTGTTCATATCAATATCGTCAAACCGGACTCTGAACTTGGCTTCTTCATCCACACGCTCCACTTCCGGAAGCTTGGGAAAATCCGTTTCCAAAACTTTTTGCGGCAACACGGCATATTCGGGCAGATTTTCCTTAAGGCCGATAGGGCGTTTTTTCTTAAAGTCAATCAGCACCCATTGGCTAGAGGCTCTAATGATGCTTTTGTTGGTTTCGCCAAAAACCTCAAACTCCCTAATGGCGCCCAAACGTTTTTCTTCAGACGGCCAGGTCTCAATTCTGATATGTTCATGCATTTTAGGCAAGCGCTCAATATCCAAAACATAATTTGTGCCAACCCATGCAAATCCTTTTGAGAGGACATAATCGATTCCCAGCCCCATTTCTTTAGCGTGATTATCTGCCATATCCTGAAAAATATTCATTAAGGTCAAAATGCGGAGATTATTGTTGCGATCACATTCATAACTGCGAATATTATATTCACTTATAAATTTCGTTACTTCCATCTTTATTTTCCCTGTTGTTTGCGCTTATGCAGCAACATTTTAAATTGATTTCGGCAGCGTCTGGCACTAAAAGTGCGTTT
>CALXVX010000013.1 GCA_944392215.1 uncultured Alphaproteobacteria bacterium | reverse complement strand
AAGAGTTCTCATTCATCCACCAACTATTCTCTGAGGCTTCTTTAAGGACTTGTGGATTGTCACTGATTTTGCTCCATTTTGCTGAGATTTCACTAAGCATTACCTCGTCAAAATCTTGCTCCTGAGGAAGTTTGCTTTTTGCCTCGGCATAAACCACATTCATATACTGGCTGAGTTCCACTTCATCATCTATTCCCATATCCACATCATACAAAACCTCTTCAACTTTGGGAGTCTTTATATCCTGCACATTTCGTCGATTTGCAATTTGCGGATCCAAAAAATAAGCAGCCTCAACCATTGCCTTATTTTTAAATTTTTCATCACGCAGGAAATGAACATGACTGGTTAAAATCGGCCAATGATAATAGCCCTCTACGAGCAAGAGCTGATAGCCTCTAGTCTCAACCTTAAAAGATTTTTTAACCTGCAATTCCTTAGCCAACCGATGAAAATAGTTAGCATCGGTAAAATGAGTTTTGGATTTGAAGATACGGCGCTTGTCAAGCGGTATTTGAACAGATTTTGATGCAAAGATAGCGAGTTTATCAAGCTGTCTGCTCATCTTAGAGCTATTATCCGCCATAATGATTTTATAACTGGTGTTAGCAACCATACTTTCCAAAGTGTCACGCCCATAGGTTCTTTCCATAGCATTCAAACTGTTGCACAAAAGCAAGAAAGAAACCTTAGCTGAAGGTCCCTTGGCAATAACTTCCGCAAGGCCTCTTATTTTAAGCATCTGCCCCGCATCATCAAACACCATCAGCATAGGCAAAGCCCCCTTGCCATAAGTACCGAACACACTGTAATTCAACAACATTTCGACAAACATTCTGCCGACAAATTTTGATGTTTTGGTATTGGCCGCTGAGTATACGGTGATAGGCTCCCATTTTTTTGTTTGCGGATTTTTAGCCCCCCTCAATTCCCTCATGAGCAAATCATTTCCGCAAGTACGCTCACGCAAACCCTGGTTTAGGAAAACTTTCAAAGGTTTCAACACATAGGCAAACACCAACTGACGCTGTTGTTTGGAAAGATACAAAAACTGCTGCAGTCCCTTGACAATGGCTGCGCCATAATTAAACAAGGCGGCCTCCGCCAACAATTGTTCCAACCATCGCCGCCAGTCATCACTGCCATTATCGTCTTTGGCAGACAAATAGCTTTTAAGCAACCAGTCGGTAAGCATCCCAAAACACAAATCTTTTCCCTGCCAAGAAGGCGGAATTCCCTCCCAACTACCGATTGGCAAATAGTCATCAACCGATATCTGATTTTTGACAATTTTTTGAAGGGCCGGCGACGAATATTCTTTAGGCATAACGGCATAATAGCTGGCCAAGACATCTTTGTCTTCCTTGGTTAAGCGTCCGTTATCAATAATTTTATTTAAGAAATAATCATTGGCAATTGCCTGCTCGCACTTTGCTCCCAAAAAACCAATAAACGCCGACAATGCTCCGGAGGCCAGCCAATCCCAATAATTTTCCTTGTCTACATGCCCTTCCTCAGAAACCATATAAGAAGCCAAAAATCTAATATATCCGTCACGTTCCGGCCCCGATGGCGGAAGATTCTCTGCCGCCAACGGATTCCAGCGCGGATAGATCTCACCTTTATCAGGATTATCCTCCATATCCCAGTTAAAACAAAAAGTTGGTCCCAAAGTTGCTCTATACCCGCTGGTATATTTAGCCAAAGTTCCGGTATTATCGACTGCAATTACACTGATATTATCAGAGCGTAGTATTGAAGGAATTGCCACTGTAGAGGTTTTGCCGCAACCAGTCTCCCCCAAACACAAAACCGATGCGGGTCTGCACAGGCCCAAAATTTGCCCGCGAAACCGCCCCAAAACCAGAAGGATTCCCTTCAACAAGCCCATCTTTTCCACATCTTCAAGCTTGGCAAAGTGGTGGTTAAGAACATACCAAAAGCTAAAAGAATAAGAACTGCGGGCAAAGACATAAAGCAAGGTTCCAAAAGACAAAAGCGGTGCAATCAAGGGAATGCACAAGGCCGGATTTAACTGAAACGTCCTAATTCCCTGAACAAAGACATTCCACCAACCAGCATACACAACAAAAAAATAAGAGGGCTGACTAAGAACTCTTAAAGCATTATGCTCAAACAAATGCACGCTGTTTTGACCAGTCCCGAAAACAAAAAAATGGACTAAAGTAAAAGAAAAGACAGAGAGAATAACAAAACAAAAAAACGCCACCACGACACCGGCCAACAACACGGCAATTGCCCGGCTTAAACTTTTTTCTTCTTCTATATTCAGATGCTTAACCATTCTTTAGCGGCCATCCCGGCCTCGACTAATAATCTGTTCACTAATCTCTCTTTTTTGAGGCTCTTTATGTTGCGGTTCTTTGACAATTTCTTGCTGAATCTCATTTTTCTTGGCCTGTCTAGCCTCAAGCTCTTTGCGTTTACGCTCCTCAATAACTTTTCGGAGCTCTTCATTATGGGATTTCACCTTTAGTTCACGCTCAGATTTAATGTTTTTAAGGGCATCTTCATCTTTAACTCTAGGTTTTTCGGCTCCACGGCGAAAAACTTTTTTGCCAGCATTAAGCAAACTCTCAATACTAATTCCCTTGTCATGAACCACATCCCACACACCAAATTCCTTACCATCGCCCAAAAACAGAGAGTTCATGTCAATCCCCTCAAAACCCTTCTGCTTTTTCTTCTTTGGTGCCAAAATCTTAGCCAATTCATCTTTACTGGGCACCCGCCCCAAGGCCTGAGCAATTTGCTGCGGAGTAATAATACACTCACTCAAATCAAGCTCCATGATATTAACCCCGGTAAAATCACAACCGGTAAAATCCACGCCGCGCAAATTAACTTTAGAAAGGTCTATTCTTTGCAAATTCAACAACGTCAGATTAAGCTTAGAGAGATTGAGTTTATGAGGATAATATTTGGCAATATATTCAATCAGCTCCTGAAGCTCTTCGATTCCCATTGCATCGATTTCAATATCCAAAAGGATTGCATCTTCCAAGTCGGCTTCAGCAAACTTAACACCGTTGAGTTTAGCGCCGGTAAAATTGGTCCGATGCAAAACGGCACCTGAAAGTATGACCCCGCTCAAACCCGCGCCTGAAAGATTAGCATCGGTAAGATTAGCACCCGAAAAGTCTACCCCTCGCAAATCTGCCCCTGAAAAATCCACTCCCGTCAGATTGGCAACGGAAAAACTGGCATTTTGCAAATTTTCATTGGCAAACTTACCATTTTCAAGATTCTTACCGACAAAATCTATGCTGTTTAGGAAACTGGTCCGCCCAATGGTGTCATCACTGCTTTGCGAAACCGCATGCCAAGAACTTCCCGTATCCTCGCCTCTCATTTTTTCATATGAGCGCTGGTTTTCCTCTATCTTAGAGCGGATTTCCGCAATTTTTGAATTTTTATAATCACTTGCCATGGCGGCTGCTCACTACTTTAGAATTTCAGCTTTCTTTCATCATAAAACAAAATTGCGCCTTTGACAAATATTTTATCTACCTCAGCAAACACTCGTATCCACCGGCGCGCACAGCCAAGCAATCACGCATCAATTTTTCAGAATTTCCGGTAACAACTAACCTAAACCACTGCCGTCCGTCAATTTCAGCAGCAACAATTTGCGGTTTATAAGCCCCAAGCTCCGGAAATTTTGTGCTCAATTCCTGCCAATCGGCCTTGGCATTGTTTTTGTCTTCATACGCGCCCAATTGCATGGTTTGGTAATTTCCTGGTTTTACCGGCGCAAGATTTTTTTTGCCCCGCTTTGGCGCACTGCTTGTAGGATAATTAACAACCTCTTCCAACCAATTTTCACCTTGAGCCCACCCTTTTTCTTCATTAATCACAGGCAGTACCTTAATTTGTGCCTTGGTGGCAGACAACATTTCCACCAAATCTTGGTTAAAAGCTTGTTTAAGGCTTTGCGAAATATCTTTTATCGGTGCTTTAAGCAAATTTTTATCAAGTGGCGACAGCCCCGCATTAAAATACAAGCTACGCAATGCAACTGCTCTTTCCGCCCTAATTTGCGCTTTCTTTTGCTCCAATTCCAGCATTGTAATCTTAGCGTTCAGCAAAGCTAACTTATCTTCATTTGAGGGGCGACGAATTTTTTGCAATCGCTTGATTTCTTTTTTCAAATCATTCTGGGTGCGCTCGGCCACCTCATAGTCGGCATTAGCCAACTGCACTAATTGATAGCTCACCTCGACCTGTGTTAAGATAGCGGCACCGAATTCGTCAAAAGCCTTCCGCTGCAAAGTTTCCTTCTGAGAAGATTTATCAGATGCAGCCCGATACTCTCCCAAAACCGTCAAAAGATTATTGGCAATTTTTATGGCCTTATTATAAAGCTCTTGTTCATAGACCTGGTTTTCCACCTTCAAACCATTAATATCCAAGCGGGAAACGAGCGGATATTTTTCAAGGATGTCATGGCGCACCTCAGAAAATCCATAAGACTTGACTTTTTCTTTGGCCAACGCAAACTCTTTGCGATTGCGCACGGCTGCCTCCTGAAAGATTTCGATGGTGTAATCTTTGTCAAAATCCTCGAGCTCGTAGAAACTTCTACCCTCAAGCTCCACTTTCTGCGGCTCAATTTTAGTAAGCTCTCCATACTCTACCAAAGTAAAAGACATATTTTTGCGCAGCTCTGCCATTTTCAAGAGCAACACCTCTTGATTTTTGCGATAATCATACTCGGCACTAGTCAAGCCACCATTACGTTTGTCCTTATCATTGAGATTTTCGACAATTTTATTTTCCTGCCTGGCAAGTCTATCAAGCTCACGGCTCTTTCTGGTTGCAAACCAAGCATCTTGGTGTGAACGGATGGCCGCCAGAGCCAAATGCTTTGCGGAGCTTTCATAAAAATAATTATCAACATATGCTCTTGAATCACTCAAGTTTGCCGTGGCATAAATAACGGCAAACTCCAACACTCTTGAGGCCCGATAGAGCAAATTTTCATCATTTATATTGGCATTGATGACACCATCAATAATCTCTTGCGGCTTAAGATTGGGATTGATACCGTAAATTTTCTTATTAAGATTGTGGCTGGCCACGTCCACGTTATACTTGGCCGCTCTTGCCATGGAGGCATAAACATCTTGTTTCCCCTTGGCCGGTTCAGGATTCGTGGCAAAGACCAGTTCCTCTGCCTCAATTTTAGCATCTGTTCTACCATCACTAAAGCTGCACGCGGCAAGCAACAAAACGGCTGAAAGCATTGAAAACTGCAAGATACGGGCTTTTGACATCGGCAACATTCCCAAATGTAACAAACTGTAACAAGAATTTAAAAGCTTTTTACCAAAAATATTGGTATATGTAAACCAAAATAAAAATGTGTGAACTTTTTTAGGGGTAAAATTTTATGTCAAACATTAAAGTTGCAGTTATCGGGGCCGGCATGATGGGCAAAAACCACCTCAAGACCTACAAGGCTTTGAACGGGGTTGACTTGGTTGGTGTCTATGATATTTTTCCAGACGCCTGCAAAGCCGCTGCCGAAACATTTGGAATTAAAGCCTTTTCATCTATGGAAGAAGTTGCCGCTGAGGTTGATGCCGTAAGCGTTGTTACCACCTCCGTTACCCATGCCGAGGTTGGTGAATTTTTCTTAAACAAAGGTATCCACTGCCTGATGGAGAAACCCTTGGCCACCACGGAAGCACAGTGCAAAAGATTGATTGATGCCGCCAAGAAAAACAACGTCACTTTGTTGGTTGGCCACATTGAGCAATTCAATCCCGCTGTTGAGCAAATGCACAGAATCTTGTCAGATACTTCAAAAATTTGCTCTTTAAGCGCACATCGTATGTCTGCCGCCAGCGGCCGTATTACCGATGTTGACGTTGCCATGGATTTGATGATTCACGATGTTGAGGTTATCCAATCTTTGGTAAAATCACCGGTTATCAATATTCAAGCCAGTGCCGTTAAGACCAAATCAAGCCCGCAAGGCAAAGACTATATCACGGCTTTGTTGGAATTTGAAAACGGTGCCACTGCAGATATCACCGCCAGCCGCATCACTCAGGCTCGCGTCCGCACTTTGGCCGTCACCACCGATACCAACTATATTGATATGGACTTCATCAATCAGAGCATCAATGTTCATACTCAAGGCCGCATGCCCTACGTTAAACAAGATGAGATTCCAGATTGGATGCACTACGGCTTGAAAGGCAGTGTTGAGCAGTTGTTTATTCCCACCAACCAACCTTTGCAGGCAGAGCTCAACCACTTTTTGAACTGCGTCCGCGGTTCTGAGACCCCGCGCATCAGCGGCGAGGCTGCACTTGAGGCCTTAAAAGTTATTTGGAGCATTGAGGAAAAACTCGGTTTTTTCGCCCAAGACAACAAGCTGCTTAAGATTGCTGCTGAATAAAACCTAACCCCAAACACACATGACATATCCCCGGGTCTCCCGGGGATATGTTTACCAAGAAAGAGGCTTTAAGTGCGCTACAAAATCACCATAGAATATGACGGGACCAATATCTTAGGCTGGCAACGGCAACTGGACGGCCCCAGTGTTCAGGAGTACTTAGAAAAGGCTTTGTCTTATTTGTCATCTGACGGCAAAGAAATTCCCGTTCAGGGAGCAGGCAGAACAGACGCCGGCGTGCATGCCCTGGCGCAAGTAGCACATTTTGACTTGGAACGAGAAATTGCCGACTGGAAGTTAAGAGATGCCCTCAATTTTCACCTAAGAGAACAAGAAGCCCCCGTTGTTGTCTTAGATGTTGAGGAGGTAGATGAGAATTTCAACGCACGTTTTTCCGCCAAAGGACGAGGCTATGTTTATCGGATTCTAAACCGACGCTCGCCGGCTGTTTTAGAGAAAGACCGTGTTTGGTGGGTTCCGGTGGATTTAGATATAGGCAAGATGAAGGAAGGAGCAAAATACCTACTCGGACATCATGACTTCAGCTCTTTTCGAGCAGCGGCCTGCCAAGCAAAATCCCCCATAAAGACTCTTGATAAGTTGGATATCTTCCAAAGAGGAGAAGAGATAATTTTTGAGGTTGAGGCCAAATCATTTCTGCACCATCAAGTGCGCAACATGGTCGGAACCCTAAAGTTGGTTGGCGACGGACATTTGGCTCCGCAAGACGTTAAAAAAATTTTAGAAGCCAAAGACCGCAAAGCCGCCGGCCCAACAGCTCCGGCTTGTGGATTGTATTTAAGCAAAGTCTGGTACTAACGAGAGCTTAAACTTGGCTTTCAAGCACTTTCACCGCAACATCATAATCAAATCCGGCGCGCACCAAAATAGCCAAATCCTTGGAACGCCGCTCTTTTCTGATTTCCTCACTGGCGCTAAACGGCCCGATACGTCTTTTGCGTGCAAGTTTAAGTGCAGATTCGAACGGATCAAAATCTTGCTCGGCAATCAATTTTTCAATAAGGTTTTCATCGATTCCTTTTTCGTGCAGTTTGCCGTGGATATAGCGCGGAGATTTCCCTGCCGCCATATAGTCTTTAATCTTGAGCTCGCTATATCTGGCATCATTAAGGTACCCCACCCGCTGAAAGTCAGACAGCACTTCCTCAATCCAATCATAACCTTCCTGCTTAACAAATTCCGGAGTATGGAAAGCGTAGTCATTCACTCTGCGGCGCAAAACTGAGCGAAGATTCGCCACAGAGGATTCAAAACGTTTCAAATAATAGAGTCCTATATTTTTAATCCGCACCTTAGTCATTTTGCGCATTGGTTTATCTTTTTTCTCTAAATCAAGAACATCCGCCACTTGAAAAATCTCCCTAACAGGTTTATACCTTTTGAACAGATATTAGATATAAGGAAAATATATAATGACAAGTTCAAAATCAATACCGTTTGATAACTGCACCTCATTTTTTATTGAAAACGGCGTTTATCAAGGCCGTTTCATTCGTCTCAACAAGGTTGTAAATACCATAATCAGCAAACACAACTACGAAAAACCGATAGCCGCCGTTGTTGCCGAGAGCACCGCACTTGGAGCCCTGCTGGCCAGCCAGTTAAAATACGAGGGATTATTTACGTTGCAGATTCAAAGCAACGGTGTGATAAATTTGGTGGTGGTGGATATCACCTCAGAGGGCAAGATAAGAGCCTGCGCCCGTTATGATAAACAACACTTGGAAGAAAGCCAAAAGCTGCGCAAGACGAGCGGCGAGATAGAGAGCGCGCCACACCTGCTTGGCGGCGGTTATCTGGCTTTTACCGTTGATCAAGGCCCCAACACGGAGCTTTACCAAGGCGTAGTTGATTTGCAAGGAAAAAATCTTTCAGAATGTGCCTTGAGGTATTTCAAGCAATCCGAACAAATTGACACAGACTTGAAATTGTTTTTGAAAGCCCCCGAAGGCGAGTCCGCTTCTTGGCTGTCAGCAGGCATTATGCTGCAAAAGATGCCCTCCAAAGGCTCCCTGCTCTCTCCCGAGGAAGAGGCCGAAACCTGGAACGAGGCCAAAATTTTCCTGCAATCTCTGAGCGAGGATGAAGTCTTTGATGCCACATTGAGCGCAGAAAATATTCTGACCCGCCTCTTTCACGACAATAAATTGCACATCGCCAACAGCAAAGACTATGAGTTTGGGTGCCGTTGCTCCCGAGAAAAACTGTTGCACACATTGCAAACTTTTTCAAAAGAAGATATAGACGCCATGATAGAGAACAACAAGGTCACGGCCACCTGCAACTTCTGCTCGGAGCAATATGTGTTTGAGCCGGGTGAACTGCGCAAACAGTAGTTTAACCAGTTTTTAATGAATATTGATTAATGTAAAAGAAGTTCTCCAAAAGAAAGAACTTCTTTTATGTTTGCAAACACTGGAAATATTGCCATGATTAGTTTAAGAAAAATTTTACCGGTTTTAACCTTATCTGTATTGCTCAGCGGCTGTGCGGCCTGGTTCCCGGATTCCGAAGACGAAAAAATCGCCACCTACAGCGAGCCGCGCTACACTTCATCAGAGCCTATTCAGCTAAAAGTCAGCCAGATTAAGGTGATTTCTGAGTTTACACCCTCTTTCACTCGTCCGCATGTGGAGCACCTTTTCCCGGTTTCCATTGAAAAGACTGCCAAACTCTGGGCGCAAGACCGCCTAAAAGCGGCAGATTTCTCCACCAAGCGCATTGCTGAGGTTATCATAAAAGACGCAAGCGTAACCGAGACCTTGGAACCGAGTGAGAACAAAATTTTCAACTCCGACAGAGTACGCTATCGTGCCACCTTGGTCATGACAATTAAGATTACGGATCCTGAGAATATGTCACAGGCCTCCACCAACGTAGATGCTTGGCGCGAGCTGGCCATTCCGGCCAATACCGACATTGCTGAAAAAGAGCAATACTGGAACGGCATGGTGACCAAACTCTTTGACGAGTTCAACACCAAGATGACAGCCAATATATATCAATATCTGAATATGTATGTGATAAACAAGCCGCTCACACCGACTTACTACTAGTTAATGGCGTGAGAAGTTTTTCCTCCGGGTACTGACAAAGAAAACGTCGGTATCCGGATATTTTTTGTCTGCCCGTGAGCAAGCACTTTGCAGCAACCATAAAACACGGCATTAGGAGAGTTGAGCGGTGCCTCAGAGGTAAACTCAAAATACTCTCCCGGCTCAAGTTCTGGCAATTCACCCTTAAAACCGGCACTGGAATCATTGTACCGATTCCCCTCATCATCGGTGATACTCCAGTCTTTGCCCAAGAGTTGGATTTTATCATCGGTATTATTTTCAATACAGAGATAATATCCCCACAAGAAGTGTCTGGCAGGCTTTTCATCGACCAAAACCGGACAAGCGGAAACGACTATTCCGTCTGTTTGGCTAACACAAAACTCTTGTTCCTCAAGCATCTTTGCCTCTGAAAAAATTAACTTATAATTAACCTTTAAAGAAAAGAAATTTGATTCGCAAGGAGAGTCTAACGTTATCCCCAACCAGGCGACGGCCTGGAGCTACCGAAGCCGGTAGTGGCGTTACTTAGCTGTAATCCGCACCACTCCCGTTGGTCGGGGTGCTGGTCGGCAGTGCCTTAGCCAAACAAATTAATTGCAAATTAATCTTTATGCTCTAATATCGTTTTCGCAGGGGCGAGTTGCGCCTGCGGAGTATCGAAACTCCTTAACACAAAAACCACTCCTCTTTTGGGGAGCCGGGGATATAAGCGTACTTGTATGTCGAATAACCCGGACTGTTGTGTTACAGTTTCGAACTCCCCGCCTTTTCTTAAAAAAGGCGGTTTCTTTTTTCAAGAATTTTAGGAGTTGAAACGATGAACTATAGAACCATTCAAGAAACCTGGCGGCAAGAAATCGGCCCGCAATTAAGGCAAGTCAGGCTAAATAAAAGGCAAACAATCAGCTTTGTGGCGAAGCAACTAAAATTTCCCGTTGATTGGATTGGTATAATTGAGTGCGGCGGTAAACTTTCTCTTAAAAAATATCTCAGCCTCATCAGATACTATCGCAAAAAAATCCACATCCAACTAGTGGATTAAAATTAAAACCCCTCTCTTTTAAGCAAGCGGGGTTTTAATTTTAAGTTTGGCTTAAACAAAATTACTTCGCCAGCATTGACAATAATTTTTGAGTTGCATCTGCCGGTGTAATATTTTCAAACACGGCATATTCATTTGCCAAACGGTCCAATGCCTGCTCATAAATTTGGCGCTCGCTGTAAGACTGCTCCGCCAAATTTTCATTTCTATGAAGATCGCGCACAACCTCGGCAATAGCCACCGGGTTTCCGGAATTGATTTTATTCTCATATTCCTGAGCACGACGAGACCACATAACTTTCTTAACCTTAGCCTTGCCTTTTAAGGTAGTTAAGGCCTCATTAATTGTGTCTGCGCTTGAGATTTTGCGCAAACCGGTTGTCTCAGCTTTAGCCATAGGAATACGCAGGGTCATTTTGTCTTTGGCAAAATTAACCACAATCAATTCCAACTCTGAGCCAGCCACATTTTGCTTGGTGATGTCGGCAACTTTACCCACGCCATGAGCGGGATAAACAACATACTCACCTGAACAAAACGGATTTAATACTGAGATTTTTTTATTCATCTTATCTTCCTATTTTTTTCTTAGATTATTTGGTAGTTTTATCCGATAACATCGGTAACATACCACAAAATTTGATTTAAATCTAGTCAAAAAATAAATTTTGTCAAAAAAGTCTAAATTATTTTAACTCAAAATTAATGGTAAGAGCCTAAAATAAGCCATAAAACCATTTATTTGAGGGCAGAAAAATGATTAAGCTTACAAAAATCTTAGCTTTAGTCTCTTTTGTTGGTTTGGCCTTTAGTGCCCATGCCGCAGTGGTACCTGAATATGCCGCCAACACTTACCAAAATCATGAGCTCACCAGAGCCGAGCAAAAATGCTTAGATGAAGGCTACAAAATCACCTATGCTAATTGCTCCAACCAAACGGCACCGACAGATAAATGCCCTCACCATGATAGTTACTACAAAAGCTGCTCCCAAGAGCAATGGTGCCGCAACAATAATTACACCTTTGCAGAAACAGATTGTAAGGCTCCGTTTTACCCATTCAAGATGTGTGCCAATAGATTTCCTCTTTATCGTATCTGCCAGGAAAACATTGAAAAAGCCTGTACCGAGGCTGGTTTTACGCATAAAACAAAATGTCAACTAACTGATAAAAAGTGTCCTTTTTCACCCGATTATGGTATTTGTTGCGACAGCTGCCCCGATTATGCGTACGCCTTGGATGCCATCCCTGCCGGCTATGTTGCTCATGGAACAACCTGCACGACCTGTGAAGGGGTTGTTAAGACGAATGTGGTCCCTGCCTCATGTGATGGCTTCCTACAATGTGAATTTGGTCCCATGAGCCCGCAAACGCCATCTTGCCTACAGGGAGAAAACATGCTCTACAGTGCTTGTAAAACTTCAGGTATGGTTTGCCAAGAAAAAGGCTTCACGGAAACTAGTTGCCCAGCAACATACGACAGCTCGCTTTGCCCTGAAAATGAAAACTTCAGATCTTGCACCATCAACTGTTACAAACAAGCTTTGGCGGATAATCCTCAAGCAGATATTGTTATGAAAGATGCCGTGGATCCGGTTTTCGATCTAACAAAAACAGAGCTAAAATCTCTGGTTGGAATGCAAGAGCCTTCTTGCCAACAACAAACGCGTCCAACGATTACTCTCCACATCAATGAAAAAAGCATGGCCGCGTATGCCCACTTATTTGATAAAGCGATAGAGAACGTAAACTTTAACTTGATTTTTGAGGAACCATTATCCTTATATGCTAACGGAAAGCTAAAAGATGTTCGAATCACGGCATCAGGAACCTTACCTGATTGCCCCCTTATTGCGAACAATGTAGAAGTATCTGGAATTGTCAGTTTCAATGACATCCCGACCCTGTGCTCTAACTTCCACATTAACCAGGGCGCAAAGATGCTATCTTCCGGCAACGTCAAGGGCAATATTTTAATGGAAAATGATACAGCGTTGGGACTAAAAGGAGACCTCAAAGGAGCTCTCAGAGCTAAAAGTTACTCAGAAATATTTATCAAAGGAATTCTTGAATTCAAAGACGAATTAAATAATGAACAAAATTCCGAAAGCATTGCTTTGGGTTGTAATACCAAAGCCAAGATTGAAAAAGGCATCCTTGCCGACACGTCTTCAATCTACCTCAAGCAATGGGCCTCATTGGATACACCCAGTATAAAACTGATTTCCACCAGTGATAACAAGACGCTACCCAATACGCTGAGCTCCATCCACATGTTTAAATACGCAAAGATCTTCAACTCTTATGGAGAAACAATCTACCCCATAGCAGAAAACAATGGCACCGAGTGTGATGATAAATACTACATCCACCTAGGTTCCAGCTCAGATATGGCAAAACAAAGCCTAACTATTGAGCCAGCCAACCGAATTGAAGACAAGTGGCAGTGTCAAAGTCTTGACTATAAACAAGAACAATGTGACTAAGGATTCACATTGGGAGAATAGATTGTCTCTGGATCAGAAGGATTTGAGATAACCGGCATATCTGCCTCCGGAAAAGCCTGCACATCATAGACCATTCCGTTAGCCTCCGTTAGTGTGTTTTGAAATTGGTTTCCAAGCTCTTGGGCAGAATCAGGCCCCACCACCGGCACACCTTGTGGTCCATTTCCCAGCGCCGGAGCCACCACAGAATTTTCTGCGGCAGCCTGTTGTGATGGCCGATTTTGCTCTAAAGTATAATCCTTTCGCGGCGTTTGTGGCTCTGGTAAAGGATCTCCCAGCGGATTAGGCGCATTATCGGGCTGTTCCACCACAAAGGTATCTTCCCCGCCTGATGCAGTCTGTGCCGAGCCATAAACAACAGTTGGCGCCTCAGCTAAAGTTTGCAAATCATTTTCTTCCGCAACTCCTTGCTTTTCCCCGGCATAAGCATTGGTATGAATGGCACACATCGCCCATAGTAACAAAGTAAAATTTTTCAAAGCTTCAGACATATTAAGATACCTCCCTGTTTTCAGGCTAGATAATCACGAATTACAAAAAAACAAGTTTTTCCGATGCTGTTTTTAAGTTACTATTAACAAATTTTGTGCTATAATCTAGATAACTAAAAAAGGAGAAGAAAGATGTCTGAACTTGGAGCGATAAGTTCGTATACGCTGGCCATTCAACAAATGCAACTAAGCCTGATAAAAAACAGTGTTGAAATGCAGCAGAAGACCATAGAAGTTCTATTGGGTGATGACAATCGTGCGGTATCACCATCAAACGTCGGACAAAACGTAGATGTCACGCTTTAAGCTCAAAAGCTTATCATAAAGACAAAAGACATTGATAGGAAATAAGCCAAGACAAACTTAACAATTCCCCAAATAGCGGTAAACATCATGGCGGTATAATCTAGTTCCATACCGCCTTCTTTGTATTCCTTTTTGAAGATAAAGGTATATACAAAAGAAACAAAAGCTATCAGCAGATAGAAGTGATAGTTGGTCGCTAAAGCTTTGATCGCATCGGCATCCATGCGCATAATTGAAACAATGCCGCAAATAATGCCAAGCAAAACCATTGGGTTAAAAACAGCCCCTGTAGTAAAAAGAGAGATAATCCCCTTAATCATGGGAAACTAGCGACTCCAAACGCGACGAGAGAGGTAGCGAGAATCGACATTCTCAAAACCGGACGGCCAAATACAACGAGCCCCCCCCTTAATGACATTAGAAGCCTGAGAATTCAGCTGCATAGCAACAATTGAGGCAATACCGCGGCTTTTGATTTTCGGTTTGGCATCACGAGACCACTCAAAATAAGAAGGATTTATTGTTTTTTGCATTTATTTTCTCCCTTTTTAGGAAAACTACCCCTTTAGTCTACGCTTAAAATGTAAACAAAAACTTAAAAAAGACACCTATACATTTTTATAGGTCTCAAAACCTTTGGTATTCTCAAACACTTTAGAGATTTTTTGGCTCAAAGCGGTTGCCAAAGCCACATCATCACTCCAAACCCAGACCTGAATTTTTGGCTCCGTGCCTGATTTGCGGATGAGAATTTTGCCTTTGCCGTCAATTTCTTTTTCGGCTTGTTTAACAGCTTCAGAAAACTCGGGCAATTCAAAAGCATTCAACATATCTTCCTTGTTTGTGAACTTGGAATCAACACGGCATCTGGGCATGGGACTAAACAGCGGAAAGATTTGGCTCAT
>CALXVX010000012.1 GCA_944392215.1 uncultured Alphaproteobacteria bacterium | reverse complement strand
CCATGCTGTCTAACAGAGCATTCAAGTCATCTGCACGGTTATTTAATGAAAGAGCTGTATAGTAAGAACTTGGGTTATCTATGGCAGAATTTACTTTCTTGCCAGTAGAGAGCTTGTTTTGGGTAGCATCAACCTGCCCGCTGGTGTTTTGCAGGCTCAACAAATTTGACCGCATACTTGCAGTTAAACTTATCTTGTCCATATTTCCCTAATAGTCCTTATTTTGATATATCAGTTCTTATTGTATCTTTTTTGCGTTTTTCTTGCTAGAATAACACGCCACTTTTCCACATGAATCAGGCGCCGAGTTTGGTAAGCAAACTCTTATATGCCGTTGAGAGAATCTTAAATTTTTCCTCGGCTTCCGTGTTGCCGGGGTTAACATCTGGGTGATATTTTTTGACCATCTTCTTATACTGTTTTTTTAAGCTTTCGACACTCAAGTCTTCTATGCTTAACTCCATTATCTCCAGGCAGGTTCTTTCATCTTTACTGAACCTGGCCTCGTTGATGATGGAATAATCCGGGCTGTAGTCATCAAAAAACTCAAAATTGCCATTGATGTCAAAACCAAAATTATATTTTACTTTTGAGCCAAAACGGAATCGACGGCGGCGCGCATTTTGTTTTTCTTCTTCCTCCGGGTCTAGCCCCTCATAGTAGTTCCATTTGGCATTATATTCCTGCACGTGTTTTAGGCAAAACCAGTAGTAACTCTTTAAGCTGCGGTCTTTGGGCGCACGGTATTCTCCCGCCTCTTTGCAGCCGGGATGATCGCAGCCGTGAGCCTGATGCTCGTTCTGCGGAGCGAAATATTTGCTTTGTCTTTTGCGCCTTTTTATCATTTTTATTCCAATATCATTTAGACATTCTTTGCAGTATAGCCTCTTTTGCCTTCAAGGGCAATGTTAAAAATATGTGCCGGCCCTTGATAAACTCGTTTTTATAATTTGTAATGTCTTAATTTTTATTTATAATATCAGTAAATCTTTTTACCGAGGATAAAATGCCAGAACTACCGGAAGTGGAAACGATTAAAAACGGAATCGAAAAAGCCATTGGCAATTGCCGAATCTTAGACCTAGACATAAGGCAGCCGAATTTGCGAATCAAAGTGCCGGAGAATATGCCCGGTATCTGCCGCGGCACTAAAATCATCGGTTATGGCAGGCGGGCAAAATACATCCTTATCCATCTAGAGAATCGATATACCCTTGTTTGGCATATGGGCATGAGCGGCAAGGTATTAATTACTCACGATCTCCCGAATCCATTAGGCAAACATGACCATATCATTTTTAGCACCGAAAACGGCTTTTTGGTCTATAACGATCCCAGGAGATTTGGTTTGTTCACTGTGACACCAACAGAGAATCTAAACAAACTTCCGTTTTTTGTAAAACTCGGGCTTGAGCCTTTTGATAAGGCATTGACACCTAGGTTTCTTTTTGACAAACTGCAAAAGAAGAAAGTTCCTGTTAAGGCCGCTTTGCTTGACCAATCTTTGGTAGTGGGAATCGGAAACATCTATGCCTCGGAAATTTTGTTTGAGGCCAAGATTTCTCCTCTGAGAACCGCTGATATGATATCTAAGGCCGAGTGTGCAAAAATTATTAAGGCAACGCATTGCGTTTTGGAAAAAGCCATTGCCGCCGGAGGCTCTACCCTCAAAGACTATGAAAAGCCAGACGGCAGTTTGGGATATTTTCAAAACCAACATTGCGTTTACAACAAAACAGGGCAACGCTGTCCGGGGTGCTCTTGTGATATTAGCAAAACCGGCGGCGTCAAAAAGATTATCATCGACGGACGATCAACCTTTTATTGCCAGACTAAACAAAAATAGGGTGTAAAGAAGATGAGATATGTGATTTTGTTTTTATGTGGTTTTCTGTTCAGTTTGCAGGCGCACGCCGCCTTTATTGAAGGGCTTGAAGATGTGCCGGTAATGGAGGGCCTGACCCAATTGCCCAATGATGCCATATCTTTCGGCAACGAAGAAAGCCGTTTGGTTGAGGCTATTTTGGAAAGTGACACTCTCTCTTTCAAAAAAGTGCAGGAATTTTATAAATCAACTCTGCCGCAAATGGGTTGGATTTATCAGGGCAAAAGAGAATCCACTCTGGTGTTTGAGCGCGAAGGAGAAGTTATCGAAATTTCTCAAGAATCCACCCAGCCTCTTAAAGTTCGCATTACCGTTAAAAGCAAAATGTAGGGAAGATAATCCATGGAACAGACCAATACCATCATCACAGAAGTGGAAGGAAGTGTCGGCATTATCACATTCAACCGTCCGGATGTTTCAAATGCCGTAAATTTGGAAATGCTGAACGACACCTCTTATCAAATTCAAACTTGGGAATATGATGACAATATCAGAGCAATTATCTTGAAAGGAGAGGCTAATTTCTTTGCGGCGGGAATCGATATTCCGGAACTCAGCCAAGAGATTTCTCAGCAAAGTTTGGCTCTAAAAGCCTGGCAAGATGAATTTGCAAAAATCGCCAATTGCTCCAAGCCCCTTATTGCCGCTGTGTCTGGCTACGCCTTGGGAATTGGCTGTGATATTGCTTTGGCTTGTGATGTTATTTTGGCATCAGACTCCGCCCAATTCGGATACCCGGAAGTGAGTATCGGAATGGTGCCCGCTTTTGGCAGCTGCTCTAAACTGGTCAAAAGAATCGGTAAGGCGAAAACCATGGAAGCTATTCTGACCGGAAAAGCCATTTCTGCCGAGGAGGCCTCTCTTGCCGGACTCATCAGCCGCATTGTTTCTCTGTCTGATTTGTCTGCCGAGGCACTCAAAGTGGCAGAAAGAATCGCCTCTCTACCTTACCAAGCAGTTATGCAGGCCAAAGAAACCATCTGCCAAGTTGAAAACATGAACCTGCAAAACGGAATCGAATTGGAGGCAAAAAGCTGCCGACTTTCCATCAACACTGAAGAATTTCGGCAAATGATTAGTCAATTGGCACAAAAAATTTAGAGAATCCGCCTTTGATGTGAAAATTATTGTTGACTTGTAAGACACTTAGAGTTTATAAAGCATTACATTTAAAAATTTGTTCGTAACCTTTTTGATATAATGGAAGAAGAAAAATGGCCAATCATAAATCGGCAAAAACAAGAATTATTCGCAACAACAAAAGAAGCATCATCAACGGTGCTCGCAGAAGTCGCGTTCGCACTTTTGTTAAAAAGGCTGAAGCCGCTATCTTGAGTGGGGACAAAGAGCAAGCCGCTGCTGCTGTTAGAGTTGCAGAATCTGAGTTGATGCGTGCTGTTCGCAAAGGTGTTTACAAAATGAATACCGCTGCTCGCACGACATCTCGTTTGTCTAAAAAAGTTAAGGCTCTCTAAGCTTTACTTTTGGCATAAAAATTACCAGCGCAAACCTGCTTCGTTTAATGCAAACGAAGGTGTAGGGTTTGCGCTTTTTTGTGCTGAAAAAGCTATGTTTACAGCGACTCTGCAAAGAATCTATGTCAAGAAAATTAATTGCAATGTTCGGCAAATGTTCTGCTGTTTTTGTGTTGTAATTTGGAAACAATGTCGTTAACATCCTAGTAACTTTTTAAGAGTTTGTTAAGAAATCAGATAAGAACTTTTATCACGGATATCGATAAAACCTTTATCGTAAGAGATAAGAACTTTTATCACAAAATACCGTCCGACCAGTAAGGTTAAGATCCCTCTGACAAATAATAAAAAAAGCGAATCTGTTAACAAAAAATATGTTACGTACACTTGAAAACAGAGATATGGGGATTATCTTATTTAAGTTGGGGTAAATTTGGCTTTTGTTAAATCCGACTTGAAATGTACATAGCATATTATGTTGGCTTGCTTGCAGCCAAATGGTGTGTGTGCACGTTGGGGCAAGCTTCTAAGGCATAACATATTATGTTAACACGGGGTCTAATTTTTGATTTAATTGGGGAGCGAAAATGGCTGAAGAAGCAATGGTAAACGACAGTTCTGTTCAAGATCAATGGGGGCAGATTTGCAGCCAGTTAAAAAATGAGGTCGGCGACACCGCTTTTGAGAGCTGGTTGAAGCCTTTGAGCATCGGTTCTTTCTCTGACGGCGTTATGAATATTTGTGTTCCGACACGCTTTATGCGGAACTGGGTTATTACTCACTACAGTGATCGTATTCACAAAATTTGGGAAAAGAAAAACCCCGCTATCAAAAACATTAATTTTGTCGTGCAAGCCGCAAGAGAGGAAACTCCAAGTCTTTATAACCCGACTTGCCGCTCTCTGCTTAAAAAAATAACCTCCACGCCGGCACCGCAAAATATTTACCAATCCGGTATCAACTCCATAATCGCCAATAACAATGACGGCGCCCTCAACGACTCTTTGTCCGTGCCGCTGAACCCGCAATATACTTTTGAAAATTTCGTGGTTGGCAAAACAAATGAGTTTGCTTATGCAGCCGCTAGAAAGGTTGCGGAATCTCGCAATATTTCCTTTAACCCCTTGTTCTTGTATTCCGGTGTCGGCCTTGGCAAAACCCACCTTATGCACGCTATTGCCTGGCACATTAAACAGCAGGACCCAACACGCAATATTGTCTATCTGTCTGCTGAAAAATTTATGTACAAATTCGTCCGTGCTTTGCGTTACAAGGACACCACAGCTTTCAAAGAGCAGTTCCGCTCAGTTGATGTTTTGATGGTTGATGATGTTCAGTTTATGGGCGGCAAAGACACAACTCAGGAAGAGTTTTTCTATACCTTCAACTCCCTTATTGAGGAAGGCCGTCAGATCATTATTTCTGCCGATAAATCTCCGGCTGATTTGGAAGGAATCGAAACCAGATTAAAATCTCGTTTGGGATGCGGTTTGGTGGCTGATATTCACCCGACAGACTTTGACTTGAGAATGGGTATATTGAATAACAAGGCTCAACAACTCGGTGTTGAATTGCCAACAAAAGTAGCTGAATTTTTAGCTCAAAAAATCACTTCTAATATCCGTGAACTTGAAGGTGCTTTGCGCAGAGTTGTGGCTCACTCTCAGCTCTTGGCCGACAAAGAAATTACTTTGGAAATGACCCAAGATGTCTTGAAAGATATGCTGCGCTCTTACGACAAGCGCACAACCATTGATGAAATTCAGAAAAAGGTAGCTGAGTACTTCAATATCTCGGTTAAGGAAATGCAATCTTCCAGAAGAGCTCGCACCGTGGCCAGACCTCGCCAGATTGCAATGTACCTGGCTAAGCAACTAACCTCCCGCTCTTTGCCAGAGATTGGCCGCAAGTTTGACCGTGATCATACTACGGTTATGCACGCCGTGCGCAAGGTGGAAGAATTGATTGTTGAAGATGCATCTTTGGCTGAGAGCATTGACGCCCTGAAAAGGACGCTTGAGGCTTAAAACAAAGCTTTCTTACGCCATCCCGGCCCAAAGAAATTTGCGACCGGGATTTTTTATGGACGCCTTGCTCGCTGGATGATTTAAAAAGTTGTTGACGACTCATTGTTTTGACTTCTGATTTGCAGAGTTTGTGCTAGAATTACAGCCAATAATAACTTAATATTACGGGTCGTAAAAAATGAAATTTGTTATAGAACGTGCTAATCTTTTGAAAACGCTCAGCCATGTTCAGAGCATTGTTGAGAAGAGAAATACCATTCCGGTTTTATCCAATGTTAGAATCGAGGCTTTGGGCGATGGTATCAGCTTCAAGGCTACCGATATGGACACCGAGATTACCGAAATCGTTGATGCCAAAATCAGTGAAACAGGCGCCACTACTGCTCCTGCCCATATGCTTTATGACATTGTTCGTAAGCTCTCTGATGGCTCCCAGGTTGAGCTCACGTTCCCTGATGAAAAAGGCCAACTAACAATAGCTTCCGGACGCTCTAAATTCTCCCTTTCGACTATCGGTGTTGAAGACTTTCCTGTTATCTCAGGCGACAAACTGCCTACCAGTTTTGTTATGCTAAAAGATGAACTCAAGGATGTTATTGACAGAACTCAATTTGCCGTATCTACCGAAGAAACCAGATATTATCTCAACGGCTTGTATGTTCACGCCAAAAAAGAAGGTGCCAACAGCGTTTTGCGTGTTGTTGCCACTGACGGACACCGTTTGGCTTGTGTCGAATCGCCCCTGCCGCAAGGCGCTGAAAATCTGAAAGGCGTTATTATCCCGCGCAAAACCGTCACCGAAATTCGTAAACTTTTGGATGATAATTCGGTTGAAAATGTTACTGTAGAGGTTTCTGAAAACAAGGTACGTTTCTCTTTGGCTGACATTACTCTCACGTCTAAGCTGATTGATGGAACTTATCCTGACTATGAGCGGGTTATTCCAACCGACAACGACAAAAATCTGGAGCTGAATGTTAAGGACTTGTCCGCCGCCGTTGATCGTGTTTCTGTTGTGGCAGAAAGGACCAGAGCCATTAAGCTCCTCACCCATGAAAACAAAGTTACAATCGTCACCTCCAGCCCGGATTTGGGTAACGCTTCTGAAGATTTGGATGCCAAATATGAAAGCGAGCCTTTGGAGATTGGTTATAACTTCCGTTATCTTCTGGATATCTTGGCAGAGGTTAAGGGCGATACTGTTCGTATCTCCTTTAATGATGCATCATCGCCTTCCGTTATTCATGATACCAGTGATGCCAGTGCTATTTATGTGCTGATGCCAATGCGTGTATAAAATGGACGGTTCGGTTTATAAATTCTGCGATTTTAACCGTGAAAAGTCAGGCGTCTTGCGCCTGACTTTAACTGACTTTAGAAACTATCAGTTCTTGCGCATAAATGCCGAGCCAGGTATCATCATTATTCATGGCGAGAACGGCAGCGGTAAAACCAACATACTGGAAGCCATATCTTTTCTTACCCCGGGAAGAGGTTTACGCGGAGCAAGGTTGGCCGATGTTAAGAGAATTGTTATTTCCGAAAATGATGAATATCGTCCCGAGATTATTTCGCCCCTCAACTGGGCTATCGCCGCTGAAGTTTTACGAGGAGATGACATCTTCAATATCGGCACGGCGGTAGAACAAAGTTTTAAAGAATCTGCGGATGATGAGGAAGATGATTTACGTTCTTTTGAGCGAAGAATCGTGAGAATCGATGGCAATAAAATATCATCTCAGGCAGAGCTTGGAAAATATATATCCGCCATTTGGTTGACGCCGCAAATGGATCGATTGTTTAGAGGAGGAAGCCAGCCCAGAAGAAGTTTTCTTGACCGCTTGGTTTATGCTTTTGATATGGAACATGCCAAGCGCACCGCCAATTTTGACCACCTTTATAAAGAATGGTATCGTCTACTTAAAGAAGGAAGGGCTGACCATCATTGGCTTTCCAGTCTGGAAGAGAATATGGCTGCGGCCGGTGTTGCCATTGCCGCTGCCAGAAGAGAGCAAATCGCTCGCCTTAACACTTTTATTGAAAGAGAGCCGGACGATGTTTTTCCCAGCGTGCGCCTGGAGCTTGATGGGGTGGTGGAAAAAATGCTTGATTCCATGCCGGCAATTGAGGCTGAAGACAAATATCGAGAGCTCCTTTGCCGTCAACGTAAAAAAGTTCTATATAATGACAGCGTAGATGGTGTTAATCGCACTGACTTTAAAGTCTTTTATCGCAAGAAAAAAATGCCGGCAGAACTATGCTCTACCGGGGAGCAGAAGTCTTTGCTTATCAGCATTATCTTGGCGCAGACAAAATGCCAAACCCTGCATAAAGGTTTTGCTCCGGTGCTTCTTTTGGATGAGGTTGCCGCACATCTTGATGAGCTGAAAAAAGAAGCATTGATTGATAAGATCAAAGACCTTGGCGTGCAAGCCTGGATTACGACAACGGACCCCGAACTTTTTTCTTCTCTCAAAGGGAAAGCTCAATTTCATCAAACAGACAAGTCATCAGATGAGGCATCCGTGGCAATTTAGCTCCTGTTAGAATAGTAATTGTTATCACTTAACGAACCCATCTGATTGCATCTTAAACAATTTGGCATATTTGCCGTTCTTTTTTAACAGCTCCTCATGGCTGCCTTCTTCAACTATTTTTCCCTTATCAAAAACCAAAATCCTGTCCATCTCCCTTAAAGTTGAAAGGCGGTGCGCAACGGCTATTACCGTCTTGCCCTTCATCAACTTGGAAAGGGATTTTTGGATATGTTTTTCATTCTCGCTGTCTAGCGCAGAAGTGGCTTCATCAAAGATTAGAATCGGTGCGTTTTTCAGAACCGCTCTGGCAATGGCAACTCTCTGCCTTTCGCCGCCAGATAAAATAACGCCTCTGTCCCCGACTTTGGTATCATATCCTGCCGGAAATTGTTTGATGAATTCATCGGCCGAGGCAGACTTTGCCGCTTTAATAACCTCTTCTCTGGTGGCTGAGGCTTTGCCATAGCGAATATTTTCAAACAAACTACGGTTGAATAAGCAAACATCTTGGGGAATCGTGGCAATGTGTTTATGCAGAGAATCTTGGGTGACTTTTCTGATGTCTATACCATTTATATCTATCTCCCCTGAGGTGACATCAAAGTACCTTGAAAGCAATTTAATAAAAGTTGACTTGCCGGCGCCGGAAGCTCCCACCAATCCGACTTTTTCTCCGGCCTTAATCTCAACATTTAAGTTATCAAAAATCTGGCGACTGCTTTTATATGCAAAACCAACATTCTTAAAAGAAATTGTAGCCTTTTTAATGTTTAACTTTTTGGCATCCTTGGCATCCACAATTTCCGGGGTTACGGCCAAAGTTTCCAGCGCCGCATTGAGTCGGCCGAAAACCCGTAACAGGTTGTTATACATCCAGGTGATGTTAAATACCGCTCCACTCATAGTCATAAACAACGTGTTTACAAAAATAAAATCGGTGGCACTTAAACACTGTTTTGAAAAAAGCCAAATTGTATAAAGCAAAAATGCCAAAAAAGAAAATACCACAGCTGTGTGTTGAACCAATATTACTACGGCTTGCCCAATCTGCTCTTTGGTTTCTGCCTTGCGGAGCATGCGCAAGGCTTTAAGCAAATTCAGGCGCTCAAAATGAAAATTAGCAAAGCTTTTTATCTCGCTGTAGTTGGCTATCGAATCCACAATCATGCCATTGGCATAGCTCTGGCGGCTGCCTGAATCTTTGGCCAGGGTATGAAGTTTTTTGCCAAGATTAATGCCCAAAAGGGCCATCAGAAATGCCCACAAAATAAAAACCGGTGTCAACCATAGACTCACCGAGCTCAATATAATAAGCCCGATAATCACATAAAAAAACGTCCAGCTGCTGTCTATGATATGGCGAAATAGATCATGCGTATTGCTCTGCAGCTGTTGAACTTTGTTGGAAACATTGCCAGCCATTTCCTCGGTGAAAAAAGCTATTGAGTGTTGGTTGACATAGTCAAAAACATCTCTGATGACAACCGTGCGCAACAAAGGTGCGACACGTGATACCATAATAAAACCAATATTAGGAATAATTTGACCTGCAAGCTGCAAAACAAAAGCACAAAATATTATCAGCAAAATATCTTGCCAAGGCTGCGGCGTGGCGGAAAAATTGGCCACCGCATCATACAATTGCGCCAAATAGTATGGCACAAACTGCCGACATGTTTGACCAACAACCAACAAAACCAACATGATAAGAAGCGGCCACTTGAAAATTTTGGCATAGTGCCAGATAAAACGAGCTGCAGTTTTTTCCATATCTTTGAAACTCTTTAACACTAAATTGACACTTTTGGTTTATTGTTATACTATATCTAAAGTTTTTATGCAACCGTTGGGATGAAATTGATGGAAACGCAATATTATACTCTGATTGAAAAACAGGATTTTTATGAAATCATTGAAAATAAATATGGAGAATTGGCTATATTTATTGATGCTCGTGATGGTGCTCCCGAAAATCCCGTGTTGGAATTTGACGGCAAAAAAACTGCCCTTTTAAAACGTGATCCTCACTTGGCTGTTAGGTTAGACAACATCAATGAAGAAACGGTTGAACCTTTGGCTGAATCTGAATTCGTTATGATTGTGGAACTCAAAGGCAAAATAGTTGAAAGAGTTTACGGCGTGCCGGTTGATAATGTGGAGGAAATCGTATTTGAGGGTAAGGCTACCCGCGCTGATGAACTCGTTAAGGCAAAAAGCCGTGAAGAACTTCTCAAAGAGTTCGGGGCTGTTAAAGTTTGGACCAGCGGCTCTGCAAAATAAAACTGTTAAGGTGATAAGAAATGATTGGTTTGGTACTAGTGACCCATGGCAATTTGGCTAATGAATTTATTTCTGCCATGCAGCATGTGGTTGGAAAACAAGAACAAGTGGCTCCTGTTTGTATTGGCCCGGAAGACGATATGGAAATGCGTCGTGCCGAAATCTTGAAAAAGGTTGAAGATGTTAATGACGGAAGTGGTGTCGTGGTCTTGACCGATATGTTTGGCGGAACACCTTCGAACCTTGCCATCTCCATCATGGACAGAGCAAAGGTCGAGATTATTGCCGGTGTTAACTTGCCGATGCTTATTAAACTTGCCTCTTTGCGTAAAGACAAAAACTTGAAAGAGACTGTTGAAGGCGCCCAAGAGGCCGGTAAAAAATATATTAATATAGCCTCGCAGCTATTGGGGGCTTAAGATGGCACAGTCTTACTCAAAAGATTTGGAAATCAAAAACAAAAAAGGACTGCATGCCCGCGCCGCCGCCGCTTTTGTTAAAACCATTGAGCCTTTTGATGCGGAAGTTTCGGTTGAACGCATCGGACAAAATGTTAGCGGATCTTCTATCATGGGGCTGATGATGTTGGCGGCCTCTAAAGGCACTTTCATCAAAGTTACCTGCTCCGGTAAGCAGGCCAAAGAGGCTATGGAGGCTATTGAAAAACTCCTTGATAATAAGTTTGGAGAAGAATAAGGTGGCCGCAAAAAAAGCCAAAGCACCCAGAAACAAAACTATAGAGCTGTCCCGAATCGAGACGGCTTTATATGTTTCTCAGGCTTTGCAGCCTCGGCAGAAACTCTCCCTTGAAGATGCCAAAGATCAAATCATATTTGGTGACTGTCTAAAGGCCATGGACCTGCTTCCTGGTGCTTGCGTGGATTTGATGATTGTTGACCCACCTTACAATCTCACAAAAAATTTCGGCAAAAACATCTTCAAGCAAATGGATGCAACCGAATATATGAGCTGGCTTGATTCTTGGCTCAAAAAAACCGTGCGCATTCTCAAAGATAACGCCTCTGTCTACATCTGCTCTGACTGGAAGACGTCTTTATTTATTCCCGAAGTGGCCGGAAAATATTTTATTTTACAAAACCGCATATCTTGGGAGCGCGAAAAAGGTCGCAGCGCCGCTAATAATTGGAAAAATTGTCTTGAGGATATTTGGTTTTTTACCAAAAGCAAAACATATACTTTTAACCTCGATGCCGTTAAAATTTTACGCCCCGTGCTGGCTCCCTACCGCGACAAAAAAGGAAACCCTAAAGATTGGGAAGAGCAAGAAGGCCTGCGTCAACGTTTGACCTCTCCTTCCAACATCTGGACCGATATCTCGGTGCCCTTTTGGTCAATGCCGGAAAACACCAGTCACCCAACCCAAAAACCGGAAAAACTTATCGCTAAACTTATTTTGGCCTCAAGCAACCAGGGCGATCTGGTGTTTGACCCCTTTGTCGGCTCCGGCACCACCGCTGTCACCGCTAAAAAACTAAACCGCCATTTTATCGGAATTGAGCAAGAAAAAGAATATGTCGCACTCTCTCTCAAGCGCCTTGAAATTGCCGAATCCGCACCGCAAATTCAGGGCTTTGAAAACGGCATTTTTAAACCTCGCAACAGTGAGTGCTGATATCTCTTTCGGATAGGTTCTATTGTTTTTATCTTTTTGAATCTTAAATTGATTCCGTGATGATAATCATCACGGTTTTCTTTTTTTAGGAGAATAATACAATGTCTTGTAACAATACAAAAAATAACTCAAACAAAATGTCTGCCTCTGAGAATTCAAAGACAGCCAAATCATCTGAAAACGAAAATGCGCAAACCAAAAAAACATCCAAGAGTGGATGCGGTTGCGGCTCTAATCGTTAATTATTTTTATTTACTCATTCCTGTTTAAAACTGTTAAAAATACCTCCTGCCGCTTTTGCTGACAGGGGGTATTCTTTCGTATTTACTAATTTGTTTTATTGATTATATAATAGCTCCGATGTGATGATTGTGAGGAATCTGAAATAATGAAAAAATGGTTGTTGGCTTTGGTCGGGATTCTTATGGCAACTCAGGCTCGAGCTCAAAGCGCAGAAAACATTAAAAGAATTGAGGCCTACCTAAACAATATCAAAAGCTTGGAGGCCACCTTTGTACAAATGGCCAGCAACGGCGCTACGGCCGAAGGGCGGTTGTTTATTAAAAAACCAAACAAAATCCGCATGGAATATGCTGACCCGGTCAATGTTTTGATTGTGGGCGACGGCAACTTTATTGTTTATAATGACACCGAGCTTGATCAAGTTACCCATATTGATTATGACGATATTCCGGCCTCTCTTATTTTGGCTAATGACATTAAAATTGATGGCAAAAAAATCAAAGTTGTTGATTTCTACCAGGATTCAGGCTCAACCTCGATTACTTTAGAATATGCCGACAGCGGCGATCTGGGGCCCATCACCCTCGTGTTTTCAAACAGTCCGATGGAGCTTAAACAATGGAAGATTGTTGACCCGCAAAGCGTTGAGGTGGCCGTTTCTTTGTATGATGCAAAAAAAGATGTACCTTTGGATGATAAAATATTTAAATTCAAAGAAAAAAAATCTCCCAAAAAAGGTTATAAAAAGAAATAGGTGCTCATGAACTCTTTTAAACTTGCGACCTGGAATGTTAACTCTATTCGTATTCGGCTTGACCCGCTGAGGCTTTTTTGCCAACTGGCACATCCTGACATTATCTGCTTGCAGGAAGTTAAGGCTAAAGCTGAGGATTTTCCCCATGATGAAGTAAAAAAGCTCGGCTTTGAGCATATTGCTCTTTATGGACAGCCGGGCTACAACGGCGTGGCTATTCTCTCCAAATTTCCCTTAAAAGAAATTGCTCAGCATGACTGGGTCGGCAAGCATGATGCCAGGCATATTTCGGCCTTAGTGTTTGATGATATTGAAATCAACAATATCTATATCCCGGCCGGCGGCGACATTCCTGACCCGATTGAGAACTTGGCCTTTGCTCATAAACTTTGTTTTATGGATGATGTGGCCGAATATTATGAACAGCATAAGGCCTCCCTTTCTCAGCGCAAAATGCTCTTGTGCGGGGATTTTAACGTCGCACCGTCAGAAAACGATGTGTGGAACCACAAACAATTGCTCAAGATTGTTTCTCATACTCCGGTGGAAGTGGAGCGGCTGACACGCCTATTTAACTCTCTTGATTTTGTTGATGCGGTGCGAAAATTTTACCCTGAGCCGCAAAAGATATTTTCTTGGTGGAGCTACCGCAACCCCAACTGGCAGACCAATGACAAAGGGCGGCGGCTTGACCATATCTGGGTTACACCAAATTTGCAGGACAGAATCTTAAACACTCTTATTGTCAAAGAAATGCGGCTTTGTGCCCGGCCATCTGACCATGTGCCGGTGGTGACGGAAATCAAGATTTAATTATTGCCTTATATCTTTAACTGATAACCACCTTCAACCGTTGTTATCAGTTGAGCCTCGGCGTTATTATGCTCAACCTTTTGGCGCAAGCGGTAAATGTGTGTTTCTATCGTGTGGGTGGTGGCATCGGGGGCATAGCCCCAAACTTCTTGCAATAATTCATTCTTGCTGACTATGCGGTTACGGTTTTTATAAAGATACTTCAAAATTGCGACTTCTTTCTCGGTTAATTTGACAACCTCACCGTTGCGCTGGTTGAAAATATCTTTTTTTATCGGCCGAACAATATAGCGGTTAAACACGACATAGCCGTTTTCGCTGTTTTCAAAGATATTAATGCAGGAATGGAGCTCATCTAAAAATGCCGACAAGCTAAACGGCTTGATGATTATGTGGGTGGCCGGACAGTCTGCCCCTATCTCTTCTGCGTGTGAGGTTAGGAAAAACAAAGGTACTTTCAAATCATGCTCGGAGCAGTTTCTCAAATATTCCGCCTTTTCATCAACAACAATAATATCCGGCAGAAGGGAACTATCTTTTTCTATGATGTTATAATCTTTGGCATAGTGGCTGATTTGGTCTGACAAATCAGCGGCAAAAACATCATCTTCTGACAACAGCA
>CALXVX010000011.1 GCA_944392215.1 uncultured Alphaproteobacteria bacterium | reverse complement strand
AAACCAACTCCCGCCAGGACAAAAAAGATGAATAAAAAATCACTTTTAGCCATTTTAGTTTTTATTTTTGCCGCACTCTGCTGCACCGAGCCAGCCTTTGCCCAAAGCCTGAACATCAGCCTTGGTGATACACCCAGCGGCACCGCCACGGGAAGAATTTTCAGTGTCCTGATGATGATTACTGTATTGTCGTTAGCACCATCGATTCTGATTATGATGACGTCTTTTACCCGTATTATCGTCGTATTTTCCATTACCCGCAGTGCTCTGGCCACCAACGCCACTCCGCCCAACATGGTTTTGGTCTCACTGGCTTTATTCCTGACACTATTTATTATGAGCCCCACTTTGGAAAAATCGTGGGAAGAAGGCATCAAACCGATGATGGATGAAAAAATAGAAGTTATGGATGGCCTGGAAAAAGCGGCCAACCCCATCAAAGAATTCATGGTCAAAAACACCAGAGAGAAGGACTTACTGCTTTTTAGTGACTTAAGCGGTGAAAAACCGGCCGAAAGCATTGAAGAAACACCTCTGAAAGTAGCAATTCCCGCGTTTATGATTAGTGAACTCCGCCGCGCATTTGAAATTGGTTTTCTGATATTTGTGCCGTTTTTAATCATTGACATGGTCATAGCCTCGGTCCTAATGTCCATGGGTATGATGATGCTGCCGCCAACCGTTCTGGCCCTGCCATTTAAGGTCATATTCTTTGTCCTTGTCGACGGGTGGTACTTATTAGCAGGAAGTTTAATAAACAGCTTCAAATAACAAAAAGCCCCGAACTCTCGGGGCTTTTTCATTACCAAACTTCATCATAATTCAAAGCCGGATCATTCAGACGTTTGTAGTAATTTGTATTATTTTTCTCAAATCCAAACCTAAACTTAGTCAGCTGATCGTACCCGGTGTCAACATAGTCTGGATTCCAACTCCAAGAAGGCGTTTCATTAATATCACGTCTTTCAAAATAACAATAAACATTGGCAATGGCAGTCATTTCCTCATTGTAAACAGGAAACAAATTCCAAATAACCACGTTATCAGAGGCCAAATCAGCCTGTCCAAGCGCAATCAAATATTCTTTATAATCAACGGCATAATACAAGAATCCCATAATAGCATGCCAGCCAGCAAACGTATCATATCGGCTAGGTCCCTGACTTCCAGAGTCTTCAGCCGTACCAGATGTTCCGCTATCATTGGTTCTAACGCCACTCACCGTTGTATTAAGCCATGTATTTGTCTGAAAAGTCAAAGGGAACCCTGAGCCAGCAGCCAAAGAGTGAGTATGAGATCCGGCGGCACCATCCGCCTCTGCCAATTGAAAATGTGCCGTTGTTGGGTCCGTCGGAGGAATAAAATAAGCCCTAAACTTATCAGCCACATCACCCACTGTCGGTTTGCTTCCCGGAATATAGTAAGCCTCCGCCATCTTCCAACGAATAGGATTAATCGTAATCACCTTAGAATATCCTGGAGGACACTGAGGCGTCGGCACAAAACCCAACCATGGCGACGCGATACAATCCGAAGAACCGCATTCTCCCGGCCCATTAGTAACAAAACCAGAGGTATGAATATTAACCACGTAGTCTTCCCACGCTGCTTTACTAGTCTCTTCTTTATAGGTGTTATCCAACACGTAAATACCTTTATTAATAAAGTCCGGTAAAATGTCACTCAAACGAGCACCACCACGGGTAGTGAGCTTAATATCATGCATCACCGAAGTATAAGCCGGATTCACCTGATAAGCATCATAAGGATAATCAGCCTTACTTCCAGAAGCCTTGACATTCAAGACATAATCTCCGCTTCCCAAATCACCAGCGGTGGGATAAACCTGATTCGCAATAATTCTATCTAACTTGATATATCCGGGAACATCTTGTTTTCCGTCATCTTTTGCTAAATTTGTTTTGGCAGAATTTGTAGCCATCGGCAGCTGAATAATCCCTTCTCTGTTAATTCTAACTCCCGAAGAACGATTTGCATAATCATTGTCTGTTGACGGAATCGTTGCATTTGTATCTAACACGATATTTTTTTCGTCAATTTGCACGTTGCCGCTATCAACTAAGAATAAATCACCCTCTGCCTTAACGTCTCCATCGACAACGGAAACTTTAGGGGTTTCGATACCCGTAGAACCCTTAGTACCGGTCAAGACCGCCCCGTCTGAAGCTATATTCAAATTAGCCGCATATGTCTTAGTTCCAGATGAAGAAGTCACCAAGCCAAGTCGGACACTATTATTAACCATATCCAAATTGGCATTACCGGCCACGGCCTCGACCTGATTACCAGCCAACTTGGCACCGCCAGAATCCATTGTCAAATATGTCGGGTATGTATTTCCAGACGCCACTCTAACGTTGACGATTCCGGTTCCCTGTAAGGCTGCATTGCCCTGATCATTAACCCAAACACTGCTTCCTGAGGCCTCCAACGCAGCCTCGCCCCCCTCAATATGCATCTGTGTAGAACCCATCCCGGCCTGAACAAGCGAGTTTGTTGTTTTTATTCTCGGATCAGAGGTTGCTCCAACTGTCAAATTATTACCGGCAACAGAGACCTGAGAAGCATTAGCCAAGAAGTTATAACTTCCATTACCTAATTGCCCGCCGCCAATGGAATTAATACCAAACAAATTATTGGCAATCAAATCCGTATCAATTCTCATACTGCCCAAAACATGAACATTTTTATTAACCAGTAAATTGCCATCTGTTACAAGAGTATACTCAGAGTTAACGGCATCCCCGGCGCCATACGTTCCCGAAACAATGGCGCCCCCTTTGGCATTAAGTTTTCCACTCTGAATATTAACATCTCCTCCGGTTACATTAACTCCAGATTTTGCTGTTAACAAACCTTCAATTTCTGCAATCCCTTGAGACAGCAAACTTCCAACTGTTGCCTTATCACCCACACCAAGAGTAGTAGTGATAGTAGCGGAGTTAGCGCTCAAAGCTCCCGTCACTTCGGCGTCCCCGCCCACATCCAAATTTCCGGTAGTAATAGCATTTCCATCAATTGTAACAGCACCAGCTTCCGTACCATCTCGTCCAGCTTCAGCAGAAGCCACCAACCGGCTAACATCTTCTATAGTTTCTCCTCCCATGTAAAGGGTTGTTTCCATCGTATTATACATAGGATCACCCTTACTTGTATCCCTATATAACACATGTCTCGCATCAGCCCCCCCGCCTGAAGAAGTCACTGCGTGGACGGATGAAGTTGCCAAACTGCCATTCGGGACATCAGTATCACTAAAGAAATCTCCCAAAGGAGCTCCCCAACCACCTTGCACACCTTTAATTTCTTGTTCCTGAACAACACCACCGTTTGCACCCACCATAGATGCAATTTTAGCAGCTCTCAACATGGGAACTTCTTCTAAAGCTTTGGCTAACACGACGCCCGTAATGGCGGAATGTTCTTTTTCCGTACCGGTATATAGTTTTTCATTACGAATAGCAAACTCAAATTCATCAAACATTCGTGAAGCGTCTAGATTAAAATTATAAGGTAAATAGGCCTCCAGATCGGCCTTATCAATCATTTTTTCACCTGCCGGACCAGCGGCTAAAGCATTATAGTTATCCTCAATATAATCATCCAAGGCCTTAGAAAGCGTGCGCATCTGGGTAGCAGTATTAATATCCTGCAGCTCAGTAGTACGTTCCGCTGCTTTTTTATACAAAATCGGAGTAACCATGGTAATCAACCCCAACATAGCCAGAGCCTCCACCATCATACTACCCTTCTGGGCCAAATATTTCAAACTTTTCCTCATTGGTTTTCTCCTTGGATACTGCTAAATTCCCGTCATATAAACCAAACAGATACGATTTTCCGCCAAATTACACACCTTTTTAAAAGAGCTGTCTTGCAACACAGCTTTTGGAACAAAAACGAGTTCCTCTTCGCTCCTGGTAGCCAATTGCACATTTGAAGCTGAAGGATTTTCCCTACTAGTATGGACATTTTCTGGTTCTGCCAAAACCATATATCCAAACTCGTTTCTAGAAGCCACTGTACTCCAAAGAGCATCCAAAAAATCGGCATTTGGCCGCTGTTCTTCAGAGGCTAGGTTCATCCATCTTGTAGGTATTGGCCCATAAGTTACCAACATTTTACGTCTTCCGGGAACATCACAAGGGTTCACTCCGCCAGCCGAAGAATAAGCTACTGTCAGATCTTCGTTCATGCAGAAGATTTGACTAACATAATTTTCATCAAGCACATAGCCATAAGGCATTTCTCTGAGTAAATTATCATCGCTGATAATTCCCGGAGCATAGCCTACGGCATTATAACTGGAAAGGTAAGGATATTTATTGTATTTGATATAAGTTATTGCCGCCTCATGCTGAACCACCAAACGGCTCAAAGAAGCCTCTGCCACGCGCGTGACCGACAACTCACGCATATCCGGACGAACGGAAAGAGTGTACGAGGCAAGAATGGCAAGAAACGTGGCCAAGACCACCCAAATATACATAAAATCCCCCAATATTTTCCATCTACTTAGACAATATTACCACAAAAAAGGTTTCTAATCTATTAAATAGTAGGTAAAAATCACCAAAATTCATAAAATTGAAACAAAAGCCTCAAAAAAGAGACATCTAAACTTTGCACAACTGAGAAATTTACGTTTAATTATAAATTTTAATGTTATAAGATAGTAAGCAAAAGCTGGAAGTCATAACACTCCGGAGGTTATATGCTGGACCAGGAAGAAGAACTAGATCAAGAAGAGAGCTCAACACCCTCAACCACGCTCACTCGCAAGAAAATGTTAATATTTCTCTTGCCGATTGTGATTGTGATTGGTTTATCGGTTGGGCTTTACTACGTTTTAAACCGGGATTACTCCTCAACTCCAGCGACTTACAGTGTTGTTCCCAAGACCGGTGCAGAAGATGAGGGAGGAATTACCGTTCTTTACGATCTTCCGGAGTTTTCAGCCGTACTCCACAGTGAAGGTCCAGACAAACAATTATTACGTCTTAACCTTAATCTAGAACTCTCCAATATAGAAGATATAAAAACTTTGGAGCTTCTCATGCCAAAGATAAATGATGTTGTACTCACACATATCATAGAGCTTTCGCCCAAAGAAGTAGAAGGATCGGCGGGGCTTTATTGGCTAAAGGAAGAGTTGTTGTATCGTCTTAACTTGGTAGTAGCCCCCATCAAAATTCAGAAGCTAAATATCAAATCACTAAAAATACAGACATCAGAAGAATAAAAGGAAAACGCACTGTGGCAGAAGAAAACAAAACAAGTGAACAGACCAAAGAATGGGCAGACAGCATTGATATAAAAGAAACTAATGCTGAAGGTGCTTCCACACCGGATTCGAAGATACTAAATCAAGATGAAATTGATAGTCTATTAGGCTATAAAAACACTGACGAGTCCGACAATCAACAACAATTCACGGGGGTAAGGGCGATTCTCAACTCCAGCATGGTATCTTATGAACGCCTTCCCATGCTGGAAATTGTGTTTGATCGTTTAATTCGCCTGATGGCCACCTCCTTAAGAAATTTCACCCAAGACAACGTGGAAGTATCCCTAGATAGTATAGAGTCAATGCGCTTTGGAGAATACATGGATTCTCTAACGCTTCCAACCCTACTAAACGTTTTCAAGGCAGAAGAATGGGACAATTATGGACTAATGTCCCTGGATAGTTCACTGGTTTATTCAATGGTTGACGTCTTACTTGGAGGTCGTCGAGGGACCGCTGCAATGCGAATAGAAGGACGTCCCTACACAACGATTGAACTAAATATTGTCAAAGACATGATACAATTGATATTAAACGATTTATCAACAGCCTTTGACCCTATAACATCCGTATCTTTCGCATTTGACAGATTAGAAACAAATCCTCGTTTTGCAGCCATCTCCAGAATGTCGAATGCAGTAATAGTGGCCCACCTAAGAATTGACATGGAAGACCGAGGCGGCAAAATAGATTTAATGATACCTTATGCCACATTGGAACCGGTAAGAGAGCTTTTGCTCCAAATGTTCATGGGTGAGCGTTTCGGCCGAGACACCATTTGGGAAAACCACCTAATGAACCAACTATGGGATACAGAAATAGAAATCAAAGCGGTTCTCAAAGAACAAGACATCAAACTGGCCGAAATATCCTCTTGGGAAAAAGGCTCCTTTGTTCCACTAGACATCCCCTCCACAGAACCGGTAACCATTGTTTGTGGCGATGTTCCGTTATTTAAGGGAGCAATGGGAAGAAAAGAAGATCATATAGTAATCAGAGTTGAGGGAAAGGCTGAAAAAGATGGCTAATCTTGAATTAATTATCAACATCATAATCATAGCACTTCTAATTCCGACAATCATCTATGCCGGTCGCCTAAACGCTAATCTTAAGGCATTGCGTCAAAATCAGAAAAGCTTAGCGCAGTTGGTTAATGCACTAAATGAGGCAACATTCAAAGCCGAAAACAGCATTCCCAAATTAAAATCGGCTACGGAGCATTCCTCTGAGGGTCTAAAAGAAGTGGTAGACAGTGCCAAAGAATTAAAAGATGACCTTCTCTTTATCAATGAAAGAGCGGACAATCTGGCAGATCGTTTAGAGAATGTTATCAGTGCCGGCCGAACCATAAAACCGGAGACACTAAAACATCAGCAAGCAAATACAGACACTGAAGATGCTCGTTCGGAAGCAGAACTTGAGCTTCTAAAAGCTCTTCGTTCAATAAAATAATATTAAGGACACCAAATGTTAAAAAACAAAAAAACAAAAATACGTATTTTACCCATCTTAATATTTATGGCAGTTTTAACACTGAGCATAAAAGTAAATAATGTATTTGACCTCTATAATCACCAAATAAAGCAAAAAGTCAGTATTTCCACGGCTCAAGCGCTGGCAGAGGAGAAGTTAAATCAAGAAACGGCAGCACTTTCCAATGTCTTGCGCAATGGAACACCTGAAAACGATCAAGCAGATTCTTCGGCGCCGAATACGGCTTTTACCCAATCAGAAATTATGATTTTGCAAGAATTGGCAGAACGCCGTGAGGCTCTTGATTTAAGGGCACAAGAAATTGATAAAAGAGCCATTCAGTTAAAGGTAACGGAAGAAGAAATCAACAAAAAACTTCGCCAGCTAAAAGACTATGAGCAAAGGCTACAAAAATTGATAAATATGTACTCAGAACAAGAGCAAGAAAATTTAAATGCCATGGTAAAAATGTATACATCCATGAAACCCAAAGATGCGGCACGCATTTTCAACAATTTAGACATGAACATTACTGTGGCATTGCTTAAAGGGATGAAACCATCAAGCTCTTCAGCCATTTTGTCCCAAATGGATTCGCAAAAAGCCCAAGCGGTAACAGCTGAGCTGATAGGAAACAACATATAACATCGGAACGCAAATTTTGTTTGAGAGAGGAAAAAAATATATTTTTTTAAGTATGCTGCTGTTATCATTTTCAGCAGAAGCCTTTGCACAAACCAATACCTCTCCCTCAGCAACCAGCACAAAACCCATAACAATAGAGAGTATAAAAGAAACAAAGACCACATCTTTTTTAGCATCACCGGCTCAAGCACAAAAAAAGCGCATTGCCAGTCTGAGTTTTGCATGGAACACGCCTGTCAACTTGGGAGCATTTGAACGCAATGGGAAATTATGGTTAATATTTGATCACCCTCAGCAAATAAACATAGATGCACTCAAAAAAACGGCAGGAGAATTGGCAGAAAACATCATCCAGTTTCCTCATCCGCTAGGTAGCTTAGTACAAATTAGCCCAGCCAAAGGAGTAAAAAGTGCAGTCCGAAAAGAGGGACTGTTGTGGATTTTGGATTTGTATACAGATGACTTACCGCAACAAGAATTTAAGGAGTTGACCGTATTTACCCAGTATGACAGCATGAAACAACCATATCTTTACATTCCCACTGAACATGCTGGAAATGTGATATCAATAATTGACCCTGAGATTGGAGATATCATAAGCATAGCCACCTCTTCTCAACCTCATCTAGGGACCAAAGCAGATTATCACTATCCAGAATTCGACATTTTAAAAACACTCCAAGGTATGGCTTTTGTCATCAATGCACCAGACATAATTTTATCAAGAAGCAATTCTGGCTTAACCTTAAGAGCTCAGGGACGCAGCCTGAACATTACAGGTGATTTAGACGCGCTCAAACGTCAACAAATGCTAAAAGATGAGCAACTAACAACCCCCGCTTTTAATTTGCAAATTCCCCAAAAACAGATAGACATGAAATTTGCCGATGCGGTAGACACTTTGAAGAAGAATATTATGGACGCTCCTCCCGCCGAGAAGAATGGCCTTCGTATAGAGTTAGCCAGATATTATGTATATCACGGACTTGGAAGCAATGCACTATATATTCTCAACCAAATAAAAAGAGCAGACTTACCCGAGGCGAGGACAGACAATTTTCATGCCCTGAGTGGAGTTGCCAACTTTTTGGCAAGGCGCTATCCTGAGGCGACAAAAGATTTTGAATACGGCAATTTACCCAATTTAAACGAAGGAATTTTTTGGCGCACTCTTTCACAAAGTGCATATGAATTTGATGAAGCCAATAATGCTGTTATCTTCTCTCTCATCTCACTGATAAGAGATTACCCGCAAGCCATAAAAGACCAGATAGCCTTGGTTGCCACCAGAAACGCCCTACGAACGGGCGACGACCTAGCCAGCCAGAATTTCATAGACATTCTCCGTTCCGTTCCCGACCGTCTACGAAATTTAGCTCCGGAAATAAACTACTTAGCGGCCAAGAAACTTGAGCTTCAAGGCTATCCTCGTAATGCTATCAAAGAATATCGCAATCTGATTAATAGTGACTCGAATAAATATTCAGCATTGTCTCGCTACGACAATGCAACATTAAGCCAAAGCATTGGAATTATGCCGTTAAAAGATACTATTGCAGAGCTTGAAATGCTGCGTTTTGCCTGGGGAGAGAAGGAATTTAAGCTCAAACTACTAAATAAACTATCCTCACTATATCTAAAAGATTTTGACTACTACAATGCGCTTCAAACACTAAATGACGCAGGAAATTTCGTTGAAGGATCTGAGCAAAAGCAACGAATAGCCTCTCAAATGGTAAAAGTATTTGAGGGCATTTTCCTAAGCAACCAGGCAGACAGCAAACTTTCTCCGGTCAAAGCACTAGCTCTATACAAAGATTTCCAATGGCTGGCAGACATGAGCACCAAAAAGAACGCCATCATGCAGCGCCTGGCCGATAGATTGGTTGCAGTAGACCTCCTTTCGCGCGCATCGGATTTGTTAAATGAGGTGCTGGAAGCCCAAAATCTCTCAGCAGAGAACCGAGCACGCATTGGTGCTAGGTTAGCCATTATAGATTTATTTCAACAAGCTCCAAACCAAGCAATTGAAATTTTAGACAGAACAGATTCCGGAGGTCTTTCCCTGGCCACGATAGGTCCGCGCCGAGTAATACGCTCCAGGGCTTTAGCGCAAATTGGCCAAACAGATGCCGCCCTTGCACTGCTGGCCAATGACTACAGCAAGAATGCTCTCATTCATAAATTTCAACTTTACTGGCAAGCCGGCCGTTGGGCAGATGCAGCCGACACCGTAAAATATTTAATAGAAGAACCCAAGGCGGGCCAACCATTGTCCATAGAACAGGTCAACTACATATTAGACTGGGCCACAACTTTGAAAAAAGCCGGGAAAGAAACAGTTTTAGTTCGTTTGCGCAATAAGTTTTTGCCCTATTTTGCCAATACGGAATATCACAGTATTTTTAATATCTTAACCAATCAGCTTGAACGAGATAAGGTTGACATCAATCAAATCGATTCTATAGTAAGAGATGTTGAAAACTTCACAGATTACGCAAAATTTTATGAAGAATCTCTTCAAAATAATAATGTAGAATAAAATGAGTGGTATATTTCAAATTGAGAGTCCTTTTGCTCCGGCCGGTGACCAACCACAAGCCATAAAAGAATTAGTAGAGGGAATAAACAAAGGAGAAAGAAACCAGGTTTTGCTTGGCGTGACAGGAAGCGGGAAAACATATACCATGGCCAAAGTCATAGAACAATGCAATCGCCCGGCACTGATTATGGCTCCCAATAAGATACTGGCGGCACAGCTATATAGTGAGATGAAAGAATTTTTTCCGCATAACCATGTTGAGTATTTTGTCTCCTACTATGATTACTACCAACCGGAAGCATACGTTCCCAAAACAGATACATATATAGAAAAAGATTCGGCTCAAAATGAGCAAATAGACCGTATGCGCAACGCTGCCACCAGAGATATTTTGGAAAACCGAGATGTCATTATCGTGGCTTCTGTCTCTTGTATTTATGGCTTGGGCGATGTTGAATCTTATGCTGCCATGACACTGCATCTGCAAGTCGGACAAGAAATCAGCATCAAAGAGATTTATACCCGTTTGGCGGAGCTGCAATATGAGAGGAATCAACAAAACTTTGTCCGTTCAACATTCAGAGTGCAAGGAGATGTATTAGATATTTTTCCGGCCCACTATGAGGATCGAGCTTGGAGAATATCCTTCTTCGGAGATGAGATAGACAGCATATACGAATTTGATTCCCTAACAGGTAAGAGAACAGCAGACCTAAAAGAGATCACCATATATCCGGCCAACCACTATGTAACCCCTCGTCCGGCTGTTTCACAAGCCATTCAAGGAATAAAAAAGGAATTAGCCGAACAGATAAAGATTTTTCAAAGCGAAAATAAATTACTGGAAGCCCAAAGAATAGAACAAAGAACCAGATTTGATCTCGAGATGCTGGAAGCAACCGGACACTGCAAAGGAATAGAAAACTATTCCCGCTACCTAACCGGTCGCAAAGCAGGAGATCCACCCCCGACATTGTTTGAATATTTGCCGCCTGATGCTCTTCTTTTTATAGATGAGAGCCATGTCTCGGTACCGCAGATAGGAGGAATGTTCAGAGGAGACTTTAATCGAAAATCGACTTTAGCACAATATGGTTTTCGCTTACCCTCTTGCGTGGATAACCGCCCGCTGAAGTTTGATGAATGGGACAAAATGCGGGGACAGACAATTTTCGTTTCGGCCACCCCCGGCGATTGGGAACTAGAACAAACCAAAGGTGTGTTCACAGAGCAGGTTATCCGCCCGACCGGCCTGACAGATCCGTTGTGTATTATCCGCCCGGTAGAAAATCAGATAGATGATTTAATGAACGAGTGCCGAAAAGTTGCCACCAAAGGAGAACGAGTTTTGGTCACCACATTGACCAAGAAAATGGCCGAGGATTTGACAGAGTACTTAGGTGATAACGGAATTAAGGTAAGATACCTGCACTCAGATATTGACACACTGGAGCGCATAGAGATCATTAGGGATTTAAGACTCGGCGTTTTTGATGTTTTGGTAGGCATCAACTTGCTAAGAGAAGGGTTAGATATTCCTGAGTGTTCGCTGGTTGCCATTTTAGATGCGGATAAAGAAGGCTTTCTGCGCTCAGAGAGATCCCTTATTCAAACCATCGGCCGTGCGGCCAGAAATGCTGAAGGAAGAGTGATTTTATATGCCGACAACATGACTCGCTCACTGCAAGGAGCATTAGATGAAACCAACCGTCGCCGCAAAAAACAGCTGGAATACAACTTGGCCAATGGTATCACACCGCAGACCATCAAGAAAAAGATTTCAGATTCCTTGAGCGAGATGACAGCCAAAGATTATGTTGAAACCAAGCCTGAAGAAGTCGAAAAGATAAAAGATATAGACAAGACCCTGCGTGAATATAAAAAGAAGATGCAAGACGCAGCAGCCAATCTTGAATTTGAAACCGCCATGGTGTACAGAGACAAGATAAAAGAATTAGAGCAAATTTATCTTAAGAATTAAAAATTTTATTTTCCCCGCTTTTAAATTAAAGCGGGGTTTTAGTTTGTCCAAATCTTTTTATTTATTGTTGACATTCTCCTAAAGACGTACTACCATAGAATATATTGGTTCGTTCGGAGGATGAGATGTTGAG
>CALXVX010000010.1 GCA_944392215.1 uncultured Alphaproteobacteria bacterium | reverse complement strand
GGCCGCAACAAAAGGCAGCTGCCAATAGAACTTTTTTTAACACCACACTCTCCCAATATACTAATATATTCTATGGTAGTACGTTTTTAGGGAGGTGTCAACACTAAATAAAAAGATTTGGACAAACTAAAACCCCGCTTTAATTTAAAAGCGGGGAAAAGAAGAAAAATGCATCACCATGGATATCCGTGGATACATTTTTCCGGATTTTTATTGCAATCCGGCTTATTGAGTTCGTACATAGCTTCTCTTTCCGGGGGCAAATCGCCAACCGTGCAGGCGCCAAGAGCGAGTAAAGCCAAGGTAACAAGTATAAAACGCATAATCACATTCCTTTTTTTACATAACAGCTTTTGAGAGCACAGAACTCCAAACAAAAAATACCATACAAACAACTCCCACTCTGGCCAAAAAAGCTAAAATTGGGCTTTTTTCATAAGATCTGGCACTGCGCCAAACTGCGAGCATGATGTTCCAAGAATAGACCGCTAAAATCAGTAGACTGGAGACATAACACAGCGTCCACAAAATGCTTAGTTTAGAAGATGAGATTGGATTAAAATGATGAAAAAAGAAATTATAAATAGTTCTTCCTTGCAGATGCCCATTGAGCAAATGTCCAAAAATTCTTACAGCAAAATTAATAACGATGAGGCCTAAAATTCCAAATTTCCAAAAAGTTTCAGCCAAAGAAAGCTCACCCTTAAAAAGTTTTGAAAGCATTTCTCCCCCTCATGCAAAAGAGACAAAATCATCTAGATAAATTGTATATTTTTTGAGTCTGATAGCAAGTAAATAATCAAATTTGCACAGCTTAACGAAAATAGTTAGCTTATCGAAGTATTCTTGATAGTGTTCTAAACTTAACACAAGGCATTACCAACCAGCACCCCGACCAACGGGAGTGGTGCAGATTACAGCTTATTGATCGCCCCGGGGCGTTCCCCGGCGGCTCACAGCTAAGTCTTGCCCCTGCCGGCTTCGGCAGTTAGCAGTTGGCGACATTAACGGCCAAACCGCCCAAAGATGTTTCCTTGTAACGATTACTCATATCAACGCCGGTAGAATACATGGTACGGATGACACTGTCTAGGCTGACAAGATGATCTCCATGCCCGCGCATGCCAAGCCTTGCTGCATTAACAGCCTTGACGGCGCCCATGGCGTTGCGCTCAATACAGGGCACTTGCACCAAACCGTTGACAGGATCGCAAGTGAGGCCAAGATTGTGCTCCATGGCAATTTCTGCCGCATTTTCAATCTGTTTATTGGTGCCGCCCATAGCCGCAGCCAGCCCTGCCGCCGCCATTGAGCAAGCCACCCCGACTTCACCCTGACAGCCCACCTCAGCCCCTGAGATTGAGGCATTGGTCCGATAAAGACTGCAAATGGCCGAGGCGGTGGTAAGGAATTTAACCACCCCGTCTTCAACCTCAAACGGCGATTTATGAGTAGCAAATCGTTCATAGTAGCGCAAAACGGCAGGCAAAATTCCGGCAGAACCCATGGTTGGCGCGGTCACAATTTGGCCGCCGGCAGCGTTTTCTTCTGCCACGGCAAAACCCCACAGATTAATCCAGTCCACAATCATGAGGGAGTCCATATTGTTTTGGCGGAATTTCTCCTCCAGGCTGGCATAGATTTCAGCAGCTCTGCGCTTGATGCCGAGCCCGCCGGGCAAGATACCCTTGGCTTTCATGCCGCGTTCAATTGAGTTTTGCATAATCTGGTGAATCTTTAGGATATAGGCTCTGACTTCAGCCTCTGTACGGAGAGAGACCTCATTTTGCAAAACCATATCAGAAATACTAAGCCCGAGTTTTTCACCTCTTTCCAAAAGTTCTTGGCAGGTATCAAATTGGTGCGGCACGTTGTAGGGCTCTCTGGCGATGCGTTTATTAATCTCATCTCTTCTGGCAATGGTTCCGCCGCCAACCGAGAAATAAACTTCCTTCAATAAAGGTTTTCCGGCCTCGTCAAAAGCGGCAAACTTCATACCGTTGGAGTGCTCAGGCAAAAAGGTATCTTTGGCAAAGATGATGTCTTTGGCAATCACAAAGGGAATGGCTTTTTCCTGACCCAAGTGGAGAATATTATCCCTTTCAACAGCTACCACGTAGGGCTTTTCGGGGTCAATGGCCTCTGCCTCAAGCCCCATCAATCCATAGACAATGGCTTTGATGGTGCCGTGTCCAAGCCCGGTCAGGGCCAAAGAGCCATAAAGCGTGACCTCCAAACGAGCGACCTTGGCAAAATCGCCATTGGCTCTCAAATTATCAAGATAGCGCTTGGCCGCGCGCATAGGCCCCACCGTATGCGAGCTTGAAGGGCCAACCCCGATGGAAAAAATCTCAAACAAACTGTAATACATTAGAAATAGGCCTCGATTTCGATATAATTTTTAACCCCGAGACTTTGCAAAGTATTGGCAATATAGATTTGCAAGTCCTCCCACTTGGTGTATTTGTCAATCCAAGCTTTAGCTTTTTGCGGGGAGCGAGAGAGTTGGATTTCAATGGTTTCATCCAAAAGCTTGCTCACTGCCTGCGGCATTTTTTCAAAATCAACTTCAATTTTGCGGTCGCTGTTGATACGGATGGCGCCTTTTTCAAGCAAGAAGTTGAAATGGATAAGATCTCCCACGCGGTGGCTTTCAATCGGTTTGGCTTTTGACAAGAAACGAATAACCCAAGTGGTGTAAATTTTCTTGAGCATCAGCTCATCAATAACACCGCTTTTGACATATTCCGGCATCATCACGATAGAAACAACATCAGCCTTGTTTTCTTCAATGATGTGCCGATAAGCTCCCAAGGCATCTTTGTAGAAACTGTCAGGCCCCAAGGAGTGCCCGTTCTCATGCCCGATAACGAAGATATGGTCCGCCTCATGGTCGTAATATTGATGAAACTCAGGCGCCACTAAGGCTTGCAAAAGTTTTTTATCACGCTCGGCATCAAAGCTCATACGCACCTGGCGATGATAAACATTGCGCCTGCCGCCGCCGGTTTTGACCGAGAGTTTGTCATCATTGGGCAGATTCTCGGCCGTGGTGATAGCGCCGCGACATTGGGCAAAATCACCCTGCAGAGCGGCCAAATCAACATCAACCATAGTCTGCTTGAGGTTCTCCCCATCTGTAATGGTCTGATGATATTTCTCAACAAAAGGCATTTTTTGCGCCAAAGATTTCATCTGCTCTTTAAAGGTGAGCAAGAGTTTGGTTCCTTCTTTGTTGATGATGCCGGCTCTAGCACCCAGCATATCTTTGGCAATGGGCTCAATTCCGGCTTCTTCAAGCAAGGTTTTGAGTTCTGCATCATCAAACACGGTCGGCGTGATTTCATCATCATAATTCTCGCGGCTGATGGTAAATTCCAGCGGTGTATCTTGCAGCACGGCCCAGTGCTTGTCGGCCAGCATATCCATGTCCTCGTTGTTTTGCAACAAGGCCTGCGCCTGCCAGCCCAAAAAGTCATTAAAAGCCTCATTGGTGGAATAGTGGGCGGCAAGCTCCAACTCGTTGGCAATTTTAGAAAATTGCGGCGCAAAATATTCGGTATAGTCAATAGCCTTAAGGCCGCCTTTGCCGTCATAGCGAACAAAAGTGCGGGCAGAGAGAATTTTTTTCACTTCCTCTTTGCGTCCGCTTTTGAGCATATCTTTCAAGATGCGGTGAAACTTCTCAACTTCCAGATCCTGCGGATAGAAATTTCTGCCCGGCAGCAAATGCACGCCTTCAAAAATCTCAATCGGCTCTTGGTCAATACCGTTATGCCCGCTGGCACCATTAAAAGAGTTAAATAAGCGCAAAGCTTTGGCCGCATGGGAGCTGGTTTTGGCTTCTTGCTCCAGCTCTTTTTTTAGCTCTAGATTGAGCGGATGATCCTGCTCCAAGGAGACATCATTCATCATTTTGCAGGCTCTCACCAAATAGTGCAGAGCTTTTTTATCCCCTTCCGCCAAAGCCAGGTAGCCCGGAAAATTCTCATCAATCAACTTCACCTTGCGGAGCCGATTGGCAAAGATATCATCAAGTTTTTCTTCAGGAATGGCAATTTTATGTTTCATTATTCACTAACCTCCACCGTGCGGAAACGAAAGATTTTAACATTATCAGACCAATAAGAGGGGCTGAGCCCTGCCTTAATTTTTAAGTTGTTCAAAAATTCTTGTTTTTGTGGAATTTGCTTCCAAACGGAGGGCAAAAACAATCCCTGCCTGTCGCCGTCAATCAAGACCAATCCATCTGTACCGGGAATGATTTGGGAAAGCAAGTCCTCCTCACTTTTGAACTTGATTTTTTCATAGCTTGAAAGAAGAGAGATACTGGCCTTAATCTGCGGCAGTTCAGCCTCGCTCAAGGGGGCAAAGCGGCTGTCCTCATTAGCGGCGGCAAAAGTATTTTTAGCAATATCAAGAGCAATGGCTTGGTTGGGCAACAAAGAGCCGATACAGCCGCGCAACTTACCGTTTTTTGTGAGAGTTACAAATGCGGCGCCTTTGTCAAACAAAACATCCGGATATTCTTCTCTTGAGGGGGTATAGTGTTTTCCCAACACCGCATCGGCAAGAGAAAGTTTAACGATCTTCAAAAGATTTGCTTTGTTGTGGCGAGCAAAGTTATCTAAATTTTCAACTTCTTGCTCCAAAGGAGAAAGTTCTGGCCCGGGAGTTTCTTTTCCGGCAAAAACCCAGGCGGCATAGCCGACCACGCTGTTTGTTTCTCCACTGACATCCCCGGAGTTAGCCATATCCAAAAGCTTGGGACGCAGACCCTCTTTTTTAGCCAAAATCATGGCGGTGTTGATGCCGATAGCCCCGCAAGATTGGTGCTCATCCAAGGGCAAACCTTGCTCCACCATTTGTGCGGTTGTGCTGTCTACCTTTTTGGCGGTGTCAGAGTCCAGATAATGAGAAAGATCAGCCGAAATCACGAGCAGGGTGTCATTTTGCCTTAGCAGGGGAGCTAAATCAGCCGCCAAAGTTTCAGGCTCCATCTGGCCATAGAGAATAGGCAAAATGGTAAATTTTTTGAGCACTTTTTGCAAGAAGGGCAGTTGCACCTCCAAAGAATGTTCATCTTTATGCGCCTTGTCATTATAAACAAACTCAGGTTTTGCGGCCAGAAACTCCGTCAATTTTTTATCTGTCGGCACCTCTCCCAGCGGAGTTTTGAATTGTGCGGCAGAGGACAACGCGGCGCCTTTCACCGACACTCTATGCGCCGGCCCGACTAAAATAACTCTCCTAATCTCGGAGCCAAAGGGCAAGAGCTGCTGGTAAGCTTTGGCCGCAACTTGTGCCGAATACATATACCCGGCATGAGGAACCACCAAGATATGCGGACGTTTAGTGAGGGACGGTGCTTGCATTTGCAAGTAACCTTTAACGTCTTTCTCCAATTGGTACACATCTGCCGGATAAAACAGCCCGGCAACGGCGGCTTCTCTGGTTGGATTCATGTCGGCATCCCTCAAGGCATAGTCGTTAATTGTTTCAGAGTTAGAAGAAATATAATCACGAATAAAGAAAAAATTAAGCAAGACAATAGCAATGACAATTGCGACAATAAGAATATATTTAGGCAGTTTCTGATAATCAAATTCAAAATTATCAAACATCGATTATTCTCCTCTGAGAGCTTTAAGCAGTTGAGAAAAATTATCAAAATAGAACACATCGTCAGACTTATATGTGTCTGCACCAAACAGTGCCTGGTTAACACGCACCGGCAGGGCATTGGCGCTTAGGGCACAATCACTGTCTTGGTCGCTGTCACCCACCATCCATACATTTTGTCTGGAAATTTCAATTTGCGGGAGCAGTCCTCGCAAGGTATAAAAGATGTGTTCGGGGTAGGGCTTATCTCTGGGAGCCTCATGCCCGCAAACAATTCTCGTAAAAATACTCGGGTCATAGAGCAAAGGCAGCTCAATATCCAAAAGCCGACGGTCTTTGTTTGTCATAATCATCACACCTCTGCCTTCGGCTTTCAAGAAGTTCAGAACCTCTTTGGCCCCGGGAAAAGCTTTCACCATGGCGGGAGTTGCTTTTTTGTAGATTTGCAGATAACGCTCATAGGCATCAAGAGCCTTTGTACCGAATAGATTGGCAAAGTTATCCCAAAGAGAGAGTTTAGGATTTCTGCGAGACTTCATCTGGTTCCAGTCCGGGAGGTTATATTCTTGCAAAACTTGGTTGACTGACTGCAGCACTACCTTGGCATTATCGGCCAAGGTTCCATCCCAATCAAACAATATATACTGAAGTTTAGCCCTTGCTGGCAGCATGATTATATTCCCTTATCCAGATTTTTCTAACCGGCTCATTATAGTAACATAGAAGTTGGGTTGCAAGCGCCATTTAAGCTTTATAGAAAACTATTTTTAGGGAATTAGAGCTTGAAATCTTAAAAATGTTGGTATAGCATAAGCGCAGGCCAGAGATGGCTTGGGGATGTGAAGGTTCCCGATATTTTATCAGCGGCGGTGTTGGTACCGCCTAAAGCTCTATCAACACCGTTCCGTTATCATTAAACGGAACGCCGAGACCAGATACAAGTTTATGATGGTCGGAGCAAGTCCAATGATAAAATATCATTTGGGCGGTTATTGCTGGTAATAACTTCCTTCACAAAGCCCGACCATCACCTTATATCAGGCTGTTCTCATATTTTCATATTAACATTTTTTTTGATAGAATTCAACCTTCAATCGCGCAAGAGGCAAAATGCGATTTTTGCGTGCTGATATGTTCCAAATAATCTCCAATCAAAAATATTAATACCCGATGCTAAAACTTAATTGCTTTTTAGTTTTTTATGTTTAGAATTGGAAACGTCTGATGAAAGAGGAGATAAATGGTTTTAGAAAACAAATTAAATATCACGGATCAGCTTGAACTCAACAGGTCTGAGGAAAGAATCAGCAAAGAAAAGGCTAAAAAACTTTTTGATAGTGGTAAAATTAACCAAATAAAAGTAGGCACGTTTGCCGGGTTAAAGCAGATTCATAAATATTTATTTGAAGATATTTATGATTTTGCGGGAAAAATGCGAGATGTTAACCTTTCCAAAGGCAATTTTAGATTTGCTCCTATAATGTATTTGGAGCAAGCACTAAAGCACATTGATAAGATGCCTCAATCCACGTTTGATGAAATTGTTGAAAAATATGTTGAGATGAACATTGCCCACCCGTTTAGGGAAGGGAACGGACGCGCCACCAGAATTTGGCTGGATTTGATATTTAAAAAAGAACTCAGAAAGGTTGTAGATTGGAACAAAGTTGATAAAGCCGATTATCTTTCGGCTATGGAAAGAAGCCCTGTTAAAGATATAGAATTAAAACACCTTTTGCAAAATGCGTTGACCGATAAAATTAACGAGCGAGAAGTTTTCATGAAAGGGATTGACGTCAGTTATTTTTATGAAGGTTATGACGAATACGATATTCACAAGCTCTTATAACCAAAAAAGCCCCGCCAAAGAGCAGGGCTTTTTAAAGTGACAAAGAAATTTTATTTTCCTTTGCCGATGATTTTTTTGCCGCCCATATAGGGTTGAAGTTTGGCCGGAATATTAACCGAGCCATCGGCATTTTGGTGGTTTTCGATGAAGGGTACCAAAACGCGCGGTGTGGCAATACCGGTATTGTTAAGTGTGTGAACGTATTTGACCTTGCCGTCGGCGTTGTCGCGGTAACGCAAATTGGTCCTGCGAGCCTGCCAATCAGTAATGTTGGAGCAAGAATGTGTCTCGCGGTAGCAGTTTTGGCTCGGTACCCAGGCTTCCAAATCATATTGCCGATATTTGGGCGCGCCCATATCGCCGGTGCAAATATCCAAAACCTGGTAGGGCAACTCAAGATCTTGTAAAACCTCTTCGGAAATGGCCAAAAGTTTCTTGTGCCATTTTTCACTTTCGTTCAAATCATTCTTGCAGATAACAAATTGCTCTGTTTTCATAAACTGATGAACCCTGACCAAGCCTCTGGTGTCTTTACCGGCGGCACCTGCCACGCGGCGGAAGCAAGGAGAGAAGCCCGCATACAAAATCGGCAATTCGTTCTCACTCAAGATTTCATCGGCGCGCAAGGAGTTCAAAATCAACTCTGCCGTACCAGAGAGGTAAAGATCATCGGCCGGCATATAGTAGATTTCATCTCTTGAAAAAGGCAGGTATCCTTGGCCATAAAGAGGACGTTCTTTAGAGATGGACGGAACGGTGATAACGGTGAACCCATTGTCACGCAATTTATCCAAAACCATCATATGCATGGCGAGCTCAAGTTTAGCCAGGTCGTTTTTGATGGCATAGGTGCGGGAGCCAGAAACTTTTGCGATTCTCTCCATCTCAGACCAGTCGTTGAGTTCCATAAGTTCGATATGATCGCGTGGGGTAAAGTCAAATTTGCGAGGTTCCCCCACTTTGCGAATAACCACATTGCCGCTTTCATCAGGACCAACGGGACAATCTTTGCTGGGGTAGTTAGGCATTTTGAGCATTTGCAACTCAAAATCGGCTTCAATCTTGGAGAGCTCATCTTGCTCTTTTTTAAGTTCTTCGCCGATTTCGCGGCTTTTTGCGATGATATTGGGGCGTTCTTCAGCCGAGGCATTTTTGATAGATGCGCTAAGCTTGTTTTTTTCTTCAGCCAAAGCCTGAGATGATGTTTTAAGTTTATTCATATCAAGATAGGTTGCTATTAATTTGTCGACATTTTCGGGGGCAAAACCTTTCTTTGCCAAACTTTCCTTAACATAGTCAGTGTTATCGACAATAAATTTAATATCCAACATTTTATTTATTCCTAAAAAGTGATTGATTTAAGTTAAGAGACAGAGTATCTTTTTTGCAAATAAATTCAACAGAAAAATAAAGGCAAAAAGAAAATGTTTGAAGAAAAAACAATTTTAACCGGTGTAAAACCAACCGGAACCCCGCATTTGGGGAATTATCTGGGAGCCATCAAACCGGCAATAGAGTTGGGCAAAAAGGCTGCACGTCACTATATGTTTATTGCTGATTATCACGCAATAAATGCTCAAAAAGACCCGGTGGTTTTAAATGAAAAGCTAAAAGAAATTGCCTGCATTTATTTAGCAGGCGGCCTAGACCCCAATCATTCAGTATTTTACCGTCAATCAGATATTCCCGAGATTCCGGAGATAACGACGATTTTGTACGCCTATACGCCCAAAGGCTTTATGAATAAGGCACACGCATATAAGGCCGCAGTAGATAAAAACCGCGAGGCCGGAAAGCCCGATGATGACGGTATCAATATGGGTTTGTACACCTATCCCATCTTAATGGCTGCAGATATCTTGTCGTTTAATACGGATATTGTGCCGGTGGGCAAAGACCAGATTCAACATGTGGAGATAGCAAGAGATATTGCCGGAGCCATAAACGCTCACTATAATAAAGAGCTGTTGCATCTGCCGGAATATTATGTTGACGAGCATGTGGCGGTAGTCCCCGGTATTGATGGCCGCAAGATGAGCAAGTCTTACGGCAATGTTATTCCTTTGTTTGAGGATGATAAGGCCATAAAGAAGGCAATTTTCTCAATCAAGACCGATTCCAGACCGATGGAGGAGCCCAAAGACCCCGAAGGGATTTTGGTTTATGAAATTTATAAATCAATCGCCACTCCGGCAGAGTTGCAAGAGATGGGTGATGGCTTAAGACAAGGTAAATTGGGTTATGGGCATATCAAAAATATGCTGCTTGATGCGGTCATAAGAGAGATAAGCGAGGCAAGAGAGAAGTATAATTACTACATGGCTCACTTTGCAGAGGTAGAAGAAATGTTGCAAGAAGGCGCCAAGAAGGCTCGCCCCATAGCGCAAGAAACGCTAAAACGTTTGAAAGATGCAGTTTTTGGCAGATAGGAGAGAAAAAATGAAGAAATACGTGTTTTTGCTGGTTGCTCTTGTGGCCCTAGGAGCGTTAGGTGCCGGCATATGGTACACAACTTCCACCAATGAGAGAGATGAGGCTATCACGCCGCAAAGCTTGTCTTCTTGGATTGAAGATCAGGAAAATACGATATTCGAGATAAGAGAAGATGAATTCTATGTTCAAGAAGCCATAGGCTCAACCGGCCTGGTTTTGAATTGTCCTGAGGAGTTAAAAGGCAACTTCATTTTACGTTTTCAAATGTTGAGCCTCACCAAGCGGGCAGATATCCGTTTTGCTTTTGGTAAGGGCAGAAATGTCTATGATGTCGAGATGAAAATTTCGGCTCAAAAGAACAAACTGAGATTGCTAAAAAACAAGGTTGCAGTATTAGAAAAAGACGGCCCATTGATTAAGCCGGATGTTTATTATAGCTTTGAGCTGTCTAAAAAAGGCTCAGAATTGAGTCTGAAGGTAAACGAGGAAGAAGCCATCAATATGCAAATAAGCGATAGTCCATTAAATTTCTCAGTGGAGCTGATGGGATATCCTGATAACCCAGCCGCGGTAGAAATCCGAGATATGGAAGTCATTCAAAAATAACAAGCTCAAAACTAAGCCCCCGCTTTTAAATTAAAGCGGGGTTTTGGTTTGTCCAAATCTTTTTATTTAGTGTTGACACCTCCCTAAAAACGTACTACCATAGAATATATTAGTATATTGGGAGAGTGTGGTGTTAAAAAAAGTTCTATTGGCAGCTGCCTTTTGTTGCGGCC
>CALXVX010000009.1 GCA_944392215.1 uncultured Alphaproteobacteria bacterium | reverse complement strand
TGTCATGTATATTCAGAATAATTTTATTTGGTTGTTTTCTTCTCGTCCCCTGGCAAGTTGCCAATGCCCAGGGCGGTAAAGTTATTTTGGATATAAAGGAAGATAAAAGAGAGCTGATAGATTATCCCAATCTCTACAAGGAATATATAGAAGAGGTAAAAGAGTTCGATAAAAAATACCCCGGCAACAAAATAGAGGAAGATTTTACCGATGATGTTTTGTCACTCCACCCGGATTACAGCGATGAAGAAGCCGAAAGCAAAACAGTACTCCTAAGACTAGGTATCAAAGGCTTTAGAAGCTATCAATTTTGGAAAGAAAAGATACAAGACTTTTTGTTGGAAAATGAGATTCCGTTACAATTCGATGATGACGAATATGAGATGGGTGGAGCTGTCGCATACCAGAAAACGGATAAGCCGTTAATTATCAAAGATTTTAAGAAGGTCGTGGCCTACTCAGATTCGCAAAGAGATAAGGTCGCCATAGAAGATAAATTGGCCAGAGATTCCGGGCGTATGCCCCCCTATGAGCGCAAACAAATAATGAAAAAAGCCTTGTTGGCAGGGGATTGGAAAACTCTGCTTTCATATGGATTGTTTGATGGCACGGCTTTAGATGATAAGAGGGGAATTGGAGAGTGGAACAAAACGGAGGAATTGCAGGCAAGGCTCTTATCAACTGTCAAGACAATAGTAAAGCCACAAGAACAAGAAGAACAGAGTATAAAAGGAGCTCTGCAGTTATACACTATGCCCGGATGGTTTTTGTTAAACCGAGAATATCGAGGCAATCCAGGATTCCATGTCGATTTTACTAAATCTGAAAATTTAGAAACTATCGAGCTCAACTGGCCACTGCCACGAAGATATTTTAGCAATTTGAAAGATAGTTTCAGCGGCTATTTGGGGTTAACAACCATTCCTTTCAAGGCGACTATAAAAGATGCAACTAAGGAGCTGGTGCTGATTGCCGATATATCTGCCGGAATGTGTAATGAAAAAGGTTGTAAGCTGGTAAAGCTACATCCCGCATTAAAATTACTTCCCGGCGACAAAGAGGAAGAGAGTTCTTCAGCCGTAAGCTTGCGACTGATAACAGAACAGAGTCCAAAGGAGCAAAGCGAAGACTTAAAGCTTGAGCGTCTGGTGGTAGAAGATGGCAAGCCTCAGGTCTTGCGTTTGGAAGCATATTCCGAGGATACGCCCTCAAGCTTTGATGCTTTTATAGAAGGGGGCGGGCCGGAAGAATTTTTGCCACCATTGGTTAGAATAGACGGACACAGAATAATCGCACGTTTTGTGCCGGTAGATTTGCAGGCAAAACTCGAGGGAAGAGAATTCAGCGTTGTGGCCGGAACAGCTCCAAATATGGCCGTCCGTCAGAGTATGAAAGCCCAAAAAGCCTCCCTGGTTGATACGGAAGAAAACAAGCTAAATCTAAGATGGTTGTGGCTGGCTTTTCTAGGAGGATTGCTTCTGAATGTGATGCCTTGCGTCTTTCCTGTTTTGGCTCTGAAAGTCATGTCTTTTTCCGGGTTTGGCGCGCTTAATTTGGAACAAATCAGAAAAACATTTTGTGCCAATTTGTTAGGTATAGCCAGCTCTTTTGTTTTACTGATTATCGGACTGATAAGTCTGAAAGAATTAGGAAAAGCCATCGGCTGGGGTATGCAGTTTCAAAGCATGGGTTTCTTAACGGTGATGATCTTTGTTATCAGCGGATTCATCGCCCATTTGTGGGGACTAATACAGTTACCCGGCCCCGGTTTTTGGGAAAACATCATCAACCGCCAAAAAAGCGAGTTTATGATACAATTTTTGAGCGGGGCATTTGTGGTGCTGCTCTCCACATCTTGCACGGCGCCATATTTAGGAACGGTTCTTGGTTTAGCACTGGCGGGAACGCCTTGGGAAATAGCTCTAACCTTAAGTTGCGTGGGCTTGGGGCTGGCAGCTCCCTATATCTTGTTTGCATTGTTTCCGGCCGCCGCATTTTATATGCCAAGACCGGGCAAATGGCTACGCCGGATAAATTTACTGATGTTTGCATTCCTATTTGCCACTTTGGCATGGTTGTTGTCTTTACTGGCAGCTCAAAAAGGTGGCGTTATATGGTGGCAGTTTAGCTTGTTTATCGGGGCGTTTTGGCTGTTGCTGTTGTTTAGAAAATTAGCCTTTAATACCCTGGAAGAGCAGGAGCAAGATGCCGATATTTATAATAAAGTTCGGCAGATATTTAATATCGGAACAATAGTCTTGAGTGTGGGATTGATTGTGTGGGCAGCTAATGTTTCAGAAATTTCAAAGCCTAAAGAAAAACAAGATTTTTCAATTGTGCAAGAATATGAGCAAATAGAGCAACACCTGAATGAAGGACGCATGGTTTTGCTAAAAATAGGCGCTGATTGGTGTTTAAGCTGCAAGTATAATGATTTTGCCGCCTTTGATACGCCGCAGGTAAAACAATTGGTGGAGAAATATGGCATTGTCGAGATGACAATAAACTGGACCGATTATGACGAGGAGGTCCTGTCCTTCATGCAAAAGTTTGGCCGTAGCGGTTTGCCTTTCTACGTAATCTTCACACCCCAAATCCCCTCCGGCATGGTCTTGCCGGAGATATTAAATGAGCAGGATCTGAGAAGAACTATTGAGGCTCTTGCGAACTAGATTGAGCAAGATAAGCCTTTGCTTGGTCACGAGCCAGTTTATCAACACGTTCATTTTCAGGGTGCCCGTTGTGCCCTTTAACCCATACCCACTTGATTCTATGCTGAGATAGAAGACCATCAAGCTCTTGCCAGAGTTCAAGATTTTTGACCGCTGATTTTTTATTGGTGGTCTTCCAGTTATTGAGTTTCCAATTGGGCATCCACTTGGTTACCCCATCCATCACATAGCGGCTGTCGGTATAAAGGGTGATCTGGCATGTCTTTTTCAAAGCTTTCAGAGCCTCGATAACGGCTTTTAGCTCCATTCGATTATTAGTGGTCAGAGCCTCTCCGCCGCTCAGCTCTTTCTCGGTTTTGCCATAGCGCAGAATAACACCCCAACCGCCGGCACCGGGGTTGCCGGAACATGCTCCGTCGGTATAGATTTCAATCTCCGGCATTAGAGTTCTCCGGCCACATATTCACTGAAAAACTCTGCCAAGAGTTGGGTCGAATTTTCTTCTCCGCGAATAACTTTTGCCACATAAGAGCGCAGCTTGTTTTTGGGTATATAAATTCTGAAATCTCTCGGCGCAGCTTGGTCAGCACCGATAACCCCTTCAAGCTTAAAGTCTTCGTCAATGTAGGGAGAGAGAATAATTTCCACATTGCAAAATTTGATGATGCCTCTGGGCGGCAACCGTAGCTCAGGCCTGGTGATAAGATTAAGTTGTCCCTCAATTCCGGGGATGGAGTCCATCTGATTATAATTGGCAAAACGTACTTTGTTGTACTCTCCGCCGTCTTCTATGACACGGCAAGAGAGATAAAGCTCTCTGGCAATAACATTGCTGCTGTTAGAAGCCTGGAGCGCAAAGCTGATTTTGACATATTGAGAAGGCGGGTTATCAATGCTGTTTGGATAGAGCATATCTTCATCAACATTTTCGAGGGCCTCAATTTTGCGGTCTCCCATCAGGAGCTCAACATTTGGCTGAGGAGCTTTGCCAAACATTCCGGCAATCACGGCATAGGGAGCAGGGACATTGTTAGAGCCGGAGCGGATATAAATACTATTGCTGCCGGTTGTCATGAGCGGAGCAATATCGCACTTGGGAATATAGGTTGCCACAAATCCGTCGCCGTTTTCATCGACACTGACAATATGGTTGCGCACTTTGTTGTGGCTGGGAATGGTGCATCCGGAGATGGCGTTTTCAAGCCAGCTCAAAAAACGGTGCACGTTTCTGACTTTCACTTTGGCTTTTGCCACATCGCCAGCTTCCAAATCTCTGGAGCATTCCACGCCCCAAAGCACCACGCCGCCTTCGGAGTTTCCAAAACCGGAAATGGCTTTAGCCAAATTTTTACGGTCATCGCGGTGGAGGGTAGTAAAATTTTTGCCATCAGAAACGGCTTGTTTAAAGTCCAAAAAAAGCTCTTCGGTTTGGCGATTTAAGATGAACTCATCAATGGCATCTTCACCAAAATAGATGAGTTTCTGAAAGATATCTTCTGCGCGAGACATAACAAAGCTCCACTATTAGAAATAAGATACCTTAAAGTAGCACAAAGAATCTTAAGATTCGGATAATAAAGGGCTTAAATCTTAAGCAGTTGTTTCAGCGCGTCGTATTCAATCTTTTGGTCTATGGCACCGAGTAGGGTGTAGGTTGGGTTAGAAGAGAATATTTGTCTGGCCAAGCGCATAATATCATCTTGTGAGACTTTTTCGATTCTCTCAACCATTTCTTCAACCGGAATAATGCGGTTATAGATAAGCATCTGTCTGGCCAACATTTCAGCAGTGGAAGACGGACTTTCAAGCGCCATCAGCATACTGGCTTTCATCTGTGTTTTTGCCCGTTGCAGCTCTTTGGCAGAAACCGGCTCTTGGCGAATTTTGTTAATTTCGGTAGCAATAACCGGCAGCAATTGTTTTAGGTCCTTGGCTCCCGTGCCGGCATAAATACCGAGCAGGCCGGTGTTGGTATGGGCCGCGGTAAAACTGTAGACGGTGTAGGCAAGGCCTCGTTTTTCGCGCACTTCCTGAAACAGACGCGATGTCATACCACCCCCCAGCAGATTAGCCAAAATAACGCTTGGGTAGTAGTCTTCGGTTTCATAAGGAAGGCCCCGGAAACCGAGCATAACATGAGCTTGTTCGATTTGGCGCGGTTCAAAGAAGGAGCCTCCCTGATATTTTTGTGTATCAGGCGTAAAATGAGTGTGTGGCTGCAGGGAGGAAAGGCGCTGCTCAATCATTTTTACAAAATTTTCGTGGTCAATATTGCCGACTGCGCAAGCTACGATATTTTCTGCCGCATAGTTGGTTTTGAGGTAGTTAAACAACGTTTCGCGGCTAAAGGAGCGAACATGTTTTTTTGAGCCCAAAATCGGACGCCCCAAAGCTTGGTTTGGAAAGGCTGTTTCCTGCAGATAGTCAAAAATGATATCATCCGGCGTGTCAAAAGTTTGTTTGATTTCTTGAACGACAACTTCTTGCTCTTTTTTGAGCTCATCAGCCGGAAAAATTGAATTGCAAAGAGAATCCGTTAAGACATCAACCGCCAGTTCCAAATCATTTTTAAGCATTTTTGCATAATAGGCGGTAAACTCTCTGGCGGTATAAGCGTTGGATTGTCCGCCGGCATCTTCGATTTCCTCAGATATTTGTAGAGCCGTGCGGGTGTTGGTTCCCTTAAAAGACATATGTTCCAAAAAGTGAGAAATTCCATTAATTTCTTCTGTCTCGTAAGCAGAACCTGTCTTAACCCACAAGCCAACCGTCACGCTCTCAAGCTGAGGAAAGTTAGAGGTGATAATGCGGAGACCGTTCTTCAAAGTGGTAATTTGAGATTGCATAATTTTAGTTGCTTTCGTTTCAAGACTAATTATATTGTAAGAAAAGATAAGGATATTTATAAAGCGAACAAAGCCGTTTGACAACAGCTATTTTAACGAAAGGAATTTTTGATGGAAGAACAAGCACCAAAATTTGCGGTAATACTCTCTGGTTGCGGAGTTTTTGATGGCTCGGAAATCCACGAGGCCGTATGCACCATGTTGGCGATAGAACAGTCGGGCTGCACCTATCAGTGTTTTGCACCCAACACTTGGCAGGCGCGCACCATAGATCATTTTACCGGCCACGCGGTAGCCATTGCCGGCGATGAAGACAACCGCAATGTTTTGGCAGAATCCGCTCGTATTGCCAGAGGAAACGTTAAAGATATTGCTGAGTTCAAGGCCAAAGATTATGACGCAATAGTTTTTCCCGGCGGTTTTGGCGCCGCGCTCAATTGGAGCGATTTTGCGGTTAAGGGTGCGGAATGTGATGTTAATGTTGAAATCCGTCGCGCTCTGGAAGAAAGCTATAAGGAAGGTATCGTTATCGGTGCAATGTGTATTGCGCCGGTTGTTGTTGCCAGGGTTTTGGGCAAAGAGGGAATTCATCTAACAATCGGTAATGATAAGAAAGTAGCCGCCGGCCTAGCCAAAATGGGCGCCGTGGCAGAGGAGAAAAGAGCAACAGAGGTTTGCGTGGATGCAGAGCATAAGATTGTAACCACACCATGCTATATGTTGGCCACCTCTTTGCCGGAGATTTATGATGCTACTCGGAATTTGGTAGATGAGATGTTGGAGCTGATGGATTATTAGCTTTTCATCGCCTCAGAAACAGCTCTCTTGGCAGACAAGACGGCTGTTTCCATGCAGCAGGGGTAGTTTTTCATTGTCCAGTCCCCGGCAATAAAGACATTTGGATATTGGGTTCCGGCATTTTCAGGACGCCGTGCGTTTGTGTCGGTATCTTGAGCGATGGTGGCATGCTTGTGGTACAAAACCTTAAACGGCGGAACAAAGGCCGAAGTGACTCCGCGCAATTTGTCAAGCTCCTGCCATACTTCTCTGGCTAAATCTTGAAGATTAACATAGTCCTCTCCAACGGCCGAAATCGTCACCCCCAAAATATTGTTATTAACAAAAATCCAGTCGGCAATGCCATTTACCACCGCCGCAAAGGAAACTCCACGGGGCAAAAAGATTTTTTGCGAGGTACGGTAGAAAATATTGATGATACCGTTATGGGAAAGAGGTTCAACTTTAAGCAGCTTAGCACAGTTGCGGTTATCAAGCGCCAGAATGACCTTGTCATCGGCACCGAGTTCCACCTGACGATTATTAAAGTCAAGCTGCGCTGCACGTCCAAATTGGGTTTCTATTTTAAGCAATTTGGTACCATAAAAAATCTCGTCGGCAAAAGGTGTCAACAAGTTAATTATTCTTTGGCTCAAATCATGCTTGGAAAAATAAATTTTACGTTTGTAAGGTAGCCAGGGGAAAGTCTGCTTTATGATGTTTTTAACAATCTCTGAAGAGATTTGTTCGGCCTTGGTGTTGCAACAAGATTTTAGAATATGATCTTTAAAAGGTAATAATTTAGAAGACAAAGTTTCGTCTTTAACATTCCAAAACAGGCATATTTTTTCCCATTCATCAGATTTAACAAAATGCTTCATTTCCCTGTTGGCACTAAGAATGACATGAGTGGCACAATCAAGCACCTGCGAAAAATCATCGTCCTGATAAGAACGGCATCTTCCCCCCGGAGTGTCTGCCGCCTCGTATACGATTGTGTGTATCCAAGGATACTTTTGCTTGAGAATACGTGCGCAAGACAATCCTGCTAACCCGGCACCGATGATATGATATGTTGCGGGATTTTTTTCCATTTATTTTCCAAACCAGGCTTTAAGCAACAAGCACAATTTCACCGGCCGGCTGATATGCGGCTTTGGGGAGATAATCTCCCAACCTCGATTTTTCATGATATCAAAATATCTCTTGTAGATATAAGCCATCATCTTCACTGGGCGCGCCGCTTTTTTAGGCAGCTTTTTGATATATTCAAAAGCTTTTTTATAATCTTCTTCGGCAATTTTAGAGAGCTCCTCTCTGGCAATGGCCAAATTCTTATCAAACAACACTGCCTCTGGGTCGCGTGAAGATATGTTTGCCTTATCTAGCATTTCTGACGGAATGTAAATACGCTGGGCCTGAGCATCTTCCTTGACATCGCGCAAGATATTGGTAATTTGCAAAGCCCTGCCAAGCGAGGAAGAAAGATCCTTAATCAAATTTTCATCCGTACAGCCGAAAATGCGCAAAGTCAACCTTCCTGGCACACCGGCAACGCCCTGACAATATTTGTTAAACACCTCAAGAGTCGGTGCCTGCAAAGGGTCTGGCAAATCCATTGATATGCTGTCTAGCATTTGGATAAAATCTTCTTTGGGGAGTTTAAAGCGCATACAGTTTTTATAAATTTTGCGTCCGATCTCGGTGGTAGGAACTTTTTTATCGTAAATATTATCAAGCTCCTGGCGCCAAGCTTCAATCAACTCCTGTTTTTCAACCACAGGAGCATCGCCGTCGACAATATCATCGATATGGCGAAAAAAAGCATAAATCGTATACATGGCATTACGCTTCGGTGAGGGGAGCATCCTGATACTCCAAAAGAAAGAAGTTCCGGATTTTTTCACCATTTTTTTTATATTTTTCATTTGGTTTTGTTGTTGCTTTTGCACAATTTCGTCCTTGTAAATACTCCCAGCCCGATACCAGCCAGGAAAGCTTTCTGCCAATCAAGCAAATTCAGTTTCGGTCTTAAGGCAATAACATCACCTTTTTCTATCTTTTTTAACATAGAATTGGTTAAGGAAAAGATAACGCCAAGCTCTGCTTTTAACCTACGGCTTTGAACTAAAGAAAAAAGAATTTTTGCATCTTTGAGCATGGCCCTAAGACGGGTAGTAATGTCTTTTATAAGAGCTTGCAAGGAAGGTGTGGCCTTGGTTAGGCAAATATCAGTAAATTCAACACCGTATTTATTCATCATTTGGGCCGGCAGATAGCAGCGCCTAAGATTGCAGGCATCCGCCTTCATATCTTGTAGGTGATTTGTTATTTGCAAGACGGCGCACAGTGTTTCTGCCGGCAGATAAGCCGCCGCCGATTCGTCATGAATGGCGAGCATAAACCTACCTACCGGTGCGGCAGAATATTTGCAATAATCAAGCAACTGTTCCCAAATTTCGATGGGAGTGTTTTTAGCATCGCGCCTAAAGGCTTCCAAAAGATCGGTATAAAGGTGGCAGTCGAGATTTTCGCCAACAAAAATACGTCCCAAATTTCCGGCTACTGTATTATTGGCGGAAAAAAAGTTTTTTTCTTCCTCATTTAAGAGCTGCAATTTTTGAGCATCGGAAAGGTTGAGGTCGTCAGCAATATCATCGGCTTTTCTGGCAGCAGTATAATAAGCCTGTACGATTGAGCGAAGCTTGGAGTTAACCAAACGCCCAACTGGAAAATTCTCGTCTTTTGCAGTTTTGCTCATAGTGATTCAATCCATTCATCAATTTTGGCCAGTGCCCGTTGGCAATAAGCCTGTTTTCGCTCTACTCCTTTAATTTTTCTAAATTTGCCGTTGATGGTTGTTTCTCCGTTGATGGTTGGGAATAAACCAAAATTGATATTCATGGGCTGAAAATTTTCAACATTGGTGTCATCTTGCAGGTGATAAAGCATAGAGCCAATGGCGGTTTCTTTGGGCGGCAGCTGGGGCGTGGTTCCCCTCAGTTCGCAAGCGGCAAAAAATCCGGCCAGCCAGCCGATGGAGGCGCTTTCGATATATCCCTCACAACCGGTAATCTGCCCGGCAAAAGATATGTTGGGAGATTTTTTAAGCCGCAAGAAATTGTCAAGAAGAACGGGGCTTTTGATGAATGTGTTTTTATGTATGCCGCCAAGTCGTGCAAATTTGGCATTTTCAAGCCCGGGGATCATTCTAAAAATGCGTTGCTGTTCGCCATGTTTAAGCTTGGTCTGAAAACCGACCATATTGCGCAGAGTGTCTTCTTTGTTGTCTTGGCGCAGCTGTACCACGGCATAAGGTTTTTGCCCCGGTGTATGCGGGTTTGTGAGGCCGACAGGTTTCATTGGGCCGAAAAGCAGGGTGTCAAGGCCTCTTTCTGCCATGACCTCAATCGGCAGACAGCCGTCAAAATATTCGGCCTTTTCAAAATCGTGGAATTCAACTTTATCACCGCTTTTCAAGGCCTCAACAAAGGCGTAATACTCATCTTTGTCAAGCGGACAGTTGATGTAGTCGTATTTATCACCCTTATCATAACGAGATTGATACCAGGCCTTGTCAAAATCAATGCTGTCCTTGTAGATGACCGGCGCAATAGCATCATAGAAATTGAGAGATTGATGGTCAACCTCAGACAAAATTGCTTCAATCAGAGAAGGGGAGGTCAAGGGGCCGCTTGCCACAATCCAGCGCTCTGAGGAGTTAATGGGAAGATTTGTAATTTCTTCTGCGACAAAGCGGATTTTAGGGTGTTGGCGAAGTTTTTGCGTCACCATCTGGGCAAAGCCGTCTCTATCAACGGCCAAAGCTCCGCCGGCCGGAACTTTTGTGGCATCAGCACACTGCATAATGAGTGATTTCAAGCGCCGCATTTCTTCATGCAACAGTCCGACAGCGGAACAAGAACTGTCATCCGAGCGTAAAGAGTTAGAACAAACAAGCTCGGCGCAATATTCGGTTTTGTGGGCTGGAGAAGCTTTTTTCGGCCGCATTTCATGAATGATTACATCAATTCCTCTGTTGGCAAGCTGCCAAGCCGCCTCGCTTCCGGCCAGACCGGCGCCGATGATATGAATTTCTGACATGATAAAAATCCCATACAAAAATTTTTATTCTTATACGTTTTTTGAAGGTATTTGTAAACAAAAACTTCTTATGATAAGTTGAGTATAATATTTGCCAAGCGAGATAAAAGAGAATATAGTAGAAAAAAATAAAAACGAGAAGCGCCAAAAAGATAATGTTACGTCTTGGTTTTATAGGGCTGATAGCCGCTGTTTTTTTTAATCCTGCCTGGGTGAAAGCCAGTGAGGATATGGATTCGTTTGTCTTTGGAGATGAGATTCCGGTTGAAGAGGTTGATAAAACCCCAACATCCCCAGCTTTCTGGCAAGAGGAAGAAGCGCCGGTCTTGCAAAGCAGTATGCTTTCCGAAGATGAAACATTGGCAGAAGAAGAAATTCAGTCCAAGCCGACAGTGCCGGATTTTACGCCTCCGCCATCAAATATGATACCAAAGGCAACAAAAGAGAACACTAAATCTCCGCTCATAGAGGCAACTTCGGCGGAGCAAGAATCCCCATTGCCACCAATATCACAAGACAAGACTCTAACAGAGACCCTAAAGTCAGACACACAAGCTCCAAAACCCACCTTACCTCTGGCAGACGTTGAAGACACCTGGGTTGGTAAATTGGCAGAAAAGAATCCCTTATCTCTACTAAGGGGTGATGAACAAAGCAAGGAAGCGACAACTCTTGAAAGTTTGGTGAGTGATGCCAGAAAAAACAACCAGACATCTAATCGCCGTTCTAATGCTTCTGTTTTTGATATTTCTGGTGTCATGTTACGCATGAGCTTAAAACAGGTGGATAGAACTATGCAAAACCGGGGCTTCAGAAAGGTCTTACAAAGATACCAGATACCCAACTTTATCAAGTGGCGCAATGAAGAATACTGCCGCAACAGCGGTGTTGTGGGCTATGAACGGGTTGAAGCCTGTATTACTCAAAAAGCTAAAAAAGACAATCATCAGTACGTACAGACCACCAAATATATAAAATATGACACCAAAGAAGAAATGGCCGTAACATTCAGCAGTAATTTTACGGATAACAAAGTGATAAAGATTGTCTATAAAAGCCAAGCAGCCAACATTACTGGCAATAGCCCCAAGGCTGTATACCTACGAAATATAAAAATTTACGATTTTTGGAAAAAAATTAACCAAAAGTATGGTAAACCAGACGACAAAGAGAATGTGACCTGGGGCATGGGAGGAGATAAACCTTTCTTAAAAGCATCAACAGGTTATCTGAAACTAGAAGATCCGATGCTGAGAGAACTTGATTATACCAGAATGTCTAGGGAAGACCAACGTTACATGAATACGGATTTATACAGCTTTTAAGGTGAAAAATGAATAGTCTTGTTTCGGAACTGATATGTACCCGCATAAGCCATGATTTGATAGGAAACATCGGCGCTGTTTCCAACGCGGTTGAGTTGTTAGAAGAGGGAGATATGGATTTTTTGGATGACATAAAGTCGATTCTCAAAACGAGCTCAAGCGTGCTGTCTTCCAGATTGAAGTTCTTTCGCATGGCATTTGGCTTAAGCAATGCTAATTTAGAAGATCTGGAGCAGGTAAAGAATGTGACGGCAGTTTATCTTTCCACGGTTGGCGGCAAAACTTCTCCTACCTTGAAATTTGGCTTGACGGATGCTCGCTACAGCCGAGCGGTGATGCTGGTAGTGATGTCTGTCTCTGACCTGTTGATAAAAGGCGGAGAGATAGGCGTTTTAAGCCAAGACGGCAAAGTTTATGTCAGCGTGGAACCCGGAGCAAGGCTGGCAGAAGAAAAAATGGCACGGTCACTGTCAGTATTGAAAGGCGCCGCCCAGGAAGTAGGAGCCCAAGATGCGCCGATATTGTACCTATTAGAGGTATGTAGAACAAAAGGTTTTAGACTGTCTTGTAGCGATGCGCCGGTTTTACGTTTTATTCTGGAGTAAGAAATGCCACGTTGTTTGATAGCAGATGATTCAAAAATCATGAGAATGTTACTTAGCAAGATTATGGAGAACTTTGGCTTTGAGGTGACAGAGGCGGAAGATGGCGAGGAGGTTTTAGAACACTGTGTTGCAGATCGCCCAGATTTAATTATTAGTGACTGGTCCCTGCCATTAATAGACGGCATAGACGTATTATACAAGATAAGAGCAGATCGCAAGATAAAACAGCCAAAGTTCATATTTTGCTCTTATGTGACTGATGCAGCTATTATTCGCCAAGCTTTAGACGGCGGAGCAGATGACTTTATCATGCGCCCGTTTGATGAAGATATCATTGGCAGCAAACTAGCTATCGTAGGATTACTGTGAGGGCAGGCATGAAACGACAAGACTTTGAATTTTTAGCAACATTGTTAAGAGAAAATGCCGGTTGGGATTTTGACGAAGAGCAATATTTTGTGGTTGATAAAAAAATGTCAAATTTTATCAGAGAGAAAGGCTATGCCTCGGTAGAAGAACTGATTGCGGAGCTCAAATTGGGCAGCCGCCCGCTCATAGCCCAAGTAGTTGAAAGCATGGCCTTTTCAGACACATCATTTTACAGAGACTATGATGTTTTTACAAGATTTGAAAATTCTTTATTACCTAATCTCAGAGAGAATAACCGCGCCAGTAAAAGGCTCCGGTTTTGGAGCCTGGGATGCAGCACCGGGCAAGAAACCTACTCTATAGCATTTGCTATCAAACGTAAGTTTATAGGGCTGGATAACTGGGACATAAACATATTAGGAACAGACTTGTCGTCAATTGCGATAGCCAAGGCACAAAGGGGGCAGTACAATAATTTTGAAGTTCAAATGGGTTTAAACGCGCGAATGATTTTGGAGTTTTTCCATCAAGACAGCAACAACCAGTGGTCAGTCAACCCGGATATTGCCAAGATGGTGGAGTTTAGGCGCTACAACATGTTGGACGACGTAACCTATACATCAAAATATGAGGCTATTTTTTGCCGCAATGTTTTGCGTTACTTTGCTCCAGAATATCAGCAGCAGATTTTGGAGCGCATCAGCAATTGCCAAAACAGAGGTGGCATCCTTTATTTGGGTAAGAATGAGCACATTCCGGGGATAGAGGAATATTATGAAAAATTAGGCGGTTATAATTGCGTCTATGTCTGCAAGGGCGTTGAAAAACACCAAAGCAGCGAGCCGATATCACAAATTCCTTCTGCCACGACAGAAAACGGCATGCCCAAGTTCATAAGGCCGGATGTTTTGAGTACCAAGCGCCCACTTGCCTCAGAATTTATCGGAAAGTAGAAACAAAAAAGCCGCCCAAAGGCGACTTTTTTTTGAAAAACAAGACTAGCGCTTAGGCTCATCCGGATCTCTCAAGACGTAGCCTCTGCCCCAAACGGTTTCAATATAGTTTTTGCCGCCGGATGCTTTTTCGAGTTTTTTGCGTAGTTTGCAAATAAAGACATCAATAATCTTGAGTTCCGGTTCATCAATACCGCCATAGAGGTGGTTTAGGAACTGGTCTTTATTAAGGGTAGACCCCTTGCGCAGAGACAAGAGCTCCATAATTCCGTACTCTTTACCGGTGAGGTGCAAAGCTTTACCACAAACGGTAACGGTCTGGTTGTCAAGATTAACCTCAACATCGCCGGTGCGAATAACAGAATTTGAGTGCCCTTTAGAGCGGCGGACGACGGCCTGAATTCTGGCCAAAAGCTCTGATTTGTCAAAAGGTTTGGTCAAATAGTCATCAGCTCCATAGCCAAGGCCTTTAACCTTTTTATCTGGCTCACTCAGGCCAGACAAGATAAGCACAGGCGTATTGACTTTGGCGGCGCGCAGGCTTTTTAAGACCTCGTAGCCGTTCATATCCGGCAACATCAAATCCAAGATGATGATATCATAATCATAAAGTTTGCCAATTTCCAAACCGTCTTCACCCAAATCGGTGGTATCCACAATCATACCTTCTTTTTTGAGCATTGTCTCAATGCTTTGCGAGATGGCATAATCATCTTCAACAAGTAACACACGCATATCAAGCTTCCCCCGTTAACAATTTATTTCTGATTTATGCATTCATCATACTGCGTATTTTTTGATTTGTTAACTTTTTTGACGGGGCTGTTAATAATTATTAACAAGATAAGTGTTGATAAAAATAAAAATGGCTTAAAACTGTGAGATAAAGAATTTATATTAGAGAAGATAAAGGGACAAAAGGGGATAAAAGTGTCGGAGCTAACGGACAACATCATACAAGAAATAAAAAAGCTGGATACCGCAGCCTATTATGGCAAAGTGACGGGTGTCCAGGGGCTGTTTATTGAGGTGAGCGGGATTCCCGCTAAGCTGTCAATAGGAGATCGCTGCAGCGTCATTAACAATAATGATAAAAGAGTCGCCTGCGAGGTTGTGAGCTTTAAGGAAGACAAGCTGCTGCTAATGCCCTATGGCTCGCTAGAGGGAATAGGGCTGGGCTGCAGAGTAGAGGTAGATGATGCTCACCCGGTTATATATCCGCATCCATCCTGGCTTGGGCGCATAGTCAATGCTTTTGGCGAGGCCATAGATGGCAAAGGTCCGCTGATAAAAGGGGATAAGCCCTATTTCATCAAGTCATCGCCGCCGCCGGCTCAGTTCAGAGATAGGGTAAAAGGCAAGGTAGATTTAGGCGTCAAGGCGGTCAATACTTTTCTGACTGTTTGCAAGGGGCAGCGTATGGGTATTTTTGCCGGTTCTGGAGTCGGCAAGTCAACTCTGATGTCTATGATGGCGCGAAACACCAACTCTGATATTTCGGTGATAGGGCTGATTGGCGAGCGCGGCAGAGAGGCCAAAGAGTTTGTGGAAGATGTTTTGGGCGCCGAGGGGTTGGAGAAATCTGTTTTGGTGCTGGCCACCTCGGATGAAAGCCCGCTTTTGCGTCGTCAAGCCGCTTATGTGACCATGGCAATAGCCGAATATTTCAGAGATGAAAATAAAGACGTGTTATGCATGATGGATTCAATCACTCGTTTTGCGATGGCACAAAGAGAAATTGCCCTTTCAATCGGGGAGCCCCCGGCCTCCAAGGGTTATACACCGAGCGTTTTTTCAGAGCTGCCAAGATTGCTGGAGAGGGCGGGGCCTGGTTCCGGCAACGGCACGATTACGGGGTTGTTTACGGTTTTGGTTGATGGTGATGACCACAATGAGCCGGTGGCAGATGCCGTGCGTTCAATTTTGGACGGTCACATTGTGCTGGATAGGGCCATTGCCGAGAGAAACCGTTACCCGGCCATAAACATTTTGCGCTCGATATCAAGAACCATGCCGGATTGCGATACCAAAGAGGAATATGCACTGGTGGCCAAAGCCAGAAAATATATTGCCTCGTATGAGGATATGGCAGAGCTGATTCGCTTAGGCGCCTATAAGAAGGGGTCTAATAAAGAAGTGGATGAGGCAATTTTTTATTACCCCAAGCTGGAGGCGTTTTTATCCCAGGGCAAGCAAGAGCGTTTCTCCTTGGCGGAGTGCTATGAGCTTTTGGGGAATATTTTGGCCATTCCTTATACGATGGAAGTCTGAGTTAGATGGGTAAATCACTAAAAATACTGAGCCGAATCCAAAAGTTTAACATAGATGAACAACGCAAAAAACTCTCCGAGAAAATGGATGAGGAAGCTCAAGTCATAGAGAATATCAAACAACTAGACGCCAAGTATGAGGAGGAAAAGCGATTTGCCGCGCAGAATCCAGGCGTTGGCGATTTTGGCTTGTTTACCAAGAGATATTTGAAGATCAGGCGCGGAGAGGAGGAACACTTGCGCCGCGTGAAGACAGAGATAGAGGTGATTCGCGACAAGATATCGGAGATGTTTAAGGAACAAAAGACCTTTGAGATAGTAGACGAGCACCGCGAGGCGGTCGAACGCTACGAAAATGAACAAAAAGAACAAAAGATGCTTGATGA
>CALXVX010000008.1 GCA_944392215.1 uncultured Alphaproteobacteria bacterium | reverse complement strand
ATGAAAATCACTATCCGTTGTATTCCGTTTGACCAATCCGGTACGCAAGGTGTTTGCCTGCTGACCGGCAAGCCTGCGACAATGGATGTTATTTATGCCCGCTCCTACTAACTGGTCAGCGACCAGTGGCATAACTTAGCTGTAATCCGCGCGGCTCCTTTGGGTCGGCGCGCTGATCGGTGGTGCCATATTCAAACAAATTAATTGCATTTTAATTTTTCTGCTCTAATATCATTTCCGCAAGGGCGAGTTGCCCCTGCGGAGTGTCAGAGCTCCTTCCAAGAAAAGAACAACTCCTTTTACGGGGAGCCGGGGGTATAAGGCTATGCTCGAAGAACCCGGACTGTTCTTGGACAGTTTCGTCTTGCTGCGTAAGTTTCGCGCTTTGCGCTCAACAACTCCGCTTCGGTCACTTGTTTTCTAATTTCGTTCGCTTGCTCACGCTTCACTCACTCAATCAAGAAAACTTACGCCTCTTGTGGTAAAATCAACCGGAGCAGCGGTTGATTTTATCCTCGAGCTCCCCGCCTTGATTTTTCAAGGAGGTTTCTTTTTTTCAAGAAATTTAGGAGTTTGAAACGATGAATAACTTTTCTTCCATATTGCGAAATCAAATCTCCTCTCAGCTTAGGCAATTGAGGTTTGATAAAAATTTATCTATTAGCAACATTGCCTGCAACTGTGATTTGTCCGTTGCCAATATCGACGCCATCGAGCGTGGAGAAGCTCTCTCTTTTAAGAAATATCTCTGCCTCATCAGATACTATCGCAAAAAAATCCATATCCAACTAACTGACTAACAAAAACCTCCGCTTGGATAACTTCCAAGCGGAGGTTCTTGATTTTATCGCCTATGATGCGGCTTTGTCTTCTTTTTTCTTTAAGATAAACTTTGGCTCCTTGCCATCGTTTATAACGTGCTCGTCTATGATAATCTCCGCAACGTCTTTTTTATCCGGAATATCATACATCAGCTCAAGCAAGTTATCTTCCATGATGGCGCGCAAACCTCTGGCTCCGGTCTTGCGCTCTATTGCCTTCTTGGCTATGGCGCGCAGAGCCTCGTCCGTAAATGTCAGCTTGACACCTTCCATCTCAAACATATAAACATATTGTTTGACCAGTGCATTCTTAGGCTCGGTCAGAACTTTTACCAGAGCTTCCTCATTGAGGTCATCCAAAGTGGCAATAATCGGTAAACGGCCGACAAATTCAGGAATAAGCCCGTATTTTAGCAAATCTTCCGGCTGCACATCTTTGATAATCTCTCCAATACCGCGCTCCTCTTTTGAAGCAACCTTGGCGCCAAAACCAATAGAAGTTTCTTTGCCGCGGCGGCTTACTATCTTCTCCAAGCCGGCAAAGGCTCCTCCGCAGATAAACAAGATGTTTGTCGTGTCTACGTGCAAAAATTCTTGCTGCGGATGTTTGCGCCCTCCTTGCGGCGGAACATTGGCAACCGTACCTTCAATAATCTTCAGCAATGCTTGTTGCACGCCCTCGCCTGAGACATCTCTGGTGATTGAGGGACTGTCTGATTTGCGGGTAATCTTGTCTATCTCATCTATATAGACAATTCCTCTTTGAGCCTTCTCTATATCATAATTGGCGTTTTGCACCAATTTCAAAATGATATTCTCGACATCTTCGCCGACATAACCAGCTTCTGTTAATGTCGTGGCATCTGCTATGGCAAACGGGACATCCAAAATCTTGGCCAAAGTCTGCGCCAAAAGTGTCTTACCACTACCGGTGGAGCCTATCAAAATTACATTGGATTTGGCAATCTCAACGTCCTTGCTGCTCTTCTGCGAATTTAGCCGCTTATAGTGGTTGTAAACCGCAACCGACAAGACCTTCTTGGCGTGCTCTTGGCCAATTACGTATTGGTCCAAAAACTCTTTGATTTTTGACGGCGACGGCAAGCTTCCGCTCTCTGAGCCGATGCCTTCCGCCTTGTTCATCTCGGCCATTTCATCTGCAACAATGTTTATGCATACTTCTATGCATTCATCGCAGATATAAACACCGCGGCCGGCAATCAGCTTCTTTACCTCATTTTGGCTCTTGCCGCAAAATGAGCAGTGCAGTAGTCCGTCTTTGCTTTCTTTATCTTCACTCATGGTCTGATCCTATTTCATTACATCTTCACGGGACGTTACAATATGGTCTACCAAGCCAAATTTTTTGGCCTCTTCAGGAGTCATAAAGTTGTCTCTTTCCATCGCCTTTTCTATGACGGACAACTTCTGCCCCGTTTTTTCTGAATATATTTTATTCAGACGTTTTTTCATATTCAAAATTAACCTGGTGCGAATCTCCATATCCGTGGCCTGGCCTTGAAAACCGCCGGAAGGCTGGTGAATCATTATTTGTGAATTTGGCAAGGCGAATCTCTTGCCCTTGGCCCCCGCAGCAAGCAACAATGACCCCATTGAGCATGCTTGGCCGATGCACAGCGTATTTACGTCGCAGCTAATGTATTGCATGGTATCATACATGGCCATACCGGCTGTCACAGAACCTCCGGGAGAGTTGATATATAAGAAAATATCTTTTTTGGGATTTTCTGATTCCAAAAACAGCAGCTGAGCGCACACCAGTGATGAAACCTCATCATTGACCTCCCCGGTTAGAAAAATAATCCGCTCTTTTAACAATCTTGAATAGATGTCAAAAGAACGCTCACCCCTTGAGGTCTGCTCTATTACCATTGGCACAAGCGTGCCGTCATAAATCTCGTGTTCTCTCGGATTAAACATTAGCGTTCCCTTCTCTTATTTTAATTCTTATCAATATAAGCACAATATACTCAATAATTTATTAAGAAAAAGGAAAAAGCAAATCTTTTTTATCTTATTTATTCTTTTTTAGCCACCAGCAAAAGATTTTTGCCAAGCAATCTCCCCTGGCTTAAAAAATCTGCCAAACGGCTCAGCGGAAACACAAACCTATCATAAAACCAAACTGATTTCTTGTCTAATTTTCCGCTTTTTTTTGATACCAATTTAAACAACATGGCGGCAAACCAGCCGACAAAGTCCTCATAACGGCAATCTGTCACCTTAAACCCTGTAGCACTTACCTTATTCAATAAATCTGCTTTTTCATAACGTCTGAAATGCCCCACCTCTTTATCCATTGCCGAATATAAACAGGTAAAAGCCGGAACATATATCAGGATCACTCCTCCTTTTTTGATTTTCTGCCGAAGCAGCCTCAAAACATCTTCATCTTTTTCTATGTGTTCCAAAACGTTTAAGCTGTAGATGAAGTCAGCCTCGTTATCTGCCAAAAATTCAAGAGATTTTACTTTTTCCAGGCCTAGCAAATGCTCCTGCATATTTTCTGCAGGCTCCACACACACAACCTTTTTATTGCTTTGTTTTTCTACCTCTTTGGCAAAACTCCCGTTGCCGGCTCCAAAATCTATTATCTTTTCCGCTTTGGCCGGCATATTTTCTATAACCTTTTCAACAAGCCAAGAATTATAATTTTTGGCTTGTTTCATTGCCTCCAAGTTATCTGCACCTACATAGTCCACAACTACTCTCCGGGAAGCTTATAATTCAAATAGTGTAGCCGTCTGTTCTCATGGCGGCTTTTGCTCTGAGAATCCAAAATAAAACCTACCAACAAACAAATGCCAAAGCAAATCATCAGCCCCATCGCCAAAATAGAGCGCGGAAGCCACGGAACCGTGCCGGTCTCAAAATAATGCGAGATTACAGGCACTCCTAAGACCAATGACAACACAAAAAATACTGCCGAAATGGCGCTGAAAAACAACATCGGGCGCTCATCTTTTACCAGATTTACAATCATCAACAAAATTCTCACTCCGTCTTTGATTGTTGATAGCTTGCTAACCGAGCCAAACGGGCGTGCAAAATAGTCCGTATCTACCTCCTGCATCGGAATTCTTGATGAGAGAGCATGAACTGTTAGCTCTGTTTCTATCTCAAACCCGCTTGAGGCCCCCGGAAAGGTCTTTACAAAACGACGGCTAAAAACTCTGAAACCAGACAACATATCCGCCAAATGATGATGAAAAAAGCATTGCACCAGCTTAGTCAAAGCAATATTTCCCCAGCGGTGACCGACCCGATAAGCCGCTAAATCGACCTCTTTGCGCGCCCCTATCACCATATCTAAATTATTTTCCAACAACGTCCTAATCAACAACGGCGTCTTAGCTATATCATAGGTCTTGTCGCCATCGCTCATCACATATATGTCCGCATCTATGTCTGCAAACATTCTCCTAACAACATTGCCCTTGCCTTGAAGCTTTTCCTGCCGCACAATGGCGCCAGCTTTTTTTGCCTCTTTGGCCGTATTATCCGTGGAGTTATTGTCATATACATAAACTTCCGCCTCCGGCAGGACATCTCTGAACTCCTCGACAACCTCTCTTATTGACATTCCCTCGTTGTAGCAAGGAATGATAACCGCCGTCCTTAATTGCTTCATTGATACCTCCAACGAAAAATAGATTTGACATCCTCTTTTGGCACGCACAAAACCCAGTTCATCACATTGTTTATCAGCCAATGACATTCTAAATTATTTTGTTTTGCATATTGGCGGTAGTTGTTAATACGACTTATTTTTCTTACTCCCAACGCCACAAGAATAGCCTTTTTCCCCTTGTATTCTGAGAGAATTGTTTCTTTTATGTCTTGCCATTTCCCCTCCCGAAATATTTTGCCTTCATGATTAAAACCGTTTAATTCCATTAATATTCCCCGCACGTTTGTCTTCTTGTTTAATAACGGCAAAACTCCCCCTGATGGCATCTCGTACATCTGAAGAATCGTTCCTTCAGGCAAAACAACTTCCTCCATTTCTGTAAACTTTTTGAAATCTCCATATTTCTCAAGATATATCGCGTCTTCCTCGAGCTCCGGCCATACTTTGTTGAAAATTGAAAATGTTGTATTTAGCAAGTCTCTTCTATCCCAATGATCACTGTAGGATACTGTTGTCAATAGTATGTAACTCACAATAATACTTAGGGAGATACTTATGGCTTGGAAAAATATCTTTTTCGTCTGACATAAAAAAATTCCCGCTTTTACGAATATTATCCCAGATATTAAAGATACCGGAATGTAATATCTCAAAATACTAAATAGCATTAGCCAGCTAAGATATGAACTCCCACACAAAACCAAAAGCAATACTGTTATCCTTGAAATTTTTATCTCCCTCAAACTTGTTTTTATTTGTCTCATCAAAAAATATATAAGGAATATAATCGCCAAGACATATAATAGCAGATTACGGTAATCAACTATCATAAACTCACCCTCAGTCTTCAGCTTTAACGCTGCCATATAAACGGGTTGAAACAAGTATTCCCATAGGTTCTTGGGCAGGTAATTTTTATCTCTAAAACTACTTAAATCATAATATTCTGATTGAAATATATTATTTAATAGGGGAAAAAACGGGTTATCAAAGCTCTCATATAAGCGCCACATCCAAAACCCATCGGCGACAAAAAAGCCCAACACCCCCCCAAGCACAAAAAGCCCCAATATCTTTGGAAACGGATGCAAAAAACGATAACACAAAATCAGGGCCGCTCCGCTTGAAATACAATATGTCACCGCTGTCAACTTCAGCCCCATTGCGGCCCCAAGCAAAAATCCGGCAGTAAAAAAAATGTTTCCTCTGAGCTTTGTGTCTGAATTTATCTTTGTCTCTCTTAATATCAGCCACCATGAAACCAATACAAACAGAGAAACCATCATCTCATTGGTAGAAGTGCCTATTTGCATAAAAAACGGCCAAGATGTTATTCCAAAGCCAAAAGCTAATGCTGACAAGCCGTAGTCTTTCCAATTGTTTTCGCTAAAAAACAAACGAATAATCTTATAAAAAACAAAAGCAACCGCTCCGGCCCAAAATCCTTGAACGAAAATTATTAAATCCGGACATTCATTCCACGCCTCAACCATCAGATACAACGGCAAATCTATCAACGGATTGAAAAAAGTGTTAATCCCCGCCGGCACCACATCATAACCCCAGCGGTCATTCAAAAATGCCCAAGGGTTGTAAAAATGGTAGTTGGCCCAATCCCACAAAACCTCGAATTTGTAGTGCACACTTATGGCGCCAAACACTACCAAAAATAAAATCAACTGTGTTAAATTTGATTTGCAAAAGCGTCTTAGCATCTTCTTCTCCCTTGTCTTATCATAATCTTGCTTCTCTCTTTTGCAATTTTTTTTAATAACTAATCCCCACCAGGCAAGCGCCTGGAGGCAAAACTTAGCCGTAAGCCGCAAGACTAAAAAGCCGCTCCTCACAAAGCGGCTTTTTACGGCTTGCTGATTTTGGGTGCCATAAGCAAACAATCTTTGCCTTTCTAAACAATTTAATTGCATTTTAATTTTTCTGCTCTAATATCATTTCCGCAGACGTGAGTTGCGTCTGTGGAGTGTAACGGCTCCTCATAGATGTAAATAACTCCTCTTTTGGGGAGCCGGGGGAATAAGGCTATGCACGAAGAACCCGGACTGTCATCTATGCAGTTTCGTCTTGCTGCGTAGGTTTCGCGCTTTGCGCTCAACAACTCCGCTTCGGTCACTTGTTTTCTAATTTCGTTTCGCTTGCTCACGCTTCACTCACTCAATCAAGAAAACTTACGCCTCTTGT
>CALXVX010000007.1 GCA_944392215.1 uncultured Alphaproteobacteria bacterium | reverse complement strand
TTCGGGTGCAAAATTTTGCTCGCCTTCTTCGCCCAAAAAAGAGGCTTGCGGCAAAATCTGCAGCAGCCTTTGCCGCAATATCTCTTGGATTTTGACATCATACTCGGTAACCAAATTATTGGCATCATTATTTTTTTGCTCAACCTGCAAGGCTCTTGCCTCCTTGAGCAAGAGCCCGCAGTCTTTGGCAATATTGATAATTTTATCAATCATTTTATTTGCCGGATATTTTTTTATCCAATCTTTCAAGCTCATCAATATAAGAAGAAATGAGCCCCAGCCCTTTGTTCCAGAATTTGGCATCTTTGGCATTAAGCCCAAAGGGTTTCAGTAATTCGTCATAGCGCTCAACTCCTGTTTTGGCAAGCATATCAAGATACATCTCGGCAAAGTTTTTAACCTTGCCCTCTTGGTATACCTGATAAAGCGAGTTGACCAAACAGTCGGCAAACGAATAAGCATAGACATAAAACGGCCGCCAAAAGAAATGCCCGACCTGAGTCCAGTTGTTTTCGGTAACCTCGTCAATATTAACATATTTGCCGAGCGAGGCCGACATTTCTTCTTTCCAAATCTCGGCCATTCTGGCTTGCGAAACTTCGCCTTTGCGGCGCTCGTCATGGGCTCTGGTCTCAAAGAAGTGGAATGCAATTTGCCGCACGGCGGTGTTTATCATGTCGTTAACTTTGCCGGCAATCAGGCACAAGCGTTCTTTGTCATCTTTGGCCTCTTTAAGCAATGATTGAAAGGTTAACATCTCGGCAAATACCGATGCCACCTCGGCCAGGGTCAAAGGTGTGGCATCGTTCAAATCGCCTTGTTTTGAGCTCAAGCGCATATGGCATCCATGCCCCAACTCGTGCGCCAGGGTCAAAACATCGTTTTGTTTGCCGGTAAAGTTCAAGAAGAGGTAAGGATGATATGCATCAGGCAACGGCATGGCAAATGCCCCGCTTCGTTTGCCATCGCGCGGTGGCACGTCAATCCAAGAGTTTTTCTTATTAAAGAAGTCTTTGGCCAAATCATATAGCTTGGGCGAAAACTCTTTATAGGCTTTAAGTACGATTTCAACCGCTTCTTCCCACGAATATTTTTTATCCACCTCAAACGGCAGTGGCGCATTTCTGTCCCAGTATTCAAGCTTTTTCACCTTCAGCCATTTGGCTTTTAGTTTGTAAAAGCGATGGGCAATATTGGCATAGTTTTCGCGCACCGTGTTGGCCAATGCCTCAACCGCCTTGTCATCAACCCGGTTGGCCAAATTTTGCGAGGCAACCGGAGTTTTGAATCCGCGTTTGATATCCTCAATTGCCTTGTCTTTAATCACCATATTGTAGTTTAGGGTAAACAAAGGCGCATTTTCGCTGCAAACTCTGGCAATTTCTTTTCCGGCCTTGGCCCTTGTTTTGGCATCTTTTTCCAAGGCAAGCTTCGATACCTCGGCATCATTATATTCTTTGCCGTCCACCATATATTTGAGTCTGGCCGATGTTTCTTCATAAAGTCTTTCCCAACCCTCGCCCGAGGTAACCGACTTTTCGTGCAAAACCTCTTCAATCTCCTCCGGCAATTCATATTGCTTAAACATACGCACTCTCTTTAGCCATGGTGCAAAATATGCTGCCTTTTTATCTTTCAACCACTCATCAATTTTTTTCTCCGGCAACTTGTTTAGTTCAAGTGACAAAAATATCACCGGCTTGCTATAATCATTAAGCTTTTCGGATATATTTTGATAAAAAGTCATGGCCTGAGCATTCTTCATCTGGGTCACCATGTTAAGATAGGCAAAAACCCCCAGTTTGTTGCTCAAAACCGAGCGCTTTTCGCATTTGCTTGCCATTTCAAAAAATTGTTTGGCTGAAAGTTTGGCAATTTTACCCTTATATTTTTTTGCAAAATCAAGTGTTGATTGCTGATAAGTTTTCAAATCTTTTTCAATTTGTTTATCATCAATTCCCTTATAAAGGTCGGTCAAATCCCAAGCCGGCAAATCACTGTTCTTTGGGCCATTCGATTTTGTCGGTTTTGATTGTATTTTGCTCATTTTCCAATTCCTTTCTTAAACGATGCTTTATTTCCATTTCATCTTTAGTGTTTGGGTATTGTTTGAGATATTCATCTCGTGCTTGTTCGTCCACAAACTGATTTTTAGGATCTTCTGGCTCATAGATGTAATTGCTCCAAGGATATTTTTGCTTTTCCTCAAGCCAGTTTTTTGCCCCTTTTGCAATAACTTTGACATCACACCATGTATTGGATGCTATTGCTAGCATACTGCAACCTATTTTTTGATCACAGTCAATTAAATCCTCTAACATATTTTGAGTACAGCCAACGAAGCCTCTGCCTTTAGCATCTTGTTTTGGGGCGATAATAACCAACACCAACATCATCATAAAAGCGGCCATAAGCAAACCTATAATGATGCCAAACCAATGATATCTGATAAAGCCTAAAATGGTACTATTTCCTTTTTTTAATTAATTCTTCCAACAGAGCCAATTCTTCAAGAGTATTTGCAGCAGATGCCTCTTCAACCGGACACTCAACGGCCGAGCATTTAAGCCCCATACGCAAAGCAATTTCAACCGCATCGGTAAGATAATACTCGTGTGCGGCATTTTCATTACTTATTGCCCCCAAAATTTCAAACATCTTTTCACCGTCAAAACACATAATGCCCGAGTTGCAAAAAGTGATAGCTTTTTCTTCGTCAGTTGCATCCTTAAACTCAACAATGCGTTGCAAATTATCACCATCCATAATCAAACGTCCATATCTTGCCGGATCTTGAGGATGGAACCCCATGCATACGACCGAATATCCTTGTGCGCGTCGTCTTAAAAGTTTGCGCATACTTTCTTTTGTATATAAAGGCTGATCTCCGAACACCACCAAAATATCACCCTTAAATCCTCTGAATTCTGAACGTGCAGCCAACACCGCATGTCCGGTTCCTAATTGTTTTTCTTGTACACAAGTAGGGTAGGGTGAAACTTCTTGTTTTACTGCTTCGCCATCAGGAGCAATAACCGTAACTATTTTGTCCACTTTAAGCTCTTCCAAAGTGTCAATAATATGTCTAATCA
>CALXVX010000006.1 GCA_944392215.1 uncultured Alphaproteobacteria bacterium | reverse complement strand
ATCAGGCGCAGATAAAACATTAAAAATATACTGCAGCATAGTTCACATCCCAGAAATATAAGTTTAAACTTTAGCTGGATTATACCAGCTCAAATCTAAATAAATATTAAAGATGCAAAGATTTTTTCTATCCCGAAAAACTACCAAAACAAAATTCCTCTCGGAGAGGGCGATAAAGGTTAATGCTGCGCAGATTAAAGCGAACGACGTGTACCAATTAACTGCAGGCAAAAAAGGTTGGAGAATGGTTCAGATAGAGAGATTTGAAAGGCAAAAGTACCGGAGCGTACATAAGGCGTACGTGAGGACACTTTTGACCTGAACAAATCACTCTAGATGGGCCATTATACGACCTTTATTTATACAAGGAGCTTTCCTTATAATTAATAATAGCATGCCTAACCAAAACACCGATAATGGCCGCCACCGGCACAGCAATCATTAGGCCTAAGAAACCAAGCAAAACACCTCCGGCCAACAAAGCAAACATAATCCAAACCGGGTGCAAACCGACAGAATCTCCAACCAGATTCGGCGTTAAAAAGTTGCCCTCAATAAACTGCCCAACCATAAAGACGCCCACAACTTGGGCAATCGGCATCCAGGTATCAAACTGGGCAAAAGCGATACACATACTGACAATAAATCCCGATATGGTTCCGACATAAGGAATAAACGAGATAATTCCGGCAACAAAACCAACCAACACGCCTAAATCAAGCCCCACAATATAAAGGCCGATAGCGTAGAACAAACCAAGTAATACGCATACGGATAACTGCCCGCGAATAAAAGAAGACAAAATGCCATCAATTTCTTTGGCCTGTTTTTCAATAGATTTTTTAGAATGTTTGGGCAACAAGTCATCTACCTTGGCCACAAAAGCATCCCAATCTCTCAGCATATAAAAAGCCACCACCGGCGTAATCAGCAATAGAGAAATGATGTTAACCAGAGCAAAACCGCCGCTCACCACCTTGCGTAGGATTCCTGCGGCCATTTTCAAAGTATTATCCATATTGCCGCGAATAGCCTCCCGAATTTTCTCAGGCTCAAGAGCAGGGAAACGATCCTGCAAACCGGCAATCATCGGCTCTATTTTTTTCAAGAACGAAGAAAGATACTGCGGCAAAACACTCAAGAAATGCCCAAGCTGGCTGTCAATAATTCCAAACAAGGCAATAAGAGCCGGCACCAAAATCAGGATGACCAGCAAAATTGTCAAAATGGTAGCCCAAGTACGACTCATGCCCCATTTTTCAAATTTTGAGGCCCACGGATCCAAGAGATAACCGATGATAATACCGGCCACAAACGGCATCAGAACCGAGCGTAAGACATAGACCGCGGCACAAAACAGAACAAACAACGTCAGCCAAATCATCAGATTACGGTTACGTTTTCCAACCATCATACTTCTCCTAGTATTTCTCTATTGTATAATAAGAGCCATGCTCGATCAACTGATAAGATTGCCCGCGCAAAGCCTGCAACAATTTATCAAGAGAGCCGACATAAGAAAGCCTAAATTGAACCTTTTTAGCTCCCAAAGCCTGAGTTTCAACACCGCTCACCAAATTTATATTTTTAAGACTTTGCTCCAAAGCGACCCAATCTTGCAACCGGGAAAAATTAAAAAGCACAACAATGGTATTTTCTTGAGATGCCGAGGTCAGGTTTTGCTCAGATATTTTATTTTCCAACTGAGCCTTAACCTCCTCAACCGCTTTGGTAAAAAGCTCCATCCCCGAACTTCTGGGACCTTCAACCCTAATGGTGCGTGCATCTCCGTTATAAGACAAAGCTCTAATGATTAATCCATCGATTCCATCATAAGTGGCGTCCAAGACATAGACATCATCCGCACCGTTAAGCCGCATGAGCTTGTCCATGGCCTCGCCATCCATTGCGGCAGCTTTTCTGGCATCTAAAATAGCATAGTTAGCCCCGCTTGCCGGAACTGAGACAAGGTTAATAGCCCCGCCTGAAGAAGAGGCATCCCAAGCCTGTTTCCACATATTGGTGCTTTCCCACAATTGAGGAGCGTCACTGCTAAACTCTCTAAAGATCGGAACCACCAAGACTTTGCTCTCCATTTGCACCATGACCGGAATTTGCCGCTCATTCATATATTGTTTAAGCATATCCTCGTTTAAGACCACCCGCAAATTGGCCATATAACGGAGGGCGGAGCTTTTTTCTTCCACCACGGAAACTTCTTTAATGAAGTTAACAAGCTGCTCATCTGTCATGGATGCGAGTTTTTCAACCCCCTCAGAGGTGGTAATTCTCTTAGCCACGGCCACCACGGCGGCACGGTTGGCCTCGCTCATGGCTCGCCTTTGAGCGGCAGCGGCACTTTCATCGGTGACATCGACTTTAATTTCGACAGCATAGCGTTCATCTGTAGCCCAGGCAGATGTTGCAAAGACAAGGCAAAAGAATACTAAAAGCCCAAACTTAGACACGAAATGAGCCTCCCCTTACTCACAAATTTCCAAATCACTAAAGAAAAAGCTAATCTCTCTTTTTGCGCTATCCAAAGAATCAGAACCATGAACGGTGTTGCGGTCAATAGAGAGAGCAAAAGTTTTGCGGATGGTTCCCTCCTCTGCCACAGCCGGGTTGGTAGCGCCCATAATTTTGCGATATCTGGCAACGGCATCTTCACCTTGCAAAACTTGCACCACCACGGGAGCAGAACACATAATCTCAACCAAGCTCGTAAAAAAGGCCTTATCCTTATGCTCGGCATAAAACTCTTCGGCCTGTTTTGGCGTGAGGCGAATAAGCTTTTGCGCCACAATCTTAAGACCGCTTTCCTCGATCATAGAGTTAACCTTACCGGTAATATTACGAGTTACGGCATCGGGTTTAATGATAGATAATGTTCTTTCCATGGGATTATCTCCGTTTGTTAAACAAGCAATCTGTCACCAAGATATAATACTTTCTCAAAATAATCAAAAGATATTTTGACTTTTAGATATTAGAAGTGTAAACAATAAAAAAACATTAACTTCAAAAACAAAAGAGGAAAGATTATGAAAATTACTCCCTATATTCAAGGCCTGATAGCCAAGGCCCAGAAACTGGGCAAGACAATTGTTTTGCCGGAAGGTGAAGACGAACGTGTTCTGCAAGCTGCGCACGAGGCAGCCAAACAAAAGATTGCCAAAATAATCATTTTGGGTGAAGAAGCCGACATAAAGGCCTACTTTGCCAAACAAGGCTGGGACCTTGAGGGAATAGAGTTAATAAACCCGGCCCACTCTCCCAAATTAGGAGAATACACAAAACTCCTGTATGACCTACGCAAAGCCAAAGGCATGACAGAGGAAGAAGCCGCCAAGACAGCTCTCAACCCCAACTATTTTGGAACTCTGATGATAAAAGCCGGTGACGCCGACGGTATGGTCTCCGGTGCCGACCACTCCACGGCCGACACCGTTCGTCCGGCATTGCAAATTATCAAATCCCGCCGCCCTGAACGAGTTGTATCTGCGCTGTTTATTATGGAGTCTAAAGATGGCAAAATTTTCTATCTTTCAGACTGCGCCGTAAATATCAATCCAACAGCCAAAGAAATGGCAGACATTGCCTTAAGCAGTGCCGAAAGTGTCATTCAGTTTGGAGATGAGCCGAGAATTGCCATGTTGTCTTACTCTACCTTTGGTTCCGGCAAAGGCGAAGGTGTTGACAAAGTAAGAGAAGCCACTGCCCTTGCCAAAGAAGCCCTAAAGGCGGATGAATATGCAAACCTGCCCATCACTTTAGACGGCGAGATGCAAGCCGATGCGGCCCTGGATGCCGTTGTTGCCCGCAAAAAAGCACCTTCTTCAAATGTTGCCGGAAAAGCCAACACCTTAATTTTCCCCAATATTGAGGCCGGAAACATTGGTTACAAATTACTGCAACGCTTGGGTGGCGCCGAAATGTACGGCCCCATGCTGCAAGGCTTAAACGCCCCGATTAACGACTTGTCTCGCGGTTGCTTTGCCGAGGATATTGTTGGTTTGATTGCCATTACTGTTTTACAAACTCAAAAATAAGGACACACTCATGAAAATTCTTGTACTGAATTCCGGTTCATCTTCCCTGAAATATCAGTTGTTTGATGTCAACGGAGATAAATATGACGTTATTGCCAAAGGTTTGGCCGAAAGAATAGGCATTCACGGCTCCCTGGTGAGCATCAAATATGCCAATGGCGAAAAAAAATCGGTTGCCGTTGATTTGCCCACTCACAACGAGGCCTTGCGTGAGGTTTTCAACTTGTTGTTAGATGGTGTAATCAAGAGCTTAGATGAGATTACGGCCGTTGGCCACCGCGTGGTTCATGGCGGTGAAAACTTCAAAGGCTCTGCCCTGGTAACGGAAAAAGTCATAGAAGAAATTGATGAGCTTTCAAAACTGGCCCCCTTGCACAATCCGGCTGCGGTTTTGGGTTTGCGAGCCGTTCAAAAAGCCCTGCCCAATGTTCCGCAAGTTGTGGCCTTTGATACCGCATTTCATCAAACCATGCCCAAGGAGGCCTTTTTATATGGCCTGCCTTTGGAGCAATACACCGAGCACAAGATTCGCCGCTACGGCGCTCACGGCACGTCCCACCAATTTGTGGCTGAAGAATGTGCCAAGCTGATTGGCAAAAAAGGCAAAATCATCACCTGCCACTTAGGCAACGGAGCCTCCATCTCTGCGGTAGAAGGCGGCATTTGCAAAGATACCTCCATGGGATTTACCCCCCTGGCCGGTGTTATCATGGGTACCCGCTGCGGAGATATCGATCCCTACATTCCGCTCCACATCATGAAATATCAAAATAAGACCGTTGATGAAGTCAACACTCTTTTGAACAAACAAAGCGGCATGCTTGGTTTGTCTGGTTTTAGCGATATGCGTGATGTTGAGGCTAAATATCTGGAAGGAGATGCCAAAGCCATAGATGCCCTAAAAACCTACACCTACACGTTAGTAAAATTCATCGGCAGTTATATTGCTGTTTTGGGCGGGGTAGACGCCATAGTCTTCACCGCCGGCATTGGCGAGAACTCTCCGATTGTTCGCAAAATGGTTTTGGAGCGTTTAAGCTACCTTGGCATTGAGTTGGATGAGGAAAACAACAATAAGAGAGGCGATGCGGTAGAGATCACCAAACCGGGCTCAAAAATAAGAGCCTTTGTCATTCCCACCAATGAGGAATTGGTAATCGCCCAAGATACAGTCCGCCTAAGCCGATAGGAATGGAGCAAGAAACAAAGCCCCGAAAATTTCGGGGCTTTTTTCATACAAACAATTTTGTTAGAAGGATTTTGAAAAAAATATTGTGCAGAAATGAAATCTGAGTTATAAAATAAGTAACTTTGAACAATTTTGTATTTGATAGAATAAAATAATGAAGAACTGGCATCAAAAAATGCTTGCCAAATCGCCGGTTATCCCGCAGAAGGCAGAGCCTGCGGCACCAAATTATGCGGCCATAGACCTAGGCACCAACTCCTGCCGCCTGGTTATCGCCACACCGACCCCGTCGTCGTTCCGGATTGTTGAAACCTTTTCCAAAATAACCAGGCTTGGCGAGGGAATTATAAATAACAACGAACTGTCAAAAGCGGCCATCAAGCGCACCATCGGCGCCTTGAAGGTTTGTGCCGGTGTTTTGGCCGAGTATGCGCCGATTGTGCGTTCGCGCTACGTAGCCACAGCCGCCTGCCGCCGCGCAATCAACTGCAAACCTTTTTTGGAGCTGGTAAAAAAAGAGACCGGCTTAAATATAGAAATAATCTCCCCGCAAGAGGAATCTCGCCTAGCCGTTGTGGGCTGTATTCCGCTTTTGGCCAGAAACATCAAACGCGCGCTGATATTTGATATTGGCGGCGGCTCTACCGAGATATCTCTGGCACGCACCACCAATCGCGGCAATACGTTTATTGAAGGTTACATATCCCTGCCCTATGGCGTTGTCACCATCTCAGAGGCTTTCCCTGCCCATGATATGACGGATTTGGCCTATGATACGATTATTGAGCGCACCCACAAATTGCTCTCCGAGTTTGAAGAAAAACACCACATCAGGGAAGCAATTGCCAACCAAGAGATTCAAGTTATCGGCACCTCTGGCACAGTCACGGTATTAGGAGCGGTGCACCTTAATCTGCCGCGCTACAACCGCTCAGCCGTGGATGGTATTGCCATGAGCAAGCAAGATATTGAGCGTACGGTAGCCAAGATAAAGAGAATAGGAGATGAGGGCCGCAAAAAACACCCTTGTATCGGCGCCTCCAAAGCAGATTTAACCATGGCCGGCTGTGCCATCATAGAGGCTCTGACCTCTTTTTGGCCGATATCAGAAGTCACGGTAGCAGACCGCGGTATCAGAGAGGGAATTTTGCTGGATATGATGCACGCCCCCAAAAAACATTTTGGCAAGAAACGCCGCAAACCGCGTTATCCATTCTCTCGCGGCAGAAAAAACAACGGAAACAACAACCAACCTTTTCGAGGAGCAGCCAATGACAGATAAACACTACGCCGCCATAGACTTAGGCACCAACTCTTGCCGCTTGTTGATTTGTGACGCCAATGGCAAGGAATTGTGCAAAGAAACCACGGCAACAAGGCTCGGAGAAGGATTGTACAAATCTGGGGTTTTCACGCCTCAGGCCATTGAGCGCGGGGTCAGATGCTTTTTTCACTACCGGCAGTTGATAGATAAATACAATGTAGACACCATCCGCGCGGTTGCCACAGCCTCTTGCCGCATGGCCGCTAACAGTGATGAGTTTATCAAAAAAGTATGGGATGAATCCCACATTAAAATTGAGGTAATAGACGGCTACGAGGAAGCCCGTTTGAATCTGAAAGGCGCTTTAAGCCACGTCTGCGGTCAAACCAAATATGTCGTTGTCTATGACCTGGGCGGCGGCTCCACCGAAATTACTCTGGCCACCAACACCAAAAATCCGCACATATTGCACACCATTTCCATCCCATGGGGAGCGCGCAATGCCTCAGAAGCGTTTAATTTGGTAGAATACAACGAGGAAAACGCTGCCCGCCTACGGCAAGATATTGGCGCCAGAGCAGAAAGCTTTGTCAAAAAATCCTACCTTGACACCTACCGGGAAGACGTTTGCTTTGTGGCCACCTCAAGCACGCCTTTGCGCCTGGCCTCAATGATTGAGGACTTTGGCGCCTATGACCGCGACCGTGCCGACGGTATCGCCATGGACAGGGAAGCTATGGACAAGGCCATCTCAGAGATTCTGCATTCCAGCCGTGCAGAAATGGCTGATAACCCCTATATTGGAGACAAGCGCTCATATATATTCATTGCCGCCTGCATCATCTTCCAAACCATTTATGAACGGCTCGGAGCCGACAAAATCATTGCCTCTCTCAAAAGTGCCAAAGACGGCATTGTCGCGGAACTGATAGAGAAAGATAAAAAAGATGAAAAAGCTAACTAAATCCGCGCAGGCCATCACCGGCCGCCACCAGCTCACGGTGCGGGTCAAGACCTCAAAATACCGCAAAAAATCATCCAATCAATGGCTGGAAAGGCAGTTAAACGACCCGTATGTTGCTGAATCCAAACGTTTGGGGTATCGTTCTCGAGCGGCGTTTAAGCTAATTCAGCTAGATGAGAAATATAAGTTTTTAGGCAAAGGCAAAACCATTGTTGACTTAGGTTGCGCCCCCGGCGGTTGGACTCAGGTAGCGGTGCAAAGAAACAAGGGCAGCGGCCAAGTCGTGGGAATAGATATTTTAGAAACCGAGCCAATTGAGGGAGCAAGCCTCATATGCTTGGATTTCACCTTGCCGGAGGCGGCAGACAAACTAAAAAGCCTGCTTAACGGAGAGGCAGATATAGTCATGAGCGATATGGCCGCCAACACCACCGGCCACCAACAAACCGACCATTTAAGGACCATCGGCTTGGTAGAGGCAGCTTATGAATTTGCCAAAGAGGTTTTGGCTCAAGGAGGAATTTTCATTGCCAAAGTATTTCAAGGCGGCGCGGAAGGCGGCCTCTTGAACGATGCCAAAAAGAACTTTGCCAAAGTTGGGCATTTCAAACCCGATGCCAGCCGCTCAACCTCACCGGAAACATATTTGGTTTGCCAGGGTTTTAGAAAGGAAAATAAATAATGCAAACCGGCGCCAGATATCAGGCTTGCTTAGAGCTTATAGGCGAGATTTTCAAAGATGAAAAACCGGCAGACGGTGTGATAAACGAGTATATGAGAAGCCGCAAATATATTGGCTCCAAAGATCGTAGATTCATTAATGACCTGGTGTGGCACTTAATTCGCAATCGGCGCAAACTTGAGTTTGATGCCCAAAGCCAAGACCCGAGAAGAATTTTGCTTTGGGCCGTGAGAGATAAATTGCCGGAAGTTTTTGACGGCTCTCAACATGGCCTTTCTCCTCTCACAAAAGAAGAGGAAGAATGGTTAAGAGAAGGAAATGAGCAACCCTACCCGCCGGCAGTTGAGGCCGAATGCCCGGATTGGCTGTTTGCCAAGATTAAAGATATTAAGTTTTGCAAAGCGCTCAATCAAACGGCCGAGGCCGATTTCAGAGTCCACAATCATGCAAGAGATGAGGTTATCAAAAAGCTGGCACAAGAAGGTATTAATGTGCGCAAAACGCCATATTCGCCTTTGGGGCTTCGCAGTTCTGAGCGCATAAGCATAGGTAACTGCGCAGCTTATCAAGAAGGCTGGTTTGAGATTCAGGATGAGGCCTCACAAATAGCGGCGATTTTGTGTGATGCCAAAGAAAGTGAAAAGATTATTGACTATTGTTGCGGCGCCGGCGGCAAAAGCTTAGCGATATCGGCTTTGTTAGAAAATAGAGGAAAAATTTTGGCCTATGATATCAACGCCAAAAGGCTGGAAGCCATCAAACCGCGCCTGCAAAGACTAGGGGTTAAAAACATTGAGCTAACCGACATCATTGCCGACAGCGACAAAGATTTTGACCTTTTCATATTAGATGCCCCTTGCTCCGGCACCGGCACTTGGAGAAGAGCCCCCGATGCCAAATTCCGCCTGCGGGAAGATAAGTTAGCCGCACTCAAACACACGCAGGCAAATTTGCTCGAGATAGCAGCCGCTAAGACCAAAACCGGTGGCAGAATAGCCTACTTTACCTGCTCGGTACTTAAAGAAGAAGATGAAGACATCATCAATGGCTTTTTAGCCAAACATAAGGAATTTGCGCTTATGGATTTGGAAAAACTCTGGGCACAAAAAATAGAGCAGCCCTACCCGCACAACAATCCATACATGTTGCGGCTGTCCCCTCAAACCACCAACACGGATGGCTTTTTCATCGCAAT
>CALXVX010000005.1 GCA_944392215.1 uncultured Alphaproteobacteria bacterium | reverse complement strand
TTTATATCTTGAACCAAAAACGCCAGATGCTGGTTAATCTGGAACAGAAATATAAAATGGAGGACATCATCAGTGCTGATGACAGCATCAAGTGTGTTTCTGATTACAGAATAGAGAGAACTAAGTTGGTTAAGGAAAAAGCTCCTTTACAACCGGTTGAAGACGAAACTCCTGAGAAAGAAAAAGAAGAAGTTGAGGCAAAAGCTCCCGAGGTTCAAGTTGCCGAAAGCATCACTGAGCCGCAAGCTCAGACGGAGCCTGAAGATGAAGCGCGCACGGAACGCCGCCGCGGTCGGTTTGAGCGTCGTCGCGGGCGCAATCGTTTTGACCGCCGCCGCAATCGTGGTGAGCGCGATGATAATAACGGCGAAGAAAATTCTCAGCTGGTAAAAGAAAAACAAGAAGCCGTTATCTTGTATAACAGCCATGAAGATATTACTTCTAAACCCGAAGCCCCCAAAGAGGAACCGGCAAAGGAAAAATCAACATGGTGGAAAAAACTTATCAAAGGCTAAAAAATAATTTGATGAAGCTGATGGACAGTCTGGTGCTGTCCATTGCTTTTTCTTGCTTTTTTATTTCCTTTTCAAACGCTCAGGAGCTACGCTTAATCAGCGATGAAGAAACCGAGCAATTGCTTGCACAAATTACCAAGCCTTTGTTTCAGGCTGCAGAGATTCCTTTTAACCGTAATGAAATTTACATTGTTGAAGATAATTCGCTCAATGCTTTTGTGGCAGACGGAAACAACTTGTTTATCCATACGGGAACAATTGTTGCGGCTGACACTCCGGGAGAGCTCTCCGGCGTGATTGCGCACGAGACCGGGCATATTCAGGGTGGGCATATCTTAAGGCAAAAATTGCAAAACCAATCTCTGCAAGAGGTTTCTTTGGCCTCTGCCATATTGGCTGGCACGGCCGCAGCTTTGAGCGGGCGCGGTGATGTGGCCATGGCGGCCATGCTTGGCAGCCAAAGTTCTCTCTTGACGCATTATACACGTTATCGGACTGAGGAAGAGCGCTCCGCCGATGATGCGGCCATCAAGCTTTTGGAGCAGACGAGACAAAGTCCGCAAGGAATGCTCACTTTTATGAAACGAATTGCCGCACAAAACCAAATGCAGGGTATTGAGGAAACGCCCTATTTTCGCACTCACCCGGTGACCAGAGAGAGGATCTCTTTCTTTGAAGAGGCCGTTAGGCAATCAAGCATAAAAGAAGATACTTCTTTGCAGGAAAAATTTGAGCGAGTTAAAGCCAAATTATATGCCTATTTGAATCCTCCGGCACAGACTTTGCGCAAATATCCTCCTCAAGATAAAAGTATTTCCGCTTCATACGCCAGGACAATTGCTTATTTTAAGCAACTTCAATTTGCCAAGGCTGAAAGCGAGCTTGACCAGCTTTTAGCCGAAGAGCCAGACAATCCTTATTTTCATGAACTCAAAGGCCAGATTTATCTTGAGACAGGAAAAATCAAACAAGCAAAGGCGGAATATCAAAAGGCCTCTGCCCTTTTGCCTGACTCCGCATTGCTACAAATCAGCTATGCGCAGGCCATTTTGGAGGATGAGCCAAAGCCTGAAGAAGTGCAAAAGGCCGTTAATCTTTTGAGCAAGTCCATCATCAAACATCCGACCGGATTTGCCTGGCTGCTCTTGGCCAGAGCCTATGGTTTGCAGGGTAATGAAGCGGCCGCCAACTATGCCGCGGCAGAATATTCTTTGCGGATTGGCGCAATTGATGTTGCCAGAGCACAGCTCAAACAGGCAAAAAAGTTCTCACCCGATTCACATTTGGCGCTTAAAATCGGCGATTTGGAAGCCAGGTTAGAAAGCCTAAGCAAAAAATAATTTTTGTCTAAATTTGGGTTGCGTTGCCGATAAAATTAGTATATACTCTTCTTATGATTTTTATTTGATGAGGACTGGTTGATGGCAAAGGCTCAAAACTCTCAATTGAAGCTTCACCCTCTTTGGAAAGAAAAGTTAGATGACTCTGCAGAAGTTTCTTACTTTTCTGTGGAGCGAGAGATTTTTATCCGCAATGGTAGGTCAAGAAAAAATTCTGCGGCACGATATGCCTTGCGTTTTGTTCTTGATAATAAAGAACATTTGGAACAATTAGACTTAGCTGATTTGAGTGCTGTTATTGAGGATTTGGCTCGCGGCTATTTACATGACAATCGTAAGGAACAGGAAAGCACAATAAAAGACTTGTGCTCCCTGGCATTGAAGAAAATTGAAGACAATTTTTCTTTGCAAGATGCCTCTGCCTATGAAAAAGATGCGGTTATAGACATTCTTAAGCACTATCGCAAATATGTTGCCCGCAGAATCCCTGATGTGGCTTTTGCTCTGGAAAAACAATTGAGACCTCAGGCAGAAACTTTACCAAAGCAAGGGCCGATTGTTACTATTTCTCAATCTTCACCTAAAGAATTTGAGCATTTGAATATTGATGAAATTAATGCCAAGGCCGCCCCCCATTTTGATGAGGCGAGGACGTATGCTCAAGACTCTAAAGAGGCCAAAAGACATCGTAGAGAGGGAAATATAGCCATATCTTCTGCCTGCTTGGCGTACATAAATCAATATCTTCAATCGGAGGAAAATTGGGACCAACTCAGCATTAGAGAATTGGTTTATTTGCATAAAAACATACGTTTTGATCGCGAACAAAATAATCTTGCTAAAACTCTGGCTGAAAAATGTGATAAGCGGCTTAGAGCTCTTGAAGCGAAAATCACAGCAGAAGAAAATGTTGCCGCAGAAGATATTGTAGCGCTTAAAGATTTTTGCCGCTATCGCGTAAGAGATTTGGAAAAGCGAACGGGTGAAGAATCTATAGCTCAGATTGCCAACTACAAGTCGGCATTATTTCAGCTCGACCGGGCAAAAAAAAAAAAAAAAGGCAGTGCTAATATAGTTAACCCCTCAAAAGAGGAAAAATACCACAAACAGGCCCCCTCTCTGGCGCAGGCTTTTGAAAAGGCTTGTGAAAAAGAAAATATCCGTTATGCTAAAAACGAGCAAGATGTTCTTGAGTATAATCTGTTTTCTCCTAATGCTCCGGCAGAGGCCAAGCCTTCAGGCAAGCTCAGCATTGCCAGCGAAACAGACATGACCTTGCAAAGTGACGAGTTTAAGCACTTTTTGGCCTTAGCTCAGGCGATTAAGGACAGCGGCGGCACGCAGATTGATATCGGCACTTTAAGCCCTGACCCGCAGGAGGCTCAGAAGTTTATTTCACTAATGGTTTTGGCAGGCTATAAAGCAAAAATCAGCGTCAACTTTCCCGATACGTACAGTATGAAGGATTTGGCGAAAGTTAACCCTGAAATTGAAAAAATGCAAAAAATAAAAGATCTTAAGATCAAAATGAATAAGTTCAAAAAAAGAGCTAACGATGCCTCTACAACAGAGGAAACATCGGCACGAACGAGTAGTCCTGCCGTAGACAGGATAGTCAGAGAACGAGCTACGACAACTCGCTGATAATCTCGTCGGCAATTTCCAGATAGGCTTTGGCGTGCGGACTTTCGGGGGCGGCGGTTACTATCGGGCGGCCGGTATCTGCATAGGTGCGAATGTCTATGTGCAGTGGTATTTCTCCCAAAAACGGTACTCCTAATTCGGCTGCGGTTTCTTGTGCGCCGGCATGGCCAAAAATGTTATCTCTGGCGCCACAATGGGGGCAAATATAATAGCTCATATTCTCAATGATACCCAAAATCGGCACATTTACTCTCTTGAACATATTAACCCCTTTGATGGCATCTATCAGAGCAATATCTTGCGGGGTAGAAACAATGACCGCTCCGTCAAGGTCAAGTCTTTGTGAAAGTGTAATTTGAATATCACCAGTGCCAGGGGGCATATCTATCACCATAATATCTATCTCTCCCCAGTTTACCTCAGTTAACAGCTGTTCGATGGCTCCGCAGGCTTTGGCGCCGCGCCAGATAAGCGGGGTGTTGCGATCTATCAGGGTGCCAATAGACATGGACTTGATGTTTTGGAACTCAAAAGCCTCAAAAGTTTTACCATCATAAGAAATCGGCGCAGCTCCCTCATAGCCAAGCATAGTTGGAATTGAGGGACCATAAATATCGGCATCAAACAGTGCAACTTTTTTTCCTCTGGCAGCCAAGGCCATCGCCAAGTTGACCGCAGTGGTTGACTTACCAACACCGCCTTTGCCCGAGGCTACGGCAATAATCTTCTTTACCCCTTTGACTGCCCATTTGGCAGGCTCGTCTTTAAGTGGTTGCGGCTTTTTCTCAGCCGTGTAAATAATCGTAACTTTCTCTATGCCCTCTAAATTTTTAACCTCTTTTGAAAGAGATGTTTCTTTATCTTTATCCTCTATTGTATTTTGCAGCGTGATAATCACCCGCCCCTTAAAAAGGCCAATACTCTCTATTGTTTCTGCGGGAAAATATTTTTCGACAATGCTTCTTATTTGCTGTTCCATTCTAAAGGCGTCCCTGTTGATAGATTTTATCTGTGATTGTTTTATTGCTATATTTATATTATATAATTTGCTAAAGCAACTAAAAAAGAGAAGAGGTAAAATTTATGGCAAAAGTTCCGAATCCGTGGGAAGAAAATGATGATAACCCCTGGAAAGACAACGGTCTTCCGTCTCAACGCAAAAAAGCTCCCAAACCACGCCCAGAGGGAGAACCTGTGGGTTTTGGGTTTAATCTGAAATGGGAATGGATTGCCATTGCCATCGTGTTGGTATGGTTGGCATCGGGTTTTTATCAGGTGCAGCCAAACGAGGCCGGCGTGGTCTTGCGCTTTGGGGCCTATAGCGAAACAACCGACCCCGGTTTGCACTACCATCTGCCCTACCCGATTGAAACTGTCAAAAAAGTCAACATCACCAGCGAGCGCAGTATCAACCTCGGAGTGGAAAATGTTTCCAGCCGCAGCGATTTTAATGAAAGCCACATGCTCACAGGTGATGAAAATATTGTCGACATCAACCTCACTATTGTTTGGCGCGTGGCCGATGCCGAAAATTATCTTTTCAATATGCAAAACCCCGACCAGACCGTGAGAGTTGCTGCTCAATCCGTTTTGAGAGAGATTGTCGGACAATCTCAGATGATGCCTATTATCTCAGGCGACCGCGGCAAGGTTGAAGACGATACCAAAACCGAGTTGCAAAAGGTTTTGGATGAGTTTGGCGCCGGTATCCAAATCGTGCGTGTCAAACTGCAAAAAGCAGACCCACCAAAGCAAGTGGTTGATGCTTTCAACGAGGTTCAGCGCGCAAAGGCTGATATGGAGCGTTTCAAAAATGAGGCAGAGGCTTATCGCAATGAGATTTTGCCTAAATCTAAAGGTGAAGCCTCTCAGCGCACCCAAAGTGCCGAAGCCTACAAACAAGCCGTTATTAACAAAGCTCAAGGTGAGGCCGAGCGTTTTCTCTCCGTTTATGAAGCCTATAAACAAGGCAAGGATGTAACTATCAAACGCTTATATCTAGAAACTATGGAAAACGTTTTGGCTAATTCCAACAAAGTGATTATCGACCCCTCGGCCAAAGGCGGAAACGTGCTTCCCATCCTCCCCTTGGGGCAGATGCAGAACCAAAAAGGAGAATAATTATGAACAATAATGTAAAAGTCTTTTTTATCGGCGTTATTTTGGTTCTGGTGTTTGTTGTTGCCAACTCGCTTTATGTGGTGTCACAGAAAGAACAAGCCATTGTGTTGCAATTTGGTGACCCGGTGCGGGTCGTTAAAGAGCCTGGCCTCAAGGTCAAAATTCCGTTTATCCAAAAAGTGGTTTTCTATGACAATCGCTTGCTCAATCTTGACCCGCCGGCACAGGAAGTTGTCCTTAATGATAAAAAACGTCTGGATGTCGACAGCTTTACTCGCTACAAAATTGTTGACCCGCTCAGATTTTACAAAACCGTGCGAACAGAATTGCAGGCTCGCTCCAAGTTGGAAGAAATTGTCAACTCTTCGGTGCGCAAAATTTTAGGGCGCATCACCTTGCAAGAGTTGCTCTCTCAGCAAAGAACGCAGATTATGGCTGATATCAGCAGTGCAGTAAAAGTTGATGCCGAACAAATCGGCGTCAGCGTTGCGGATGTGAGAATCCGCCGTGCAGACTTGCCTTTAGAAGTTTTGCAAGCCATTAACGCCAGAATGAAGACAGAGCGTGAACGTGAGGCCAAGGAGTTCAGAGCTATGGGTCAGCAAGAGGCTCTCAAAATCAGAGCCACCGCTGACAAGGAAAAAGCCGTGATTTTGGCTGAGGCTGAAAAACAAGCGCAAATCATCCGCGGACAAGGCGACCAGCAGGCTATTGCCATTTGGAATAATGCCGCCGGAGTTGACCCCAAGTTTTATGCCTTTTATCGCTCGCTTGAGGCCTACAAAAAAGCCTTGGCCGAGCAAGGCAAAACATCCATGGTTTTGGCTCCAGACAGCGAGTTCTTTGAATTCTTCAGCAAAACAGGGAAATAAATCTTGATTAAGCGACTTATATATGTTGTGGTCTTATCTTTACTGCTGGCTCAACCGAGTTTGGCCGCCGCTGCAGATAAGGACGTTCTTTTGCCACTACCCTCTTTTGCTGACTTGGTTGAAAAACTGCAGCCCGGAGTGGTTAATATCTCCACCACTCACTTGCCGGAAGAAATGGAAAGTGCAGATGATACCTTGGGTATTGTCAGCCCTAATCCGCAAATTCAGGATTACTTTGCGCCGCATAATCCCCAACAGCTCTCTCTTGGCTCCGGGTTTATTGTTGATGAGGACGGCTATATCGTCACCAATTATCATGTCATCAACAAAGCGCAAGAAATTATGGTCACTTTGGCTGATGAGCGCCAGTTTAAAGCCGAAATTATCGGGACTGATGTTAAAACCGACTTGGCCCTCATTAAGATACAAACTCAAGAAAAATTGCCGACCGTTGCCCTTGGCGACTCTGATGATATTCGGGTTGGTGACTGGGTTATTGCCATAGGGAACCCCTTCGGTTTGGGTGGCAGCGTTTCGGTCGGTATTGTTTCTGCCAAGTCTCGTGATATTGACGCCGGAGCATATGATAATTTTATTCAGACCGATGCCTCTATCAATCAGGGTAGCTCCGGCGGGCCGATGTTTAATGCCCAAGGTGAAGTTATCGGCATTAATTCTGCCATTTATTCTACCACCGGCGGCAGTATGGGAATCGGTTTTGCAGTGCCGATTAATCTGGCAAAATTTGTTATTGCCGAACTCAAAGTAAAAGGCAAAGTTGAGCGCGGCTGGCTCGGAATTAAAATTCAGGCAACGCCTGCCGTTTTGCCGGAAGAAATTTCAACACCCGACCAGAGTGAGGGAATTGTGATTACCTCTGTTTCCGAAAATTCTCCTGCCACCAAAGCCGGAATTGAAGCTGGTGATATTATTCTTTCCCTTAACGGAAAAAAGGCTGACACGCCCAAAGATTTTTCGAGAAACGTGGCAGAAACAGAACCTAACACCCAAATCCGTCTGCAGGTTTGGCGCGAAAATAAGATTTTGCCTTTTGAGCTTAAAACAGAAAAAATGCCGGAAGATGCACCTCAACCACAGCCTGTTCCAGAACCTGAGGCGGACAAAGGTTTTGATTTGAGTTTTGAAACCGTCTCCCCTGAGTTGATTGAGCAATACCAACTGCCGCACGAAAGTAGAGGCGTGGTCGTTATCAGTGTCGCCCCCGGTAGTGATGCCGAAATCAAGGGGATAAAACCCGGGGATTTAATCACCGAGATTGACAAGAAACCCGTTTTGGATATAAATGATGCCATGAATTATCTAAACGAGGCCAGACGCGAAAACAATCGTCCGGTCTTGTTCCTGATTAACAATAACAACATCCCCAATTATGCCGCAGTGAAATTATGAGCCGAGTTGATTTTTACCACCTGCAAAGCCAGCCTTTGGAAAATGTTTTGCCCAAGTTGCTTGAAAAAGCTTATGCCACTGGCAAAAGCACTTTGCTGCGCATTGGCAATGAGGAAAGAGTAGAATTCTTGAACGGAATTCTTTGGACATACAGCGACCAATCTTTTTTGCCGCATGGCTCTAAAAAAGACGGCAATGCCGAACTGCAACCGATTTGGCTCACCAGCGGCACAGATAATCCAAATATGGCAAGCTTGTTGTTTTTGGTGGATGGGGCAGCGGCCTCCATGGATGAGCTTGGAAAATTTATGCGGGTTTTTAATATCTTTGATGGAAACTCTGAAGAATCCCTTGCCCAAGCCAGAGCTTTTTGGAAAAGCTGCAAAGCCTCCGGCAATGAGTGTCATTACTGGAAGCAATCTCCTAATGGTTCCTGGGGCGAAGTTGTCTAATCTAGTTATCTTTTTTTTGTTTTTCTAGGAGCATGGCGGCAAAGTCTATCACCAGCTCTCTGGCGGTTTGGCTTTTTAAGCCCATAAAAAGACTCATCAGCCTATGCATTTGCGACCAGCCGGATATATGCTCGCTGATGTCCGGGAAAAGCGGAAAATCATCAGCAGAATAATTTTGTTGCTGTCTTTTATTGGAATTTTTTGCTTTTATCATGATACAATCCTTTCTTTGCCAAAGGATGGAATATGATTTATATTTAATCTGCTTTTTCCTTTTTTAAAGCCACCTTTTCAAGGTCGCTCGGAAAATTTACATCCAATAATTTATCGGCTGATTTGACCTCAACAATATTGGTATAATCCGCATGTTCCATAAACACAGGCCGCAGAGCCGCATTCTCCGGCACGATATCTGCTTTGTCATAAAGAGATTTGCTCCAGATGATGGGATTGGACTTAACCCCTTTATAGCTAAACACGCAAAGCTGTTTTTCGCTACCTTTTTTGAAAGAGGCAATCAGCTTGTTCACGTCAGCTGCAGTCACATTGGGCATATCTGCCGGAATAATCATGGCCCCGTCACAAAAGCCCGGAACCGATTTTATGCCCAAGTCAATAGAGGTCTTAACTCCGGAGCGGTAGGCCGGATTATAGATGACATTAACATCTACTTTATCTAAGTATTCACTCATTTCCTCATCGTGATAGCCGGTGATGACAAATACCGGGCTGGCATCTGAGGCAATGGCCGCATTTACGGCTTTCATAAACAGTGGCAGGCCTTCTTCAACCTCGACCATCAGTTTGTTGCGACCGGAGCGGCTTCCCACACCGGCGGCCAGGACAATAGCGGCAATATTGGCTTTTTTGCCCTTTGTACCGCTGTTTTTGGCGGCGATGAGAGAATCTTTATCTTCCTCTCCCAACATCTCTCCATCTGGCAGAGTGGCAGGAATCATCTTGGCAAAGGCGGCAGGATTTAGTTTTTCGGTAAAGAGAGCTTGTTTGATGTATCTGTTGGCCAAAGAAGTGTCTATTTTGTCATAATTATAAGGCAAGACTATTATTTTGGCCTCTTTCTTTTGAGCCAAAAATAGATCTGCGGCACCGATTTGCGGTAGGTGAGCATTGACCTTTATGTCGACAATTTTTTGCAAGGCTTCCGGTAAAACATCTTTTTGACAAGCAGAGGGGAAAGCACCCAAAACAAATATCACCTCATAGCCTTCTGCCAAGGCATCTTGCAGAGAATCGGCCACACTTTCCTGGTGGTAGGCTGCGTTATATTCGCCAGAGAAATCAAGCTGATAGGGAGCAAAGGCGTTAACCAGGCTTCTGACCACAGAAGTAAAATGCGCCGTTTCGGCCTTATCATCCAGGGCTTTGGCATAGATAAACGCAGTCTTAAACTTCTGTATCTCTGCTATTTGCAGCAAAGATACATTGCCTGAAAGTTTGAAGATGATTTCATCCACCTCTCCTTGCGGCATTATTGGCGTGCTCATTTGCAAGCGCGCAATAACCTCCCCCTTGGTGGCGGGATGATAGGGCAAAACGGTGTTTAGCACGACCTCTTGATGCAGGCGGTTGAACTTTCCTATTCTATCTTCATCGCTGATAAAAACGCCGTCTTTGGCCGCCACAATTTGGCAAAGACCATCATCTCCCACAACGTAGGCTGTGTTGTCTCCGCAGAGCTTGGCGGCAATGATGCCAAGCGCGGTACGGGAATCGATATCGTCATCTTCCATCAAGGCACCAAAGACACGTCTGATGCCAAACATCTTGAAGATGATAATATCTTCTTTGGTGATGGCGTGGCCCTTGAGGTAGAACTTGCCGCCTAAGTTATAATCGGCAAAAAGTCTGACATTTTCGGCAACGTTAATATCAAATTCAGCTGTTTTCATTTTATTATCCCTGTTGGCTTGGGATTATGATAATGAAATTAGTTTAACAAATATAAAAAAAAGGGGAAGAAAAATCTTCCCCAAAGCCATATTTTGCGATCAGAATGTGTATGACCGCAAAAAACGGGCTTTCTTCCAGCCCCCCGCTTGAGGGTTCCAAACGGCCGTATAGACCCTTGCGAACAAGGCGCCGTTGTCTCCGGATGCGAAGCTGATGATCTGCCGCTGGCCGTTCGTCTGGATCACGATGTCTTTAAATTCTCCGTTACGATGGACTGTTTCTCTTAGTACCCAATCTTTGGTCTCTGGATCTACTCCATAAACCTCGATGTAGTCTCTATCGGTATTTTTGAGAAGGATGGTTCCGAAGGCTACCCAGAAACAATAGTCTTCGTACATAGACTGAGAGACCCTGGCTCCGGTATTGTGGTCAGGATAACCACTGATATTGGTGGCGGCCACTCTTCTGCGAGCAACTTGATCGCCATTGCGAGCTGCCGGCCCGTTAACATATCTTAAACCTCTACTCACGGTTGCGCAGG
>CALXVX010000004.1 GCA_944392215.1 uncultured Alphaproteobacteria bacterium | reverse complement strand
TGATACACGCAATTACTCTGTTTTCTATATATTACCTGTTCCATATCTCCTTTATAGCGCGAAGATATGGGTATGTCTACATCTACCTGCTTACGCAGGTAGTGTTACGTTCGAATCATAAAAAAGCTCCCGATTTCCGGGAGCTTTTTAATTTCATCAAGATTAGAAGTGCTCATCACAACGACGAATCAATTCTTCAATATTCTCAGGCGGCCAACCCGGCGTATCCATGCCGAGATGGATTCCCATTTTAGCCAAGACCTCTTTGATTTCATTCAAAGACTTACGACCAAAGTTAGGTGTTCTGAGCATTTCAGCCTCGGTCTTTTGAACCAAATCACCGATATAAACGATATTGTCATTTTTAAGGCAGTTAGCAGAACGAACAGAAAGTTCAAGTTCATCAACCTTTTTCAACAAATTGCGGTTAAACGGCAATTCTTCTTTCTCGACCTCAACCTCAGCCTCAGGCTCATCAAAGTTGATGAAAGGCTTCAACTGGTCTTGCAAGATGCGAGCTGCAAAAGCAACGGCATCTTCAGGAGTAACCACGCCGTTGGTCTCAACAATCATGGTTAACTTATCATAGTCTGTAGCCTGCCCTACACGGGTATTTTCGACCTTGTAAGAAACCTTGCGAACCGGAGAATAGATAGCATCAACTGCAATCAAGCCAATCGGAGCATCAGCAGGTTTGTTCATTGCTGCCGGCACATAACCTTTACCGGTTCCGACAGTCATTTCCATATTGATTTTAGCACCGGCATCAAGATTGCAGATAACCAAATCTGGGTTCATAATCTCGATATCATGACCATGTTCAATCATGGCGGCGGTAACCTCGCAAGGTCCTTCAGCCTTAAGAGACATGGTTTTAGGTCCCTCGCTGTGGAGAGCCACAGCCAAGCACTTAACATTCAAGACGATGTCGGTAACATCCTCTCTGACACCGGGAACAACTGAAAATTCATGCAACACGCCATCAATTTTGATACTGGTGACAGCGCCGCCCTGCAAAGAAGATAACAATACTCTTCTCAGAGCATTGCCAAGAGTTAAGCCGAAGCCTCTTTCTAAGGGTTCAACGACGATTTTGGCTTTATTTCCGCCCTCAAGCGGAGTAACATCCAAATTAGTCGGTTTAATAAGTTCTTGCCAATTCTTTTGAATCACTGGGGTGTCCTCTTTATTACTGCATATGCAAAGTTCAGAAAAAACCAGAAGTTATGAGACCTTTTCACCAAAGGCTCATAACCACCGGACAACAAATTAGACGCGACGTCTTTTTCTCAAACGACAGCCATTATGAGGAATAGGAGTAACATCACGAATGGTTGTGATGGTAAATCCTACGACTTGCAAAGCTCTGATAGCAGATTCTCTACCAGAACCGGGGCCTTTAACTTCGACCTCCAAAGTTTTCATACCATGCTCCTGAGCCTTTTTACCGGCCTCTTCGGCGGCAACCTGAGCGGCATAAGGGGTAGACTTACGAGAGCCTTTAAAGCCCTGCGCACCAGAGGTAGACCAGGCAACGGTGTTGCCTTGAGCGTCAGTGATGGTTACTCTTGTATTGTTGAAAGTAGAATTAATATGTGCGACACCTGCCGTAATATTCTTCTTTTCTTTCTTTTTAACACGTTGTGTTACTGCTTTTGCCATTTAACAACCTACCTTACTTTTTCTTATTAGCGACAGTCTTACGCTTACCTTTACGGGTACGAGCATTTTGCTTTGTGCTCTGACCGCGAACGGGCAAACCTTTACGATGACGCAAACCTCTGTAACAGCCGAGGTCCATTAATCTTTTAATGTTAACGCCGATCTCACGACGAAGTTCACCTTCAACGACGACATCATGATCAATGACATCGCGGATTTTAGCTACATCATCATCACTCAATTCGTGAACGCGGCGGTCAGCAGAAACTCCGGATTTTGCGCAAATGTCTTGAGCAGTTTTTCTACCGATGCCATAAATATAAGTCAAAGCGACTCCAACCTTTTTGGCACTCGGGATATTTACACCAGCTATACGAGCCAAGTTAACTCTCCATTATCTAGATATTATCATTACATTCAAAAAGTTGATCACCACTTTTCAAAATTAAGCCGGATTATAGGCTAAAATTTATTTGTGTCAACAAAGATTTACCTTTTTTTTAGAAAAAAGTCAATTTTTCCTAAAATTGCAGTACCGTTTTTTATTTTATGCCCAAAATTTCATCAATTTTAGCGGCAACGGCAGCAATAGACCCGGTACCATCCACTGTTCTCAAGAGACCTTTTTTCTCAAAATAAGGAATAGTAGGATAGGTCAGCGCCCGATAATTAACGAGTCGGTTTTGTACCGTAGCCCTGTTATCATCGATTCGCCGATAAAACTCGGTGCCGCCGCACTTATCGCAGACTCCATAAACTTGAGGCTTTTGGTATTTATCATGATATCCTTGTCCGCACTTCATGCAGGCATAGCGCCCCAGGATACGCTCCATAATAATTTCATCTGGAACTTGGATTTCAATAACGGCATCAAGCTTGATTCCTTTTTCATCAAGCATTTTTTCCAAAGCCTCAGCCTGAGGCAAAGTTCTCGGAAACCCATCCAAGATAAACCCATTTTTGCAATCAGCTTCGTCGATTCGTTTAGAAACCATATTGATAATCATCTCATCGGTTGCAAAGCCGCCTTTATCCAAAACCTCTTTTAAGGCCAAACCCTCAGGAGTCTTTTTGGCGGCCTCGGCGCGCAACATCTCTCCCGTTGAAAGATGGCAGATATGAGCCTTTTCCTTCAACAGGCGCGCCTGCGTACCCTTACCGCACCCGGGAGCTCCGGTCAAGACCACGTGAAGTCCAAAACCATTCTTACTCATTAGCGTTTCTTTCTTCCGGCCAAAGAAGCCTTTCTGATTAAAGATTCATATTGATAAGCAATCAGGTGAGATTGGATTTGAGTTACAAAATCCATCGTAACCTGAACCACGATGAGCAAGGTTGTGCCGCCCAAAACAAACGGAACAGAGAGCTTGCTGATGAGGATCTCGGGCAAGATACACAAGCCAACCAAATATACGGCACCCAACACGGTCAAACGAGTGATGACATAGTCAAGATAGTCTGCCGTATTTTTACCCGGACGAATACCGGCAATAAAACCGCCGTGCTTTTTCAAATTCTCGGCTGTCTCTTCCGGATTAAAGACAATCGCGGTATAGAAGAAAGCAAAGAAAGCAATTAAGAAAGCATACAATGCCAAATATAACGGTTGCCCATGGCTCAACATTTGACTCAAATTTTGCACCCATGTCGGCCCATTTTCAGCACTCAAATTAGCAATAGTGATTGGCAGCAACAACAAAGAGCTGGCAAAAATCGGCGGGATAACGCCGGTGGGGTTAATTTTAAGCGGCAGATGAGAGCTTTCGGCAGCGGCCATCCGTCCCATAGCCTGACGCTTCGGATATTGAATAATGATTTTGCGTTGAGCTCTCTCGACAAACACGATGAGATAAATCAAACCCAAAACCATAACCATCAACATTAAAATAACCCCGGCAGACATAGAACCGACACGCCCCAACTCAAAAGTCTGAGCCAAAGCACTCGGAATATTGGCAATAATACCAACCGTAATGATTAAAGAAGAACCGTTGCCAACACCGCGAGCAGTAATTTGCTCACCCAACCAAACGATAAACATGGTACCGCCGACCAAAGAAACGATGGTCGTAAAGCGGAAAATAAAGCCGGGCATAACCACCGCAGACAATCCGGCAGACCCGGTCATGCTCTCCAACCCGACAGCGATACCATAACCTTGGATAATGGTAATCAAAACCGTCAGATACCGAGTATATTGTGTAACTTTACGATGTCCGGCCTCACCTTCTTTCTTCAGAGCCATCAAAGACGGAATCACGGATTGTCCGAGTTGGATAATGATGGAGGCCGAGATGTAGGGCATAATGTTCAGAGCAAAAATGGTCATACGCTCTAAAGCACCACCGGCAAACATATTAAACATACCCAAGATACCGCCGGAGTTACGCTCAAAAATCTCAGAAAGAATATGCGGGTCAATTCCCGGCAAGGGGATAAAGGTTCCCAATCTGAAAACGATTAATGCCAATACGGTAAACCACAATCTTTTTTTGAGTTCTTCTGCTTTGCCAAAGGCCGACATATCAAGGTTGGCGGCCATTTTCTCTGCCAGTGAAACCATTTTTA
>CALXVX010000003.1 GCA_944392215.1 uncultured Alphaproteobacteria bacterium | reverse complement strand
GTTTTTTATGATGAAAGCCATTTCTCTCTTTTACTTCATATAAATCAATCAAATCTATTCCCAATTTTTCAAACACGTTAGTTTGAGAAAATGAAAAAGTTTTTTCGATCACAGTAATAGGAATAATGGCCTGCATAGATAATATGGTTGTAATTTTAGTTATAGCATAAATTGCTGATTTTGACAACAAAAAAAGCCGTTTGAGGGTTGATTTTTAAGCGTTTTTAAGCAAATTTTTACTTTTGACTCAAAAATCTATTTTAGTGAAAATAGCCAAAAATAAGGCGGGGCAAGGAGTCAGAGTGAATCAGATCAAGGCTTTGCGAATCTTTGTGCGAATCGTCCCCTCTGTTGTTTTGTCTATTTTGGCGCTCGTTTTGCCCCAAATCTCGCCCTTGCGACTCGGACATTTCCGAGTCGGGTGCAAATATCTAAAACTGTTGTTGAGATATGTTGAATTTTTGCTTGTAGAATCGTTTTTATTGTTATAATTTACTTGCGAATGTAATTTCATCGGGCGGATTTTTCTGCCTGATTTTTCGTTAACCTGAAGGAGAAATCTAAACCATGAGTAAATGGGTATATACATTTGGAAACGGCAAAGCCGAAGGCGATGCCAGCATGAGAAATCTCCTGGGCGGAAAAGGTGCCAACCTCGCCGAAATGAATGTGGTTGGGTTGCCCGTTCCTCCGGGATTTACCGTTACAACAGAAGTTTGCACATACTACTACAACAATAACAAAACATATCCTGCCGACCTTAAAGATCAGGTTCGTGAAGCTGTTGCCGGCGTTGAGAAAATCATGGGCAAAAAGTTTGCCGATGCCAACAACCCGTTGCTCTTCTCTGTTCGTTCCGGTGCCCGCGTTTCTATGCCGGGTATGATGGATACCGTTTTGAACTTGGGCTTGAACGATGAAACCGTTAAGGCTTTGGCTAAGGCTTCTGGCTCTGAGCGTTTTGCTTATGACTCTTATCGCCGCTTCCTGCAGATGTTCTCTGACGTGGTTTTGGGTGCCGATATCGAGGAATATGAAGGCGCTTTGGAAGCTATGAAGAAAGCTAAAGGCTACAAGTCTGATACCGATTTGACCGCTGAAGATCTCAAAGAATTGGTTAAAGAATACAAAGAAATCGGTCAGAAATTGGGTAAGGTTGTTCCGCAAGATCCTTGGGAGCAATTGTGGGCCGGTATTGGTGCCGTATTTGGTTCTTGGATGGCCGCCCGCGCTATTACCTATCGTAAATTGAACAATATTCCGGGTGACTGGGGTACCGCCGTTAACGTTCAGACCATGGTATTTGGTAATGCCGGTGATGACTGCGCTACCGGTGTTTGCTTCTCTCGTGACCCCGCTACCGGTGAAAACGTTTACTACGGCGAATATCTGGTTAATGCACAAGGTGAAGACGTTGTGGCCGGTATTCGTACTCCGCAACCGATGGCTTCTAAGGGTGACGGCACCTCTTTGGAGGAAAAATGGCCCCACCTCTACAAAGAGTTGGTTGATGTTCGTAATAAACTCGAATCTCACTACAAAGATATGCAAGATATGGAATTCACCATTGAGCATGGTAAATTGTGGATGTTGCAATGCCGTAACGGTAAGCGCACCGCCGCTGCCGCTGTTCGTATGGCTGTTGAGATGGTTGAGGAAGGCTTGATCAACAAGGAAGAGGCTGTTATGCGCGTTGGCGCTGACCAGTTAGACCAGTTGTTGCACCCGATGCTTGACCCTAAAGCCAAGAAAAACGTTATTGCTACCGGTTTGCCGGCTTCTCCTGGTGCTGCCGTTGGCCGCGCTGTTTTCAATGCTGAAGATGCTGAAGCTTGGGCTGCTAAAGGCGAGAAAGTTATCCTTATCCGTAACGAAACCTCTCCTGAGGATATTGGCGGTATGCACGCTTCTCAGGGTGTTATTACTGCCCGCGGCGGTATGACCTCTCACGCTGCCGTTGTTGCTCGCGGTATCGGTACTCCTTGCGTTTCCGGTTCTCATGAAATTCATATCGACTATGCTAAGAAGACCATGACCACCGACAGCGGTGTCGTTGTTAAGGAAGGTGATTGGGTTTCTTTGGACGGTGCTAAAGGCCAGATTATTGAAGGTCAGGTTCCCACCGTTAAGGCTGATACCAACAGTGGTAACTTTGGTAAGTTGATGGGCTGGGTTGATGAAATCCGCACTTTGGAAATTCGTGCTAACGCTGAAACTCCGAGAGATGCTCAAACAGCTCGTGATTTTGGTGCTCAGGGTATCGGTTTGGCTCGTACAGAGCATATGTTCTTCGATGCTGAGCGTATTCCGGATATGCGCGCTATGATTTTGGCTGACAACGAAGAAGGTCGCCGTGCGGCTTTGGCTCGTTTGTTGCCTTACCAGAAGCAAGACTTCAAAGATTTGTTCAAAATCATGGAAGGCCTGCCGGTTGTTATCCGTTTGTTGGATCCTCCTTTGCATGAATTCTTGCCCAATACCGAGGCAGAAATGCAAGAATTGGCTAACAAGATGGGTATGACTCTGGAGAAAGTTAAACAGCGTGCAAATTCTTTGCATGAGGCTAACCCGATGCTTGGTCACCGTGGTTGCCGCTTGCCGATTACTTATCCGGAAATCTGCGAGATGCAGACCCGCGCTATCTTGGAAGCTGCTTTGGAATGCGCCGATGAAGGTGTTAAAGTTTTGCCTGAAATCGAAGTTCCTTTGACAGGTTCTAAGAAAGAGCTCGACATTGTTAAAGATATTATCGACACAACCGCCGAGAAAGTATTCGCTGAGAAAGGCAAGAAAGTTAAGTATGAAGTCGGCTCTATGATTGAGCTGCCTCGTGCTGCTTTGAAGGCCGATGAATTGGCTCAGTCTGCTGAGTTCTTCGGCTTTGGTACCAACGACTTGACCCAAACAACTTTGGGTATGAGCCGTGATGATACCGGTGCTATTTTGGATGAATATCGCGCTCGCGGTGTTTATGTGGCTGATCCGTTTGCATCTATTGATGTTGAGGGTGTTGGCCTCTTGGTTAAAATGGCTTGTGAAAAAGCTCGCAGCTCTAATCCGAAGATTTGGTTGGGTGTTTGCGGTGAGCATGGTGGCGATCCGGCATCTATCGACTTCTTCCAGACTTGCGGCATGAACTATGTTTCTTGCTCTCCGTACCGTGTACCGGTAGCTCGTCTGGCTGCGGCTCAGGCTGCTGTTCGTCATAAAAATGACAAGAACAACAACGGTTCTTGCTGCTGCAAGAAAGCCTGCTAATCAAAATCTGTTTGACAGATTTTAGAAATGAAAAGGCGTCTGATGAAAATCAGGCGCTTTTTTGTGGCTTCAGATTGGGTGTTGACTTTTTTGTCAAATTCTGCTATCCTGGTGACATTGAAAGAAATTACTTTATACTATAATTAATGTTTAATCCTAAAAATAAAGAAACTATGGGTTTTTTGGAAAATGGCGGACGTTATCCAGAAATTCTGGAGCCTCCTGTTTATAGAAAAGATCAAAATTTTCAAACTTGGGATGAGCAAGTTCGGGAATTTGTTCACAAAGAATTTCAGCAATTTCGTGCTGAGAAGGGGCTCAAAAAAGGAGACCTTATCACAATAACGATGGATTTGCGAGGATTTAATGTGACGGTGAATTCTCAGGGACGATCTAAGTATTGGGTGAAGACGTCTATAGGAGGCACCACAAAATATACGAGGATACAGCATAGTATTCAGTATATCGTTGAGGAGAAAGATACGGCATTTTATTTGAAATTGCTACTGTCTGACGATGAATGGTTGCAGGTTGAGAAAGTCGAAGATGCTTTCCGCAAAATCTGCCGAGTCAGAGGTTGGGAGATGGGTGTACGGCCTTATCTTTGTGAAGTTGAGCAAGAGGACGGATTTAAGTCCATGGCTCTTGCGACAGCAGCAAAAGACGAGGACAATAGGGAGCATCAGATGCTCTGCTTGGTAACTAACGGCCTTATCTTATTGAATGCCGGAGCTAAGCTGACACCGGTGAACTTGGCAAAAAAGCAGATTCGGGTTTGTGGTTGTGTATTCCATCCGGAAATGTCTGTTGCTGGTTTAAGGTGTTTGCAAAGACTTTAGCAAATTGAAGGGCGCTGCTTTGAAAAAAGCGGCGTCCTTTTTTTGTGCCCATACATAATTTTTGATGTTTTGCTATTTAGTATATTGACTAATTTTGTCTAAAGTTGTAGATTATGGAGTATCTGAGAAAAATTATGATAGAGATATTGTTAAACCAGATGCTTTTTGCATCATAAAAACCCAATAAAATTATGGAAAATTCTACTAGACTTCCGACAATTCGTCCGGATGGATGGCCGCGAGCAAATTGTTTGTTCGAAAGTTGTGAGGACAAGGTCGATCGGTTGGTGAACGGACCTTTTTTTCAGGAATTTTGCAATACTCCTGAAAGAATGGTTCCAAAGGATGGTGGATTGTTGCAAATCTGCTGTTGCCAAGAGAATGAGTATTATGTCCTTTCTTCTGAAGAAGACATTTTATCTGACTTCAGAATCAATGTCCTTCCTCGACAAGGGTTGCGCCTTTACAAGAGAAAGTGCGTTGTTGGGCGTCCAAGTTGTGGCTCCGAAATCAGGACCTTCTATACGGTCACGTTTTGGGTGACCTTTAAGGAAGGTTACTGGAACACAGAGCTTATCTTGGAAGATGAGGGGCAGCTTTTTCCTGATAAAGTGAAAAAGGCATTCCACCGGATCGCCGAACTCGAAAAGCTCACTTTGCAGGGAGAAAAGCCGCAGATGTCATCGGTTCGCCTTTCCGTTGAGGGCACTGCGACTTTTGAGACCAAGGCTTGGGCTCAGAAGTTTACGACCCCTGAGGGGGCGAAAAGGACTCTCCTTTGTCTGATGGATAATGGGAGAATTATAGAGGTATGTTCAGAGGAACTGCCAGTTTGTGAGGAATGTAATGATGCCATTCTTAGAACCAAATTCGGTAGATATCTTATGGACGGTATATATTGTAGAATGGATTAAAAAAAATAAATATGAATATTAAAATCTTTTTTGGGCTATATGCTGATCGGTCGGAGGAGAGTTTTCATAAGGCGTTTTTGACGCTTTTGAGGGAAAGCAAAGACATAGCCGATTTGCGAGGAATTGTCAGAGGTGTTTCGGAGTTTCCTGAGCTTTTGAAAGGAAAAGAAAGGGATTTTATCTTTTTGCTTGATAAGGCGGTAACTAACTTCGATCCCGGTACGGACAAGGATGCTAGGTATAGAAAGGTTATTTATTCTTTCTTGCCAATATTTGAATTTCCTGTCATGCAGGAATTTTTGTTCCGAGTGGCAGGTTCGACTTGGGATATAAATTTTGCAAAAAAAATGCTGAAGCTGTTCGGCATTGCTCATGCTAATCTCGGAAGCTCAGATGTGGGGCACTTCTTTTTGGAAGTGTTGCCGAAGCTGGCGAGGGAATATCCGCTCACAATGAGGGCTATTTACACGGAGATTCGCATCCATAATCGGAATGTTTTAAATAGTGGCAATACACTATCTGATTTATGGATCCAACTGGAAGAGTTGTATGAAACTCTTCAAAAAAAACATTAAGACCATGGCCGGTTCTACCCACAAGGTAGGCCGGCTTTGGCGTTTTAAAAATATCTTCTTTTTAACCAGAGCTCTATTTTAAGAATCGGAACCAGAACTTATCTTTTATAGAGAAATTTGATTTTGAGTACCAAAATTTGCAAGCCAAAAATCAAAAATGCAGGCCGTTTTGATAAAATTTGTGCTTTTTTTGAGGAGTTCTTGTTTTTGGTGTTGAAAATTAAATTTTTATTGCTTAAGTTAAAACTGTATTAGTTATTTAACGATTACATTTATATTAAAACCCATATGGAGATAATAAAATGAAAAAACTTTTAAGTTTGTTCTGTGCTATCATTGCTTTGTCTGGCTGCTCTTCTCTGAGCGAGAGTTCTTTGTTCGGCGGCAGCGAGTGCGAATCTAAAATGGCTCGTGACTTTATGGAAAATGCCGAAGACAGAGTTTTCTTCGCTTTCGACAGCTCTGCCATTAGCCCGGATTCTGCCGAGATTTTGGACACCCAAGTTAAATGGTTGAAGAAACATGAGAATGTTAATGTAGTTGTTCAAGGTTACTGTGATGAGCGCGGTACTCGTGAATACAACTTGGCCTTGGGTGAGCGCCGTGCAAACGCTGTAAAACAATACCTCGTTTCTCAAGGTATTGCTGCTGATCGCATTTCTACCATTTCTTATGGTAAGGAGCGTCCGGCCGTTTTGGGCAGCAACGAAGCCGCTTGGGCTCAGAACCGTCGTGCCGTTACCGTTGTTAAGGCCGGTAACTAATCGATATTCTGTCGTTAGTTTGAAAAAAGCGTATCCCCTTTGGATACGCTTTTTTTGTGCTTGTTATTATCTTAAAAGTAAATTATCTTATTCCAGGGTTTATTGTTTTTTATGAGGTAGATATGAAGGTTTTTAGAATCGCTTTGTTGGCTTCAACTCTTTTGTTGCCCGCTTTTTCGGCTGAGGCACAGAATGCTTTGCAGGCTGAAATTGATCAGCTACGAGAGGATGTGCAGATTTTGCAACGCCAGGCTTATCGCGAAAAGCAGGATGGAATCGCTCCGGCTTCAGCACAAAGTGTGGCTGTAAGAATGGGCGAGTTTGATGAGACCTTGCGCCAAACGGTTGGCAAGATTGATGAGCTCGAATTCAAAATCAATAAGCTCAACGAACGCTTGGATGTGATGAATAAAGATATTGATATCCGTTTCAAGATGTATGAGGGTAAGCCGATTGAAGGCGGCGGATTGGGACAAACTCAGACAGAGACCCCGAAATTTGCGGCTCCGGTAGCAAAAAATGCGCCGGCCTCAATCGTGGGAGGCGCAATCTCCAAAGGTGATGATTTGGCTCCGGTCAAGACTCAATCTGCGGAAGATATTTATAAGCAGGGTATGGATGCCATCAATGCCGGCCGCAATGATGAGGCTGCTCAAAGATTTACCTCGGTGATGACTAAGTTTCCCGAGCATAAATTGGCCGGCAATGCTCAATATTGGTTGGGTGAAGCTTATTATGCGAAGAAGGATTACGCCAAAGCGGCTGTTGCTTTTGGCAAAGGTTTGGAGAAGTACAAAGACGGCAACAAAGGTGCTGACAGCTTGCTCAAACTTGGAATGTCTATGAGAGAACTTGGTAAAAAAGAAGAGGCCTGTACCGCTTTTAAGTCTTTGCCAACAGAGTTTCCGAAGGCTGAGGAGGCCACTAAGACCAAGGCTGCCAATTTTGCTAAAGCTTTGGAGTGTAAATAGGTGAAGGATTTCTTTGAGCGCTATCCTCTGGAAAACCAAGTTATCGCCGCCGGAGTTTCCGGCGGTGCTGACTCTTTGGCATTGGTTTTGCGACTCAAAGATATAGGACGAAAAGTGGTTGCTTTGAGTGTTGACCATGGTTTGCGCCCAACTTCACGGCAAGAGGCTGAATATGTGGCCAATCTTATGCAACGCTTTGGAATAGAGCACCATATCCTAATCTGGGAAGGGAAAAAGCCACTAGCCGATATTGAGGCCGCCGCCAGAGAGGCTAGGTATGCTCTCTTGTGCGGATGGTGCAAGGCGCATGGTGTTCCTGTTTTGGCGGTGGGGCATCATCGCCGTGATCAGGCAGAGACTTTTTTGCTTCGATTGCAAAGAGGCAGCGGATTATATGGGCTTTCTTGCATGCAGCCGCTGACTTATCGCGACGGAATTTGCCTTATTCGTCCCCAGCTTGATGATAGTCCCGATGATTTGAAAGCATATCTCAAGGCCAAAAATATTGAGTGGGTGGAAGACGAATCCAACCAAAGCGATGATTTTTTGCGAGTTAAAATTCGCAAGTTTTTACCGGAGTTGGAGCGCAAAATCGGGCTTTCTGAAAAACGACTGGCAGATACGGCCGCTGTGTTGGCTCGCAGCCGCGCTTATTTTGAAGACGAGGTCAAAAATATCATAGCCAATCGGGTGCGGTGTTTGGGCAAAAATATTTTTTCTTTCTCGGCTCATCTGCCATCAACTCTGCATAGCGAGATTGCCTATCGTCTGTTGGCAGAGCTTTTGCAACGTGCGGGCAACAAGCCTTATGCGCCAAAGGCTGATGAGCTTTTGCGGCTGGCACAGGAGCTCAAGAGCAAAAATTTCAAAGGTTGCACTTTGGGTGGCTGTGAGATTATCTTTGCTCAAAAAAGATTTTGGATTATTCCTGAACTGCGTGAGGCCAAGGTTTTGGGGCGCGATGAGTGGGAGAAGTGCTTGCAATTTGTTCCGCAATATGCTAATGCTGAGCTCCCATACAAGGTCAGACGTGCTTTGTATTTTGAGATTATGAAGGTGGCAAATGGCAAAGAAAGTTAAAAGCGACTATATTTCAACCGGTTTGGTAGCCCAGAACCGGCGCGCTCATTTTGACTATCTGATTGAGGAAAAATTTGTGGCCGGTCTTGAGCTTACCGGCACGGAAGTTAAGTCTTTGCGTTTGGGGCATGCCAACATCAATGATGCATTTGGCATTGAAAAAGATGGCGAGCTTTATATCTCTAATATGTTTATTGCCGAGTATGCCAACAAGGGCTATGCCAGCCATGCCGAAAAGCGTGACCGCAAGCTTCTTTTGAAACACAAGGAAATCATCGATATCATTAACGCGCTTGCACGCAAGGGGGCCACTTTGGTCGCCATCAGATTATTCTTCAACGACAAAGGTCTTGCCAAGCTTGAGCTCGGTCTCGGGCGCGGTAAAAAAATCTATGACAAGAGAGAGGCTGTGAAGGACCGCGATTGGCAAAGACAAAAAGGTCGTATAATGGCCCATCTAGGGTGATTTGTTCAGGTCAAAAGTGTCCTCACGTACGTCTATGTACGCTCCGGTACTTTTGCCTTTCAAATCGCTCTATCTGGAGCATTCTCCGACCTTTTTGAAAATCTCGTCTGGCGGTTTTCTAGAGCAATTTTGTGCGGTCTCGAAAAATCACTCTATAAATTCCACCAGCCGAAATTTTGGGTGCCCTGTTTGGGCTCCGGTACTTTTGCCTTTCAAATCGCTCTATCTGAACCATTCTCCAACCTTTTTGAAAATCTCGTCTGGAGGTTTTCTAGAGCAATTTTGTGCGGTCTCGAAAAATTCATGTACTTCTATGTACATTAGAATTTTTCTCGCCTT
>CALXVX010000002.1 GCA_944392215.1 uncultured Alphaproteobacteria bacterium | reverse complement strand
ACCCCCGCTTTTTTCACAAAAGCGGGGGCGGTTTTTATACCTTATAGCTAAAGGGAACGTTTCTTAGCCCTTATAATTTCGGACGCTGTCGTCTTTTTCAAACAAATAGAGCAGGGTGCGCAGAGCTTGCCCGCGGGGTGTTTCAAGGTTGGGGTCTTTTTCCAAGATGAGCTTGGCATCTTGGTTGGCAATGTGCAAAAGATTTTTATGCACGCTCATATCAGCCACCTTAAATTCGGTAAAACCGCTCTGGCGGGTGCCCAATATTTCGCCGCCGCCGCGCAAATCCAAGTCTTTTTCGGCAATCATAAAGCCGTCCTCGCTCTCTCGCATGATGTTGAGCCGCTCTTTGGCGGTTTCAGACAGCGGTGGGTTGTACAGAAGCAGACAGGTTGAGGCCTCAAACCCACGTTTGATACGCCCCCTGAGCTGGTGGAGCTGCGCCAGCCCAAAACGCTCGGCATGCTCAATAATCATCAATGTTGCCTCCGGCACGTTGACGCCGACTTCTATCACGGTTGTTGCCACCAGGAGTTTTATTTCGCCTTTTTTGAACCGCTCCATAACGGCATCTTTTTCTTTCTCTTTCATTTTGCCATGCACAAGGCCGACATCGGCACCGAATATTTTTTGGAGAGAGGCAAAACGTTCTTCTGCCGCTGCCAAATCAGATTTTTCCGATTCTTCCACCAATGGGCAAACCCAATAAGCCCTGGCTTTGGTGGCAAGTTTACGTTTTAAGGCAGCCACCACATCGGGTAGCTTGTCAAGCGGCAAAACTCTGGTGTCAACCGGTTTGCGCCCCTCCGGCACTTGGTCTATTTTTGAGTACTCCATATCGCCATAAGCAGTCAAAACCAACGTTCTCGGAATAGGTGTTGCGGTCATAACCAAAACATCGGCTTTAGAGCCTTTTTCTGAGAGCAACAATCGCTGGTGCACGCCAAAACGGTGTTGTTCATCCACCACCACAAAGGCCAGGTCTTTAAAAGTTACTTCTTCTTGGAACAGGGCATGCGTGCCGATAAGGATATTGATTTTGCCCTCACTCAAATCAAGCAAGAGTTGTTTTCTTTGTTTGCCTTTGGTCTTGCCGGTCAAGAGATCTGCCTTGAGGCCGATTTCCTCACATAGGGGAGCAATGGTTTCAAAATGTTGTTTGGCCAAGATCTCGGTTGGCGCCATAATGGCGGCCTGCGCCCCACATTCCACGGCATTGAGCATGGCAAGAAAAGCAACAATGGTTTTGCCGCTGCCGACATCACCTTGCACCAGGCGCAACATTCTAAAAGGGGCTGCTTGGTCAGCATAAATTTCGGAGAGCACGCGTTCCTGAGCAGAAGTGAGGCGGAACGGAAGTTTTTCCAAGATTTTTTTGCGCAATAATCCATTGCCTTTGAGCACGCGTCCGGCTTGTTTTTTCACCCTCTGGCGGACAATGGCCAGAGTGAGCTGGTTAGCCAAAAGCTCATCATAAGCCAAGCGGCAACGGTCTTTGGCAAAAGGCTCCAAATCTGTCTGATATTTTGGGTGGTGAATATTAAACAGAGCGGTTTTGAAGTCATTCCACTTTTGTTGCGCTAAAAATTTTTCATCTTGCCACTCGGGCAGATCTGGCACTCTTGCCAGGGCTTGAGCCATATAGCGGCCGAGCATTTTGTTGCTGAGCCCGGCAGTGAGGGGATAAACAGTCTCCATCCCGAGGATGTTTTTGAGCTCTTCCGGCTTGGCAATATAGTCAGGATGCGGCATTTGCAACTGGCCGTTAAAACTCTCCAACTTGCCGCTGATAACCCTCATTGCCCCAATCGGCAAAGCTTTTTTGATAGATTCCGGATAGACCTTAAAGAAGATAAGGCTAAGCTGCTCGGTATCATCTTCCACCACCACGCGGTAGGGCTGCTTAGAAGTTTTGGGAGCAATATGTTCCACCACTTTGGCCGTGATGGTACAAATTCGCCCCGGAATGGCATTAGCAAGCCTTGGGGAATATGTGCGGTCAATGATGTTTGAGGGCAAATGCCAAAGCATATTAACAATTTTATCACCGCCGATAAGGTTGCAAAGGAGCTTTTTGGCACGTTCGCCCACCCCTTTAATAGAGGCAATGTCAGCAAACAAAGGATATAAAATTTCCGGCCGCATGAGTAAGATATCCCAAAAAACAAACTAGAAGACATTATGCTAAAAATAAATCCAATTTGCAACTCAAATAAGTGAAAAAAAGCCCCGTTGAAACGAGGCTTTAATTTTAATCTACCAGTTGGATATGGATTTTTTTGCCGTAGTATTTTATAAGGCGGAAATATTTTTTGAAAGAGAGCTTGCGGCCGCACTCGATTATATCAATCCAATCGACGGGAAATTTTAATTGTCCCGCCACATGGCTGATTGTTTGTTTCTTTGCCAGCCTTATTTGTCTTAGTTGCGGTCCGATTTCTTGCCGCCAGGTTTCTTGAATTTTTTGATATTTCATCGTTTCAACTCCTAAATTTCTTGAAAAAAAGAAACCGCCCTAAATGAATTTAAGGCGGGGAGTTAACGACTGTAACACAACAGTCTGCCTTATTCGTCATGCAAGCATGCTTATATCGGCAGCTCCCCGAAAGAGGAGTATCTTTTGTGTTAAGGAGCCGTTACACTCCGCAGGGGCAACTCGCCCTTGCGGAAATGATATTAGCGCATAAAGATTAATTTGCAATTAAATTATTCGGAAGGGCAAAGATTGTTTAGACATGGCGAGAACGCCAGCGAAACGAACTCTGTGAGTTGAGCGGATAACAGCGGAGTTATCGCTCCAGGCCGTTGCCTGGAAATAAGTGTTGCACTTATTGGTATATTGTATATATTCAAGACAAAGAAACAAAATAAAAGCGGAAAATGAAATACGATTTAAACAAATTAGGCGGCTATATGCTGTCTTCCGTTGCCGAGGGCTATGATGCCTTTTTGGTGGATTACTTTACCCAAAATTCAGCAGATATTCTCTACATTGTGAGCGATGGCGTGGAGCTTGCCCGCACGGCGGATTTGCTGGAATACATCAATCCCAAAATAAAGGTTCTGCGCTTTCCTGCGTGGGATACTGTTCCCTATGACAGAGTCTCACCCAATGTGAATATTGTCGCCCAGCGGATAGAGGTTTTATCGGAACTGGCACAAGAGCCAAATCCCAAGACGCCAAGAGTGGTGATTGCAAGTATCGGAGCGGTTCTGCAAAAGCTTCCGCCCAAGAAAATTTTTCTTAACTCATCGCGTGAACTTGCAACGGGTAATAAGTTGATTTTTGATGATTTTATTCATTACTTATCAGTGAACGGCTACAACCGGGTCGAGCAGGTTTTTGAGCCCGGCGAATACGCCATCAGGGGCGATATCATAGATATTTTCCCGGTTGGCACCGAGGAACCTTTGCGCATAGATTTGTTTGATGACGAGATTGAACGTATCCGTGTTTTTGATGCCATGAGCCAGCGCACCACCGGCGAGCTCAAGAGCTATACTTTTAGGGTGATGAACGAGGTCGTCTTAGATGCTAATACGATAAAAAGCTTCCGCGGCAAATATCGAGAGGCTTTTGGTGCGGCATTCAATGATGATGAGATTTACGAGGCGATTTCGGCCGGCAAAAAATATATCGGTATGGAGAACTGGCTGCCGTTTTTCTATGAAGATGCTTTGCCGGGGTTGCTTGACTATTTGCCCGCGGCCAAGATTGTTTTGGGCAAAAATGTGGATGAGGCCGGGCAGGCCAAAACCGAGAGCATTGCTGATTACTATCAGGCCAGATTAGAAGCCTTAGGCGTTAAATCTGCGGCGGAGATAGACACATATCGGCCGATAAAGCCGGAGCTTTTGTATTACACGATGCCGGAGCTTAGAAAACTTCTAGAGAGAAGAGCGCCGACCGAGCTAAGTGCCATGAGTATCCCAAGCGCTGAGGGAATAATAAACTGCGAGGTTCTTCCCGGGCGCAATTTCTCAAGCGCCAAAAATGTCGCCGCCGGGCAGGTTTATACCGAGCTAAAGGATTATCTGGCAGAAAATGGGAAATTAAAAAGGATTATCGCCTGCTATACGGAAGGTTCAAGAGAGCGCATAGCATCGCTTCTGAGCGAGTATGAGGCCAAAGACTTAACTCTGGCAGATACCTGGGCAGAGGCCTTAAAAAAAGCCGCTTCCAAGACGGTTTTGGCCCTGATGCCTCTGCCGCATGGTTTCAAAGGTGATGGCCTGCTTTTGGTATCTGAGCAAGATATTTTGGGCGAGCGCCAAAACCGCCGCCATACTAAGAAAGTTACAGCCAAAGATTTTATTGCCGATGTGTCTTCCTTGGCGGTCGGGGATTTGGTTGTGCATATAGAGCACGGTATCGGGCGGTTTATGGGGCTGGAGAATATTGTTGCCGGAGGTGCCCCGCATGATTGCCTCAAGATAGTCTATGCCAATGATGCCAAGCTTTTTGTGCCGGTGGAGAACATAGATGTTTTGTCCCGCTACGGCATAGAAGATGAGAACATTCAGCTTGATGTCTTGGGCGGAGCAGCCTGGGCAGCCAAAAAAGCCAAGGTAAAACAGAAAATCCGCGATATTGCCGAAAAACTGATAAAAATAGCGGCGGAAAGACACCTCAAAAAGGCAGATTGTTTCACCCCGCCGCAAGGCATGTTTGATGACTTCTGTGCACGTTTTCCCTATACGGAGACGGATGACCAACTAAACGCCATTGCCGATGTTATGTCAGATTTAAATGCCGGCGTGCCGATGGACAGACTTGTCTGCGGCGATGTCGGCTTTGGCAAAACAGAGGTTGCTTTGAGGGCGGCTTTTGCGGTTGCCGCAAGCGGAGCGCAGGTGGCCTTGATTGTGCCGACCACGCTTTTGGCGCGCCAACACTATCAAAACTTCAAAAAACGTCTGGAAGGTTTTCCTATTCGGGTTCGGATGCTCTCACGCCTAGTGACGCCCAAAGAGGCCGCCGAGACCAAAAAAGGCTTGGAGGAGGGGAGTGTAGAGATTGTAATCGGCACTCATGCACTTCTGGCCAAGGATATCAAGTTTTGCAATCTGGGCTTGCTGATAATAGATGAGGAACAGCACTTTGGTGTTGTGCATAAAGAAAAACTAAAACAGCTCAAATCAGATGTCCATGTCTTGACCCTGACGGCAACACCGATTCCAAGAACTTTGCAACTGTCGCTGACAGGTGTCAAACAGCTCTCGATTATTGCCACTCCGCCGGTGGACAGATTGGCGGCTCGCACGTTTGTTATGCCGTTTGATAAGGTGATGATAAAAGAGGCCATATATCGTGAAAAATTCAGAGGCGGCCAAGTGTTTTTTGTTTGCCCGCGGGTTTCTGATATTTTCGGCATAGAGCAAGAGCTGAGAGCGCTTGTGCCGGACATCAAGATATTGGTGGCACACGGGCAAATGCCAGCCCGTCAATTGGAAGAAGTTATGAATGACTTTGCCGACGGCAAGGCAGATTTGTTGCTTTCCACCACGATTATTGAATCAGGGATAGACATGCCAAGCGTAAATACGATGATAGTCTACCGCTCAGATATGTTTGGCCTGGCGCAATTATACCAGCTGAAAGGGCGTATCGGCAGAGGCAAGTTAAGAGGCTATGCATATTTTACGGTACCGCCCAAAAAGAAGCTAAACCAGGTTGCCGAAAGAAGACTAAATATTTTGCAGGCATTGGATACACTGGGAGCAGGTTTTTCTTTGGCCAGCCACGATATGGATATCAGAGGTTCCGGCAATGTCTTGGGCGAGGAGCAATCAGGCCATATCAAAGAGGTTGGTATATCACTTTACCAGCATATGTTGGAAGAAGAGATTTTGCGCCTGCGCTCAGGCGTAATGGCCGATGAGAGAGCCAAAGAGATAAAAGATTGGGCGCCGCAAATCACCACCGGTATTCCGATTATGATTCCCGAGACCTATGTCAAGGATCTGGGTGTCAGACTTGGGCTATACAAACGTATCGGCGAGCTCAAAACCGCAGATGAAATTGCCGATATGAGAGAGGAGCTGGTAGACCGCTTTGGCCCTATTCCGACTGAGGTCGATAATCTGCTCAAAACCGTAGAGATAAAACAACTCTGCGAGCAGGCAGGCATAGAGAAGATAGATGCCGGTGCCAAAGGGATTCTGATAACTCTGCGAGGGAATAGCTTTGCCCAGCCGGAAAAGCTGATGGACTTTGTTTTTTCATCTTTTGGAGCCATGAAGGTCAGACCGGATCAGAAGCTGTTTATTGAAAAAGATTTATCAGAATATGCGGTTAGGGTAGAGACGATAAAGCATTATGTCAGTAAGATAAGGAATCTGCTAAACTAGAGGAGAAAAGATGGCCACACAAGCAATAAGATTTTACAATATGCTTATCCACCTTATAAAGAACAACAAGCTTTATGAGGAAAATGTGGCCATCAAAAATGTCTGGAAAAAAGACAACAATATCTTTTTAGATATATATTTTTATCGCAATCAAAAATCATATATTTTTGACTCTGTATTCGTGCATGATATTTTAGATTTAAGCAATGAAAAATACTACAAGAGAGTAGAGGATTTTGCAAAAGATTTTGCAAAGACCGAAGACAGAGCTGATAAAGAAAGCACAATAAATATAGATAAAAAGATATTTGAGCCGATAGACGTCGACTTGGTCATTTTATCATTTATGGCTCACAGTGAAAACAATTATGCGCCGATAAAGCAAAAAATAATATTTGATTATATCTTGGAGCAGATTCCGCAAACCAAGAATTTGAGTAGTCAATATCTGGAAACATACATAGAAGGCCTAGCACCTGATGAAAAAAGTTTTTATAAAGCATTGAGCAATATCAACTACCAAAACCCAGATGCGGTGGAAAAACTGTGCCAAGAGGTTTTAAAAGTTTGCTTAGCCGATGGCCGCTTGCACTATAGAGAAAAATTATATCTGGCAGAGCTATTGCAGTTTTTGCGAGAAGCGGGGATAAAGGTAGATTTAGGGATTTAAAAACAACAAAGGCTTTTTAGCTTAGCAAATGGTTAAAGTCATTCTAAAGAAGTTCGAGAATTTTTACTCGATTAATCATGCAACTTTCCAAGATTTGCATGGCAAAGGAAAACATAAAAGAGAAGCCCCCACGTTTGCGGGGGCTTCATCCTAGCGGCTACATTCTTAAGGAAGGAAGACTTCCTGAAGGAGCTCCAGAACAAGGATCACACTCAGGAAATCCTAACTGCGGAACACAACATTCATAGCATGTATTAGAGTGGTCAAGAAACATCTTCCTAACTCCACTAAGGCACTTTTGACAAGCCTCTGTTTTACTAGCATAAGATCCTAGCGGACAAGTATATCCTTCCGTCTTAGATACACATCCGATAATACATCCACCGCTGTAGGTCGTAAAGTAGCCGGATTTACAGCCGCTGACATATATCTTTCCGCCCTCCAAGCTTATGGTCGTAGCATTAGACGGAACCTTAAGCAAGTTATCATAAGCACATTTTGTGTCATAACAAGTTTCTTTATCAAGGCCTAGTGCAGCTTTAGCATATCCGCTAGCACAGTTACCGGTCTTCTCGTAATAGGTAGTTCCATCTCTTACGCAAGAAGTACACTCATATCCCTTCGGACAAGAAGTCAGTGTAGCCGTACATGTAGAGGTAAAGATACATTCCTTACATGCTTGGGAACCGGAATATCCTTTTATTGTAGAACCTAAAGAGTAGGTTCCTCCGGCAGTCGTACCACATCCAGCCACAGTCGTAGCAGATCCGGTCGGACAAGCTCCTGCCTCACAAGATTTGGTCTGAGAGTTAAATACATATCCAGAGTTACACTTTGCCTCACAAGATTTACAAATATCTGAACCTGAATATCCATTAGTCGCAGATCCTAATTCATAATATCCGTTTGCAAGAGTTCCACAGTCACTTTTTGCTGTAGCAAAGCCCACCGGACAGCCCCCTTGTTCACACAAATGGGTAGCTGAGTTAAATACATATCCAGAGTTACACTTTGGCTCACAAGATTTACAAAGATCCGAACCGGAATATCCATCGGTTGTAGACCCCAATTCATAATATCCGTTTGCAAGAGTTCCACAGTCACTTTTTGTTGTAGCAAAGCCACCAGAGCAGTCTCTGACAAGACAATCTGTCTTTTGCGAATCTGCGACATAGCCAGACTCACAAGAAACCTCGCACTTCTTACAAGGAGCAGAACCAGACTGTCCGCTGGTAACAGAAGAATTCAATGTAAATTTACCACCGGTAACAGATCCGCAATTAGCAACTGTTGTAGCAAAACCTTCAGTACAACCACTGGCGATACAAGATGTCCCGGCAGAATTAAATACATATCCCGGATCACAGGTCAATACGCAACTATAGCAATAACTATCTCCCGATAGTCCTTTGGTTGACGAACCCAATTCCCAATGGCTGTTAGAAATTGCAATACCACAATCACTGATGGATGTGGCAAACCCACTACCGCAAGTGTTCTGAACACAACCTAAATTGTCATCCCAATGGTATCCAGGATTACAATCGGGTTGAGGATTGCATCTGATACAAGTGGTGCCGTCACAAGTCTCGGCACAGCCAAGAGCTTTAGGGCAGGTCACAGGCGTCTTGCCTGCACAAGGATCCGTCCCGCAGGTCTGATAATGTGTGCCATCACTATCCGTACAAGAAGCACCACTCAAAGAGGGAATACATTCCGAGGACGAATATGGATATTTAGAGGAGTCACACTTACAAATAGCATAGTGAGTACCATCATCATCGGAACAAGAATTACCAGCACCAATTTTGCCTTCTCTGGCACAATCGCTAGATGTGTAAGGATAATCGTCTGAACAAGACGATGACGTACAACATAGTTGAGCCCCAACATAAAAAGATCCCTCACAAACATGCCCGCTTCCTAGAGAGGAAGAAGAAAAAGCCCCATAAGTTGAGCATGAACGAGAACTTGGGTTATTAGGTTCATGCGAAAATCCATCATTTGTACGGCTCGAGAAACTTTCCTGATAATCAGGAAGCGCCCACACCTTCGCAAAAGCCGAATTGGCAAAAAAGCTTCCGATACAAGAAACCAATATAAAACAAAGAACACGCTTCTGCATGACACATCTCCTCATAAACATCCCACTACCTTCTATGCTAACAAATTTTTATTGTTATGTCAATTAAGTAGTTTATTCTAAAATAAAAAACAGGCTGCCAAAAGTCAGCCTGTTTTCATAAAAGCTCGGATAATCAAGAGCGGTTAATCAAAGCAATCTCAACTCGGCGGTTTTGCTCGCGTCCGGCCGCTGTTGCATTAGAGGCAATCGGGTTAGAAGAACCCAGACCATCTGTGATGATGCGGTTGCCGTTGACGCCGCGTAAACGCAAATAGTTGGAAACGGCATTCGCTCTGCGTAAGGACAGGGCATTGTTTGTGGCGGCACTTCCGGTGTTGTCGGTGTAACCATAAACCTGAACCATGGTTTGATCATATTCAACAATCACCTTGGCAATAGAATTAAGCACCGGCTGGAAGTTTGATTTGATAATAGCCTCGTTGGTATCAAAGGTAATGTTTCCAGGCATAATGAGATAAACGCGACCGTCAACCTCTTTAACCTGCACGCCGGTCCCAACCAATTCAGCACGGAGCTTGCGAGCCTGAATATCCATATAAGCACCGGTTCCGGCACCTGCGGCAGCACCAATACCGGCACCAATCAAAGCACCTTTTTCTCCGCCGGCCAAAGCTCCAATTCCAGCACCCGCGGCAGTACCGATAGCAGTGCCCCAAGCGGTTTTAGAAACCTTAGATTCTCCGGTGTAAGGGTCAATCGCGCAAGCACTAAGCATTGCAACCGCCAAAAGAACGGACACAAAAGATTTTTTCATCTATCTCTCCTCATAAAAAAAGTACCAAAACTGCGCTTATTTTGCGTTTAATTTGAGAACAAGTCAATAAAATAATCAGAAGAGAAGATTAAATCAAAGTCTTTTCCACAACCTGCGAGGCTTATACCAGTGGTTATAAATATAGACCAAGACAAGGACAAGGTACAGAGCGCCAAGCCCCAAGATTCCCCAAAACTTCAACTGCTTATCGCTCCATTCGCGGGTAATTTCATTAACGTTGAGCGCACTCCCGTGCACGGAGAACTCGGCATTTGGGTTTTGATGTAAGAGAGTGGCCGCAATCTGATAATCGGGGTTAAGATAGTCAAAATTAATAACGAGATCACCGTTAACTTCCTGCAAACCGGCGGTAATAGCCTTGGTGGTGGCTGTATTGTCTAGGTTATAGTGAACCACTCCGGCATCTTTGGGGATAACGATGCGAATAGGATCATGTCCGATTTTAGACACATCTTTGCCTGAAAGAGCTCCGGCTCCTTTATTCTGCAAATAGATTCTGGTCATATAGAGGTCATCATATTCCTGGCCTTTAACATTGACCTTATATTCATTTTGGTTTTGTGATGATATAAAAGGAATAATCTCAGTTTCATATTTGAGAATAGGGCGGCTGATATAGAAGATGTAGTAGCCAACGGCAATACCGGAAACAGCCAAAATAAAAGCCCCGGTTTGGCTGGTCCAAAAATTCCACATGGCATTGATAAACTCTTTCCAATCTTTATGAGCATGTCTGAACATGATTCAAATCTCCTCTAATTTTCAGGAGAGATATAAGCATTGATGCCGCAATAAAAAGGGGGGAGGAAAATATTAAGTGAGTATCTTTTCGGAGGTCCAAATCCTGCGCCCGACAAGAAGATATAAAAAAACTGCCCTGAAGGCAGTTTCTTTGTATCTGGTCGGGACGAGAGGATTCGAACCTCCGACTTCTTGCACCCCATGCAAGCGCTCTACCAGACTGAACTACGTCCCGTTGCTTTCTCTTCTCTAAAAGCAGAATACTATTTACCACAATAAATTTTTTATGCAACAGCTTTTTTATTTTTTTTATGCCCGCAAAAAACCCGAAAGAAATTCTTTCGGGGTTTTTTGTTAGTTTTGAGATTTTTTCAAAGCCTCGGCCAATTCTTCTTTCATCGCCGCCAGCTGTTGCTGAAGGGAGGCCAGAAGCTCATGAGTGTTGGCATCAATCTCAGTGGCAGGAGCTTCAAAAAAGTCTTTTTGAATTTCTTCTCCGACCAAATTCTTTACACCTTTTTCTTTGAAAAGTTTTTGCACGCCTTCAATCGTGTAGCGCTCATCATAGAGATAATGCTTGATTGTCTTCACAATCTCAACATCATCCGGACGATAGTATCTGCGCCCACCGCTACGTTTCATTGGCTTAATTTGAGAAAACTTAGTTTCCCAAAACCGCAAGACATGAGTAGCGACACCGATCTCATCGGCGACTTCAGCAATTGTCCTGAATGCAGCCTTACTTTTATTGATGACCATAAGATAGTCCTTTAAGCGTTAATGATTTTGCGCATCGTTTGAGAAGGCTTGAAAGAGATAACTCTACGAGAGCTGATAACGGCAGCCACGCCTGTCTTGGGGTTGCGGCCGGAGCGCTCTTTTTTATCACGCAAAGAAAAAGTCCCAAAAGAAGACAGCTTAACGTCGTTCCCGTTGCTGAGCTCTTTGACAATCTCATCGAGCATCATATCCAAGATATCATTAGAGTCTTTTCTTGATAAACCGATTTCTTCATAGATGGTTTCAGCAACATCGGCACGGGTAATTGTCTTCATTTCAATCCTCATTAATATTTGTTTTAGTTAAATTTCTGGGTAAAATTGTTATACCAAAAACACGGAGCTTGCAAGAGCTAATCCACAGCTTTTTTACCATCAAACGGCATATTTAGATGCGAACAACCACACCGCCCCAGGTAAATCCGGCGCCCATTGCAGTCAAAACCACCATGTCGCCTTTCTTGATTGTGCCGTCGGTCATCTTTTCCGACAAAGCAAGCGGAATAGATGCCGCGGAGGTATTACCATGTTTGGCAATATTAACAATAACCTTCTCTTCGGGCAATTCCATTTTTTTGCCGACACCTTCAATGATTCTGATGTTTGCCTGGTGGGGCAACAACCAGTCGATATCTTGAGTCGTAATACCGGCCTTATGCATAGCTTCTTCAGCACCTTGAGCCAAAGCATTAATGGCATACTTAAAGACTTCTTTGCCGTCCATCATGACAAACCCGGCATTTTGAGTGGTGGAAACACCGCCCGTGGTGCGCAAAGTGTCATAATGAGAACCATCAGAATAAATGGTGGTAGAAAGGATTCCCTCATCAGAGGCATCTCCAACGCCATCCACGGCTTGCAAAACAAGGGCACCGGCACCGTCGCCAAACAAAACGCAAGTGTTTCGGTCTGTCCAGTCAGTAATTTTAGAAAGTGTCTCAGCACCGATGACAAGGGCGGTCTTAACTTGGCCCAAGCGGATCATATTATCGGCCATGGTGAGAGCATAAACAAAACCGGAGCAGGCGGCAGAGATATCAAAAGCAGGGGTTCCCGTTTTGGTACCAAGCATGGTGCTTACCTTAATAGCCGTAGCCGGAGTCGTGTTATCCGGTGTTACGGTTGCCAAAACAACAACATCAATATCTTCAGGTGTAATGCCTGCATTTTCAATAGCCCTCTTAGCAGCTTTGGCTGAAAGGTCAGAGGTAAACTCATCTTCCACCACGCAACGAGCCTTAATACCCGTGCGGGTAGTAATCCACTCATCACTGGTCTCGACCATTTTGGCCATATCATCATTGGTTAAAACTTTTTTAGGCGCATAGTGGCCATGTCCGATAATTCTAGATCTAATACACTTCATAAATAGCTTCCTGAGATAATTCATCGAGATCAACTTTTTCAACTTCTTCGCGAATAGTCGCGACAAAGTTTTGGCGTACCAGGTTGGCGGCATTGCTAACGGCAACAGAAAAACCTAAAGCATCTGTGCCGCCATGGCTTTTAACGGACAAACCGTTAAGACCGACAAACATGGCACCGTTATAAAGGCGAGGGTCCATGGTCTTTTTGACCTTGAGCATCACACCGAGCATAAACGGAATACCGAGCTTTGCCCAAAAAGAACCTTTAATGGCATCTTTGAGCATTCTCACAACCAACTTAGCAGTTCCTTCAATAGATTTAAGGGCAATATTGCCGGTAAACCCGTCGGCAACAATAACATCCGCCACGCCGTTGGGAATTTCATGCGGTTCGATATAACCATGAAAATCAAGATTCATCTTAGAATTTTTGATCATATGTGCGGCCTGGCGAATTTCCTCTTTACCCTTCATTTCCTCTGCGCCGATATTCAGAAGCGCAACTCTCGGCCTCTCAACACCCAAGGCGTGTTTTGCCAAAATATCACCCATGAGGGCAAATTCTGCCAAGTTTATGGCGCTGCATTCGGTGTTGGCCCCCAGATCCAGCATCACATATTTGCCGTTTCTGTGAGGCATAATGCTAACAATAGCGGGACGATGGATTTTAGTAATAGTCTTCAAGACAAGTTTTGAAATAGCCATCAAAGCGCCTGTGTTTCCGGCAGAAACAATAGCTTGAGCCTCACCTTTGCGCACGGCATCAATAGCCATATACATGCTGGTGTTGCGGTTGCGGATAACCTGAGAGGGCTTATCCTCATTGTGCACCATTTCGTTGGTGTGGCGCACTTCGCAAACCTTTTTCAGGTCGGGGAATTGGTTCAAGATAGGGGTAATCTTGGCATCGTCTCCGAAAAGGAGAAAGCGGGTGTCAGGATTCTTTTTAGCGGCAATAGCCAACCCCTCAATCACGACTCGGGGGGAATTATCCCCCCCCATCGCATCGATAGAAATAACCAGATTATTCATAGACAAAACCGGCTCCATTCGAACATAAATAAGCTCCGGGGCTTTAGACCTCGGAGCGTGGTGCAGAAAAACTATTCAGCGTCTGCAACTTTTTTAGTGACAACCTCACGACCGTCATACTGACCGCAAGACGGGCAAACATTATGAGGCTTTTTGAGCTCACCGCAATTCGGGCATTCCATATAAGCATTGGGAGTCAATGCATCATGAGAGCGGCGCATATCGCGACGAGACTTAGAAGTTTTCTTTTTAGGTGTAGCCATTTTCTTATACTCTGATTTAAGTTATTTATAATTCAAGCGACATTCATAAACCATCTAGTTTTTAAAATCAACTAAATAAAATGTCATTTTTGCGAAATTCTGAAAATCTTTTACTCAATATTTTAGGAATTTGCAAGAGTTTTTTAAATATGTTGTTATTTCTTAAGCTTAGCCAGAACGGCAAAGGGATTTTCTTTTGGAGCCTCATCTTCGTCAAACTCGGAGGCAAAGGAGAAAACCTCGCCGTCTTTTCTTGGAAAATCATCAAGAGCCAAGGCCAATTGTTCCATAGCAATAGCGGCCAAGTCGAGTTGTCCGTTTTCCAAGATATCGGGCACTTCGTCTTCAAACTCAAATTCCATTTCGCGCAGTTGGGCCGCCGTGAGTTCCGTATCAAAGAAAAGCTCAAACTCCGGAGAATAGTGTTTTATAAACTTTTCCAAAGAGATAACACTTGTTTGTTCAACATCGGCATTAACGATTCCTTTAACATCAATTCTGTGATTTTTACGGCTGAATGTTAGTATGATTTGAGCATCAAAACTTTCAATTCGATCAACTTTCAGAACTTCGGCAATAAACTTAAGTTGCAGATGATTAGCCTGCAAGTGATAAGACTTAGTGCCCGAGCCCAAGTCTTCAAGAGTTAGGGGATAAGAAAAAAGATTTTGCATAAATATTTTCCTTATGATATAAAGAGCTAACGTTTAATTTAGGATATAACTTCAAGGAATATCAGATGTCAACCAACAAAATTGTTATAAGCTGTTGCCTGGCTTGTTTTTTGGGTGCTTGTTCAAGTGCCAAAACCAATGAATGGTTTGTTTCGCACAATGGCAATATGCCAAGCGAGGAGCGCATAGCAGAAATTTCAGAAGGAGATAGCCAAAGCAAGGTGCTGCAGGTGTTGGGCGCACCATCGACAGTGGTTTCTTTTGATAAAAACACTTGGATTTATATGTCCTCAGACATCAAAAGAGTCGCTTTCTTTGCTCCCGAAGAGGTCAACCGTGATGTGCTCACCATTCGTTTCAACGATGAAGGGGAGGTCATCTCACTGAGTCGCTTGGGAAAAGAGGATGGGGAGAATGTTAAAATTAGTCAAGATGAAACCGAAGCCCCCGGCCAAGAGCCCGGATTTTTCCGCAAGTATTTCGGAGGTGTCGGCCAATACAATCCCTTTGGTGGAGTAGGCGGCAGCAATTCCTCGATTTAGCCGAGCAGTATTTCAAAAAAGCCCCGATTGTTCGGGGCTTTTCCTATATAATAAAATATTGGATATAAATATAGGCGGTTGCCAAGGCAACGGTGAGCAAAGTTATGGGGACCGACCATTTCATAAATCCCAAGAAAGAGATTGGCTGTCCTTGCCTAGCAGCCATTCCTGCAACAATAACATTGGCCGAAGCGCCGATAAGGGTTGCGTTGCCGCCAAAACAAGCACCGAGTGAGAGAGCCCACCACACGGGCATCATGGCCTCTCGTCCGCCCAGAGAAGCCTCCATGGATTTAAGCATCGGAATCATGGTTGCCACAAAGGGAATGTTGTCAATTGCACCGGAGACAATGGCTGAAACCCAGATGATGAGCAAACTGGCCTTGCTGACGGAGCCCTCGGTTAGCTCAATAAATTTATGCCCGAGCATAGCAAGAACACCGGTGACTTCAAGCCCATAGACAATGACAAACAAACCGGCAAAGAAGAATATGGTTGTCCAGTCAACAATGGCGAAAATCTGCTCAACTTTATGGTCGCGCTCATCATGTTTGGCACCCAAGGTATAGAGCAACAAAAGCGTTGCTCCACCGGCCATGGCAATCGTGCCGTTGGCAATGTGAAAATGCTCGGCGCTGATAAAGCCGACAATAACCAAGAACAGTACAGAAAGAGATTTGATAAGCAAGGTTGAATCTTTAATCGTCTCTCTTTCTTGCAAAAGCATAATTTTGTTGCGGCGTTGAGCAGTGGAGACCAATCTGCGGCCGAAGAAAAAGTCAAAAATAACGGTAAGCACAAGCATGCAGAGAATGACAATCGGAGTAAGCTCTTTCATAAAGTCCATGAAAGAGAGGTTGAGAGCAGAGCCGATGAGAATGTTTGGCGGGTCACCGATGAGGGTGGCGGTTCCGCCAATGTTAGAAGCAAATATTTCAACCAAGAGATAAGGGTAGGTAGGCACTCCGAGCTTTTTTGTGATTTGGAATGTGACCGGCACAATTAGCAGGACGGTTGTAACATTATCAAGAAAGGCGGAGAAAAATGCAGTCACGACGGCCAAAACCAAGAGGATTCCTCTGGGGTTGGCATGCACTTTTTTGGCAGACCAAATTGCCACATATTGGAAGATTCCGGTTTTTTCACAAATACCGACAATCATCATCATACCGATCAGCAAAGCCAGGGTGTTAAAATCTATCCCCATAAAAGCCTGAGCTTGGGTTAGGATACCTGCAAAAATCATAACAGAGGCACCGAGCAAAGCAACGACGGCGCGGTTAAGTTTTTCTGTAAATAAAATTGCATAGGCGATAATAACAATGGCGGCTGCCACAACCTTGGCATCCATTCCCCACACCATTTGAGGAACATCTAATAATTCAGCTCCGTGCATCAAAAACTTCCTCTATTTGTTGAACATTTAACATCAATATAATCACCAATTTTCTAATATTGTATTAAGGGAGATATATTTTTTTGATTTATGTGGAAAAACGGCTAGTTGTTCTAGTCATAAATTAGAAAAAAAAGTACAATCTAAACAGGTACCAAAATAAGGATTAGTAGAGAGTGAGATGAACAAGATAAGTTTAACTGCGAGTATGCGGTCAAATTTATTGAGCCTGCAAAATATCAGCGGGCAAGTTGATTCTACCCAAAACAAACTCTCGACCGGCAAGAAGGTCAACTCAGCGATAGATAACCCAAGTTCTTACTACACAGCCCTGTCTTTAAATAATCGGGCAGATGACTTGAACGCACTGTTAGATAGCATGGGGCAGGCGGTGAGCACGATAAAGGCGGCCACCACGGCGTTGGAGAGTGCTACTGAGTTTTTGGAGCAAGCCAAAGCAGTTGCCAGCCAGGCACTGGAGACACCTCTGGTCGAAGATATCGATGAACCCCATAAAACCTACACAAAACTGGATAAAAGCTGGTTTGAAGGCCAGGTTGGGGCTAATGGAACTGTTGTCACCACAGTAGATGAGCTTAAAGCAGCCGTTGCAGCAGGTAAAGAGCTTATCTGTGTCTACGGAGCCTTAGAAATAAAAAATGAAATGCTAAAATTAGCCGATAATCAAAAGTTAGTTGGCACCGAATATTTTGCCAATATAAATGAAAATGCTCTTTGGCGAGATAGCAACGGCAAACACTTCTCATCCATAACCTTTGATAACGGTCCCAATACAGGAGGGGTAGTCTTGGGAGATAACTCACTTCTTGCAGATATAGAAATAAACCATTTTTCAGAAACCGGAGGCGGAGCTGTCACAGCGGGAAAAAGGGCTTGTGTTCGCAACATAACGGTTAATGCCTCCTCCACAACTAAACAATGTATTGGAATAGCATCTTATTATGGTGGAAATCTAACCATAGAAGGAGATATAGAAGTTTATGTTGATGGTATGCAACAGAAAGAAACAATCGGCATTTATGGATTGGGAGGCAGCATTAATATAAGGGGCGCCAACATTTCTATAAAAAATGATAACAATGAGAACGTTATATTTAATTTTGGTATTTTAATGGCGGGCAAGCAAACGCTCAATGTGACAAACAGCACAATAAAATTTTCTAATTGCAATTTGGGCGCCCATTACGGAACATATAGCGGCAACAATGTGTTTGTAGATTCAGATTCTACATTAGTATTTACGACCGAAAGATCATTTCTTAGTCTAGAAGCTCAGACAAAAAACAATTTTACCATTAAGAGCGGAGCAAAAATATATTTGAACCAGTCTGGAGCATCTCCATTTCAGGTGCAGTTGAAGCAAGACTGGAGTTGGGAGGGAAGTGATACTTTAGCACAAGGAGCCGACTATCAAGGCATTTTATCTTCCTTTGTAGAAGCAGGCAAAGCAGAGGCCCTAGATGCTAGATATGGCTATAAAATTTCCTCATCTTTAAGTGAGCAATATTTTTCCATCCTCAACCAATATGATTCTTTGATAAAAGATGCATCATACAAAGGCATCAACCTTCTGCAAACAGATAAGCTGAGTGTAAAGTTTAATGAAGACAACACGGCGAATTTGAATGTACAAGGCAAGGATAT
>CALXVX010000001.1 GCA_944392215.1 uncultured Alphaproteobacteria bacterium | reverse complement strand
AAAATCACTCTATAAATTCCACCAGCCGAAATTTTGGGTGCCCTGTTTGGGCTCCGGTACTTTTGCCTTTCAAATCGCTCTATCTGGAGCATTCTCCGACCTTTTTGAAAATCTCGCCTGGCGGTTTTCTGAGATGAAATTTAGTGTGCCTTTTTAAACCGCAATTGGGCGGTTTTTTTTATTGTCTTTTTATAACTATCTGCTATTATGCTCTTGCTGCGGTGAGTTGCCGCAGTGGAGAGTGAAAACTCCTTATACCAATTATATTCCCCTTTGGGGAGCCGAAGATATAAGCGCATTTTTGCGACGAATAATTCGGGCTGTGGTATAACAGTTTTCACCTCCCCTCCTTGGTTTTTCAAGGAGGTTATCTTTTATAAAGAACAAAAGTTCCTTTGGTCAAAAGCTGTCGTTCTTTATAAGGGGCGGGTGCTTCGAAATTTGTTATTAAATTTCGGAGCCCCGGGGTGATGAAAAGAAAGGGGACTACCATGGCTGTTAAAAATAATCAAAAGTTGCAAGAGCTGATTAAAACTTTGGAAGAAGATGAAATATCCATCAATCCTGATTTTATTTTGCCGACAGATAAAAATTCAAATCCTCTGAGGTGGTCTCAATTGCACCGCCTTATTCGTTATTTTGCTGCGATAGATGATGTTGAAACGCAAAACTTTGTTATCGAGATAACTGCGATTTTGGCACAAAAAAATTCTGATTCTTCAAACTGATTTTTATTTTCTTTTTTTCTTAAAAAAGTCCTTTAAGATTTGGCTGCATTCTTGCTCCATCAGGCCACTGTGGATTTTGGGGCGGTGGTGGCAGGTCGGTTGCTCATAAAACCTAACCCCGCTTATTATTGCTCCGCCTTTTGCATCCGTGGCGCCAAAATACAAATTTTCTATGCGGGCAAAAGAAATGGCACCCGCGCACATGGTGCAGGGCTCCAGGGTCACGTACATATCCATGCCGCGCAGGCGGTTGCTCCCCGCTTTGCGGCAGGCTTCTTGAATTGCTTTTATTTCTGCGTGGGCAGTGGCATCTTCACTGTGTTGGCTCTTATTATAAGCCTCGGCAATAATCTCTCCCGTCTCGGGATTGATAATCACGCAGCCAATCGGAACCTCATCTTCTTCTGCTGCTCTTTGGGCGAGTTCCAAGGCTTTTGTCATGTAGTCTTTTGCTTCCATCTTTTTCCTTTTTTGTTGTATTTTTGTTTGATTATGCTAAATCTAAAACAAAAAGGAAAGCATAAAATGACAGAAAGATTGGCAAAATTTATTGCTCGCTCCGGTGTTTGTTCTCGTAGAATGGCAGAGGAACTTATTTCTCAGGGGAGGGTAACCGTCAATGGTGAGGAGGTTAAAACTCCTGCCTTCAACGTTTCCGGTGATGAAAAAATTTTAATTGATGGAGAAAAACTCCCGCAAAAAGAACTTACCAGGTTGTGGCTTTATTACAAACCAGTCGGTCTTGTTACCTCGCACAAAGATGACAAAGGACGTCCGACCGTGTTTGAGAACCTGCCGGCCGGGTTGCCGAGGGTTATCTCGGTTGGGCGTTTGGACCTAAATTCAGAAGGTTTGTTGCTTTTGACCAACAATGGTGAGCTTTCAAGAAAGTTAGAGCTTCCTTCCAATGGATGGGCGCGCCGCTACAAAGTGCGCGTGCATGGTTTTGTTAACTTGCAAAAACTTCAGGCTTTGCAGAAAGGTAGCGTTATTGACGGGGTTGAATACGGGCCGATTACTGCAACTATGGAAAGTTCTCAAGGTGCCAATACCTGGCTCAATGTTACTTTGACCGAAGGCAAAAATCGCGAGATCCGCCGAGTGATGAAGTCTATCGGTCTTGAGGTGTCTCGTCTTATTAGGCTTTCTTATGGCCCGTTCCAACTAGGGTCTCTTAAAAAGGGCGAGGCTAAAGAAGTGCCGACCAAAGTCTTGCGTGAACAACTCGGAAATACTTTTGAGCTATGAGAATTATCGGTGGAAAATATCGCGGCAAAAAATTAATATCTCCTGACAGCGAGGCTGTTCGCCCGACATCTGATCGGGCCAGAGAGGCTTTGTTTAATATTTTGCGTTCTCGTCTAAATGTCCCTTTCGCTGAATTGTCTTTACTTGATGTTTTTTGCGGTTCCGGTGCTTTTGCTTTGGAGGCTTTATCCCAAGGTTTTGCAAAGGCTGGTGCCGTAGATATTGATATCCGCCCTTTGCTTAAAAATTTGGCACTTTTTCCGGCGGAAAAAGACAAACTTAAAATCTATCGCCAAGCTGCTTCAACACTTAAAAATACCAATGATGCTTATGATGTCTTGTTTATGGATGCGCCTTATAATCAGGGGTTAACAGAGCCGGCTCTGCAAGCAATAGCCTCCGCGCGGATGCTAAAGCCTTCTGCCTGGTGCTTAATTGAGCTGCGCAATGATGAAATTCTTAATCTGCCGCCGCAATATCAGTATATAGAAGAGCGCCGCTATGGTTTGGCAAAAGTGGTTATTGCCCGCTTTAATCCTCAAGAGTCTTGACCGTTATATTTTCTATTGCCAACTTATTTTCCCGATAAGTTATCGGGGTGCTGATGGTTAAATATTTATCATCTTTGCTCAGCTTGAATGCTTTGGCTCCAAGCAAAATGTTGGCAACAAAAACTCCTTTCTTGTCCAGGTAGTTTTTATTTTGCAAATCTTCTAATAAATTCAGCATTGCTTTGGATGAGGTTTGCAATTGTATTTTTGGCGAAAATTTTTCATCAAACCTGATATCACCACGGCCTACCAAATGCAAAGGCTCCCAATTAATAATCAGTGATGGTACTTCTATGAAACCTCCGTTGCGCAGCCAGGTCTCTGCTGCCAGGGGTAAGCTTTCTTGCTCGTCCATCTCTCCCATAAGATTAAACTTTGCATATATTCTTTTTATCTCTGAGGTGAGGGGGTAGTTTAGCAAGCCGTTCAGGGTAACATCGCGAATTTCTACATGGCTTTCAACTGTTGGGGCGATGGCTCTTTCCGGGATGATACTTTGGCTTTTTCTCAGGGCTAAAACAAAAGATTTTACTTTGGCAAAGTCTTTTATATTGAGCTCATCAATATAAGTTTGAAGCTCTTTGAAATTTCCTTGTTTGCCAAACTCTGTCAGCAGTTCTGCTCTTTGCGCCGTTAATTTTCTAGAACTCTTGTCAAAAGAAAATTCTCCGTCCCCCATAATTTCAAAATTTAGTTTTCCGGCATTGAGCAGATTGGGGCGACATTCTATTTGAGTCAATTTTAATTTCCACAAATACTCACCCTTTAAATTATAAAGCTGAAAATTCTTTAACTCTATCAGTGGATAAGGGTAAATGCTGTTAAATTGTAAATCCTCATAGGCAATATCTAAACCGACTTCGTTTAGGTTATTAATGATTCTTGAAAAGTTGACTTTGAATTGTTTGATCGCCGCATTGCGGCTTAAAGTGATGTCTATGAATGTGAGTACAACTATAAATGCAAACAGAAAAGAGGCCAAAAACCACATACCTTCTTTTATTTTGCGGCCGACAAAGGCGAAAGGGGCTTTTATCTTTTCTGCAATTGCTTTGATACTCACGAGAAATCTCCTTTAATCTTTTTGTGCATGATACATATGGCTTTTGATGTAGGGATAGTTCTTAATTGCTTCTGCATTGAGTGCCGCGCATTTGGTTTCTATGCGGTTTTGCAGTTCTTCCATAAAATGTTTTTTATCAAGGCCTACCGGTAATGGCTCCATAAATTCAAAGACAACCGTGCCGGGGTAGCGCAAAAACGAGCTCTTTTTCCAAAACAAACCGGTGTTGGTGGCAAAGGGTATTACCGGCAAGTTCAGATGTTGATACAGTAAAGCAACGCCGGGTTTGTAGACCGGCTCTTGGCCGGGTTGACGGCGTGTTCCTTCGGGAAAAATAATTATCGGACGTTTATTCTCTTTCATCTTTTGAGCTTTGCGCAACATATCTTTCATGGCGGCGGAGCCGGCTGAACGGTTTATGGGAATCATCCCATATAATGCTTGTGCCCAGCCAAAAAGCGGGATATATGTCAGCTCTTTTTTCAAAACAAAAGTTCCGCGTTTGATAATGCTTGTCATGACATAGGTTTCCATGGCAGATTCATGCTTGCCTGCATAAATCGCATTCTCTTGCTCAAGATATTGCTTGCCCCTTATTTCTATTTTGATACCGGCGATGTATCGTAAGCTCCAAGCAAAGAACGGGATAAAACCGTAGTTCCAAATTTTCATAATGGCCTTTTGCGAAAAAATACCGATGATGGTGTTTAGCACGCAACCAACAGCCAGACTACCGTATCCTACAATATTAAACAGCAATGAACGGATAAAAATCATTAGTCACCTCGCGGAAAAAAATTACAGCGAACATATGCACATAAAAATTTATTATATTCTGCAAAAATAAGCGAGAAGGTATGCCAACTCTTCCACCACTTTTTTTTGACTTTATCCGAATATACCGGATGGGCGATTATTTGCAAATTTGGTGCTTGTGCTCTAAACTCGGCAATGCTCCTGTCTAGGTGATAGTTTGAGGTTACCAAACGAATCGAGGATATCTTGTTCTTTTTCAGCCAGGCAACTGTTTCTTTGGCATTACCGAAGGTGTCTTTGGCCTGGTGTCCTAAACTGACGTTGCTTTCGTTTTCAATCTCGAGATTTTGCCTCTTTTTTATTTCATCTAGCGAGCTGTCTTTGCTGACACCGGAGATGAATAATTTATCGGCTTTGCCTTGGTTTAGTAAATTTACTGCCTCGGCAATTCGGTATCGGCCGCCGGTCAGAGCCACAACCGCCTCGGTATGCGTCTTCTCATCTGCCGGGTAGTGGTTGATGCGATAGGCGAAAATCAAAAATCCGCCAAACCACAGCGCAACCAACAGCAATCCCAATATAAGCAAAAACTTTTTCATCAGAGCATCTTTTGCAATGTGCGTTTAACCGTATAATAGGCCGTGAACATGGATATTGCCATGGCAAAAAGCGGCAATATCAAAATCATAATCCAATCTCCGATGCTCAAATTGGCTTCACTGATGATGCCGCCTTCTATTTGTGTGGCCAGCGAGCCAATAAAGAAAATTATCGGAATGGCAAAAAGCAACCCAAACAATCCTCCAATCAAACCCAAAACGGCCATCCGTTTGGCGTATTGCTGGGCAACATAGGCATCTTTGGCCCCCATGATGTGCAATATTTCTATGATATACCTATGCAGACCTAAACTCATTTGGGTGGTGTAGAATATGGCTCCGGCCGAAATTGCCGTTATCAACAATAAAACGGTTAGAGCTATCAGTTTTAGACCGTCGGCAAAACGAATGAGTTTGCTTAACCAAAGTTTGTGATTGTCAAGTGAGGCTTGCGGAGAGGCTACGGCTAAATCTTGAGCCAGCTTGGCAAAGTCTATCTCAGCATCTGAGGCAAGCTTGACATCTATAATTCGCGGCATTGGCAAATTTTCGATATTTACACCATCGCCGAGCCACGGCTGAATTAAGCTTTTCAATTGATCATCAGCTAGCGGCGTGACTTTTATGACGCCTTCAACTGTTTGCAAGAACTCAATGGCCTTTTCTTGATAAGCAAGAGTTTCTGCTGCCGCTTTTTCTTGATTGGTATCGTTTATGGGCATAATCTGGACCGTCAGAGAGCCTAAAATGCTTTGATTCCAGTTCTCTAAAATCGAGTTGATAGACAGAACTCCAGACAGCGTGATGGCAAAAATAAAAACGGCTATTGAGATAATCACTTGTAAAAATAAACTGGTCGAATCTCCTTTGAGCGGCAGCTCTTGTTTGCGGGCAATATAAATATTCTTAGACATCGCTACCTCCCAAGCCGCTTTTGTCTGATGGGTATAAAATATGCAAGCTTCTGTTTTGCAAATGCAAACGGGGATATGCAAAATCGTTTATTAACTTGTCGCTGTGTGTGGCAATAACGACTGTGGTGCCCAACTTGTTGAGCTCAACAAATAACTTCATCAATTTAGGGGCAATGAAGTTATCTACGTTGCCGGTGGGTTCATCTGCCAATAAAAGTTCTGGGCGATTGATGACCGCTCTGGCAATTGCCACACGTTGTTTTTCCCCTCCTGAGAGCGTGGCTGCAGCATCTAACATATGGCGGTCCAGTTCTACCCAGCTCAAAAGTTCACTGACGCGCTTACGGACTTCTTTCTCGTCCATTCCACAGACTCTCAAAGGCAGGGCAACATTATCAAAGGCACTCAGATGTTCTAACAGCCGAAAGTCTTGAAATACAACACCAATGCGTCGCCGTAGAGAGGCAAGCGAATCCCGGTTGGTGAAATTGATGTCTTTGCCAAAAACGCTAATACTTCCACGGCTGGGGCGTTGCCAAAGGTACATCATGCTCAAAAGCGAGGTCTTGCCGGCTCCGCTTTTACCGGTCAGGAAATGGAAAGACCCTCTTTTGAGCGAAAGGTTGATGTCGCTCAGTATCTCAGGACCTTGATCGTAACGAATCCCGACATTGCGCATTTCTATAATGCCGTTGCTAGTTTCTGCCAAAGCTTATCTCCTTTATCTTATCTCTTTCAACATAATCGTAATTATTCTTTTAATAAAGTACTTTTTTGCTTTGATTAAACGCTTTTTCATTCTATGATGTGATTTCAAGAGGTGAACACATGCATATCTATTGTCCGAAATGCCATATGGGCTATGAAGTTGATGA